>JAISJH010000100.1 GCA_031261635.1 Oscillospiraceae bacterium
TCGTTTCTTGCCTTTGCTAATGACAATTACGGCGAGGACCTTTACGGCAAGTGCAACCTCTGGCTCTGTTCGAGCCGTATCAAAATCGAGGGTATGATGGATTTCAACGCGAACAACGGTTTCCGCATTTTGAAATTCCAGCTCGTACACGGCGGACACCCCGTGCCGTACTCGATTGAAACCACGCCGTATGAGATTACGCTCAAATCGAAATACGGCGAAGTGGCGTTTGTGATTGCCGAGACAAAGCTCGTGCTTGCAAAGGGCAAGGGCGACGCGGCTTTGAGAATGTCAATCCCGAAGCCTATGTCGTTTTTCAATCTGGACGCTACGCCCGTCCCGGCACCCGCGCCGCTTGCGAGTACGGTGTTTGATTTCCGCACGTCTAAAGTTCAGGCCGCGCCGCTTAAGGGAACGCTTGTGCAGAACGCCGACTATACCGAGCTTCGCCCGGCGAACGGCGAGTTGCTGATTGCGTTTGAGGATTTCTTTAAGGGCGAACCCAAAGTTCGCGCTTCGTACCCGACTTACGCGGAGGGTCTTGCGAGCGTAACCGCGGACTTTGACGAGTACGTCGAGCAAATCTGCCCGAAGCTCCCCGCGGAGTTTGAGCCGCAGCGTTTACAGGCTCTGTGGCAGAACTGGCAGATGACCGTTACGCCGGACGGCGAGAGCGCGTATAAGCGGCGAATGGTCAAGATGATACACTCAATCTTTGAGGGCGCGTTCGTATGGCAGCAGCCGCTACAGGCTATCGTACACGCCAAAACCCCCGCAATTGCCTGGGATATTTTCTGCTCCGCCTTTGAGCATATGTCCGAGGACGGCAAACTCACCGACAGCTTAACCTTTGAGGACGTGCCGAGCTTCGGACTGAAACCCCCGGTTCACGGTATAGCCCTGCTCGAGCTTATGAAGCTAATCGACGTTACGCAGTTCGAGCAAAAGGAAAAAGAGTGGGTCTGGGAGGGTCTCAAAAAATGGACTGACTTCTGGTTCACCACTCACGACACGGACGGCGACGGAGTAGCGGAGTTCGCGAATATCCTCGAAACAGGCTGGGAGGATTCCCCGAGTTTCAACGTAGGTTTCCCGAACGCTTCCCCCGACCTCAACGCCCTGCTGGTGCTGCAAATGGAGGCCTTAGCAAAATTCGGGCGTCTAATCGGCAAAGACGAGGCGGTTCTCGCAAAACTTGAAGCGGACGCTAAAGTTCTTACGGGCAAGATAGTAGAAAAATTCTGGAACGGTACGGAGTGGTTTGCCTACAACGCCAAGACAGGCGACAAATCCGACTCGCATACAATCTCGCTGTTTTTCCCCCTGCTTCTCGGCGACCGTTTGCCGAAGGAAGTCGTTGACAAATCTATAGAATTTATGTTCGCTAAAGGCGGCTTTGACACCCCCTACGGTTTAGCCACGGAAACGCTTGACAGCGACTACTTTTTCCACGGTTTTACGCAGGGCAGCGTTATCACACCCTCTAGCTTCTGGCTCGCGATAGCCCTCGAAGCCTGCGGACGCGCCGACCTCGCGAAAAAAGTCAGCCGCGCCTACTGCGCGATGCAGCGCGACACGGGCTTCTTCCATATCCACAACGCCCTGACAGGCAAAGAGGACAGAAGCCTAACAGCCTTCGGCGAAAAGGGTCTGTTCTGGAGCGCGTGGAGTAGCGGGACGTATATCTATCTCGCGGGAAAATACGGAAATTGATTCAGATATCAAATATCAAATATCAAATATCAGAGACGAGGGGTTTGGACGGGGGTTACGCGGCGTAACCCCGTCCCGCCTGCGTCCCGGCGCCGTGCGCCGTCTTTGCGAAGCACCGGTAAGCTTGCGATACGTACAATGTTACAGGTGCGAAGCAATCCAGTGCCGGGGGGACAACATACGTCCTTGCGTATCGTAGGTGTCTACGTCAACCCTGGATTGCTTCGCCGCATATCATAGGTACGTATCGCAAGTGCGGTGGCGGCTTCGCAAAGACGGGCAGGGCGAAGCCCTGCCCTGTCCCGGCGCAATGCGCCGGGACGGTGGACGTGGGTTGCGTCCGCTGCGGCGGGGAAACCACCCCGCCGCCTGCGGGCGGCACCCCTCCACAGAGGGGATAAGGACGTGGGTTTGGACGAGGGTTGCACCCCGCATCTCCCGTGTGCGCCCCCTCCAAAGCCTCCCTCTTTAGAGAGCGCACGTGCCTCCGCAGAGGCGGGGGGTGCCGCAACCCCGTCCAACCCCTATCCCCTCTGTGGAGGGGTGGCTCCGCAGAGCCGGGGTGGTTTCCCGCGCCGTGCGCGGACGCAACCCACGTCCAAACCCCCGTAATTGTCAATTATCAATTATCAATTGTCAATTGACATAACCCCGTCTCTGATATTTGATATTTGCTAACTGCTAACTAAATAAAACGGAGGTGACTATGTTTCCAAACGTACCGGTAATAAAATACGAGGGGGCTAAATCAACTAACCCCTTTGCTTTCAAGTTTTACGACGCTGATAAAGTCATTCGCGGCAAGACTATGCGCGAACATCTTAAGTTTGCAATGGCGTGGTGGCATAACCTAACGGCGGGGGGGACGGATATGTTCGGCCGCGCCACGATTGATAAATCCTTCGGCGGCACTACGCCTATGGAGATTGCAAAGGCCCGCGCGGACGCGGGTTTCGAGTTTATGCAGAAGCTCGGGATTGATTATTTTTGCTTCCACGACCTTGATTTAATCGCCGAAGCTGATACGCTTGCCGAGCAGAATAAAAACCTTGACGAGATTGCGGCTTATATCAAGGGGAAAATGGACGCTACGGGCATAAAATGCCTCTGGGGTACGACTAACCTCACAAACAACCCGCGCTTTATGAACGGGGCGGGTTCGAGCAATTCGGCGGACGTATTCGCCCGCGCCGCCGCTAATGTCAAGAAAACGCTTGATATAATGTACCGCTTCACGCAGGGCGGCGAGAACAGCTATGTAGGCGGCTTCGTATTCTGGGGCGGGCGCGAGGGCTACGAAACGCTCTGGAACACCGATATGGCGCTCGAGCGCGATAACGTTGCGCGTCTAATGCGTATGGCGGTCGATTACGCGCGTAAAATAGGCTTTAACGGACAGTTTTACATTGAGCCTAAGCCTAAAGAGCCTATGAAGCACCAGTACGACTACGACGCTGAAACCGCTATAGGCTTTTTGCGGAAATACGGGCTTGACGCGGATTTCAAGCTCAATATCGAGGCAAACCACGCAACGCTTGCCGGACACACGTTCCGCCACGAGCTTCGCGTTGCCGCCGACAATAATATGCTCGGCAGTATCGACGCTAATACAGGCGACCCGCACCTCGGCTGGGATACCGACGAGTTTGCCTACAGCGTGTACGATACCACGGAGTGTATGTACGAGGTTCTCCGCGCCGGAGGTTTTAACTGGGGCGGGCTGAACTTTGACGCGAAAAACCGCCGCCCGAGCAATAGCTACGAGGATATGTTCCACGGCTTTATACTGTCAATGGACGCGTTCGCGCTGGGTCTCGAAAACGCGATAAAAATATGGGACGACGGCCGCGTGGGCGTACTCTCGGTCGAGGGACACGGCGAACGTTACGGCTCCTGGGACAGCGGAATAGGCCTCGACATACGAATGGGCAAAGCAAACCTGGAAAAACTCTCCGACTACGCCCTAAAACAAGGCGAGCCGCCCCTACCTGGCAGCGGCAAGCAGGAGTATCTGCAAAGCGTGATAAATCAAATAACCTTCGGGCGGTAAGATTGGGGCTTGCGGAGGCACCCTGCGGGTTGCACCCGCCTCTGTAGGGGCAACGCACCTCGCCTCGCCCGGATTGCGCCGCGCAAGGCACCCCCCGCCTCTGCGGAGGCACGTGCGCTCTCTAAAGAGGGGGGCTTTGGAGGGGTCGCACACGTAGGGTGCGGGTTTTGAGCGCATATTCAAAAGGTAACAATTCAAGAGCCCGTCATTGCGAAGTGCCGCAAGGCTTGCGATACGTACAATGTATAGGCACGAAGCAATCCAGTGCCGCAGTCCGTAGATACGTATGTTACGCGCCCGGCACTGGATTGCTTCGCGCCTATACGTCCTACGTATCGTAAGTGCGGCGGCGCTCGCAAAGACGGCGCACGGCGCCGGGACGCAATCCGGGCGAGGCGAGGTGCGTTGCCCCTACACGGCTGGTGCAACCCGCAGTATACTCCCGCACCCTACGTCCAAACTCTCCAAAGCCCCCCTCTTTAGAGAGCGCACGTGCCGCCCGCAGAGGCGGGGGGTGCCGCAAGCCCCACATATTCCACGCATAAGTACAGGCACCTTGCGAATACATAACATTCAGAGGTGAACTGTTATGCGTAGACGTTTCAGGGGGCGTGGCTTTAGGCTTCCGCTGTTTATTATCATTCCCGCCGCCGCGCTTGTTATATGGCTGCTTGTTTACGGTCGCTTAACCACTATCGCGCGTGAAATGGCGGCTTCGGAAGCTTCTAACAAGGTCACGGCTACGGTTAACCGCGCCCTCGCGCTGAGAATGGCTAACGGCGAGCTTGACTACAGCGATATCATAACGCTCGACAAAAACGGCGACGGACAGGTATCCGCGCTTATGACGAATATGCGGACGGTCAACGCGCTTAAGGCGGCCATAGCCGCGGACGTAATCGACGCCGTAACCGCGGACGGCGAAACGGGCATATCAATCCCAATAGGCGACCTGTTCAACTCGCACCTGCTGTCAGACAAGGGGCCGGGTATCCGCGTAAAGTACATACTGGTAAACACGGTGGAAACGGCCTTCGCAAACCGCTTCACAACGGCGGGGATAAACCAGACGCACCACGAGGTGCTTGTGACAATATCGGTAGCGATAAAGGTACTCGTCCCGGGCAAGGCGGAGGAAACGACCGTGACAACGACTATGGTAGTATCCGACGTACTGATAGTAGGCAAAGTCCCCGACAGCTACACATATTTCGAGGGTGACGACAAATGGGACGAGAACGTCGAGCGCTTCGATATATTGAACTAGACGGAGGAACGCAGGGGCGGGTTGCAAACCCCGCCCCTTACAGTCCGAAGCTTACCGCTATCGCGTTATTTACGCGGTTCATAAGCGGCTCGTCAATGCGCCCCATATGTTCGCGAAGCCTGCGTTTGTCTATTGTGCGTATCTGTTCTAATAGCACCACCGAGTCCTTTGAGAGGCCGTAGCTTCGCGCGCCTAACTCAATATGGGTCGGCAAGCGCGCCTTGTTGATTTGAGAGGTTATCGCGGCGGCTATTACGGTCGGGCTGTGTCTGTTGCCGGTATCATTCTGAATAATAAGTACCGGACGCATACCGCCCTGCTCGCTGCCGACGACGGGCGATAAATCCGCGTAGTAGATGTCGCCGCGCTTGACGGCCTGTTCGTTATCCATATCCATTGTCACGCTCCGATAAGTTTGAAAACTCGGCTACTGCCTGTAATGGGATTTTGCCCCTTTGCCGCGGTGATTATACTAGTTTTGTTAGTTGTTAATAATATTTTGCGCGGGCTTATAATTTTGCGCCATTCCGTAGGGGCGGGTTTCAAACCCGCCCGCCGGGTTGTAGTGTTTATAATAGAGTTCCCGCGAAATTGGGGGAACGACCACCCCGCCCCTGCGGGGGCACCCCTCCCAAGAGGGGAATAGGTTTGGACGGGGGTTGCGGGGTTGCGGAGTTGCGGAAGCCTCCCCCGTAAATTCCCCTCTTGGGAGGGAACGCACCGCGTAGCGCCGGGGTGGTTCCCCGCGCCGTGCGCGGCGTACCCACGTCCAAACCATCGTCCCTATCCCCTCTGTGGAGGGGTGCCGCCCGCAGGCGGCGGGGTGGTTTCCCGGCGCCGTGCGCCGTCCACCGTCCTACGTCCCGGCGCCGTGCGCCGTCTTTGCGAGCGCCGCCGCACTTGCGATACGTAGTACGTTTAGGCGCGAAGCAATCCAGTGCCGCAGTCCGCAGATACGTATGTTGTCCTCCCGGCACTGGATTGCTTCGCACCTGTAACGTCCTACGTATCGCGGGCTTACCGGTGCTTCGCAAAGACGGGCAGGGCGTGCGCCCTGCCCCGGCGCACTGCGCCGGGACGAAGGACGAAGGGTTTACAAACGGGTTTATTATAGCGTGTATTCAAACATTCAAATTATAACCTCATACTTCATTATACGCGACAGGAGAAAATATGCTTCGGACGATTGAGCGTTATGCTGATACTTATGGTATGCTCCCGGCATCGGGCGGGGCGGTGGCTGTGGGCGTGTCCGGCGGCGCGGATTCTATGTGCTTGCTTGATGTGCTTTTGCGATTAGGTAAAGAGCGCGGGTTTGGCGTTACCGCTCTGCATTATAATCATAAGGTTCGGGGCGACGCTTCGGACGCTGACGAGGGCTTTGTGCGGGATTATTGTCTTGAGCGCGGGGTTGAGTTTATCAATGGACAAGCCCCGGCGATAGAGCGCGTCACGGAGGATTCCCTAAGAAAACTCCGCTACGGTTTTTTCGCTGACAGCGGTTTTTCGACAATCGCGCTCGCGCACCACTCCGATGACAACGCCGAAAATTTTATAATGCGGCTGAAGGGCATACCGCCGGTTCGCGAGGGTTTTATACGACCGTTGCTCTGCGTTTCTAAGGCTGAAATTTTGCGCTATAACGACAAATATTTCGTTCCGAACATCACTGACGACAGCAACAGCGATACCGTCTATACGCGAAATTTTGTCCGAAGCGGGATTATGCCGCTTATTAACAACATCAACCCGCAGTTCGCAAAGGCTGTATTCGGCAAAACGGAGCAGGAACGCTCGGACGATAGTTTTTTGCGCTCGCTTGCGGAACCGTATATCGACGAAAGTTCCCGCAAGGTCTTGGCGGAACTTCACACGGCGTTATTGTCAAGAGTGCTTTTAATCAAAGGGGAGCGGCTCGGAATAACGTTTTATCGCGAGCAAATTTTGTCCGCTATTGAGCTTCTTAACGGCTCAAAGGCCGTATGGGAACTGCCCTTATCGGGTAAGATATGTCTTAAGTGTAAATTCGACAGGGTTTCGTGGGTTCGTGCTTGACTTTTGGCTTGTAATGTGTTAGAATGTGATTTGACTATTGACGAACGAAAAGGCGAATTGAGATTATGAAACTGGGGCGCGAACTAATCGGCGCGGACATTTTGCGCGAAACAGTGCGGCGGCTCGGGGCTGAGGTCAGCTCCGCGTATGGCGGCGTGAGCGGTGAGCTTCTCTGCGTCGGTATACTGAACGGTTGCTATGTTTTTTTCGCGGATTTGCTTAGGGAGCTGACAATCCCGGTTGAGGTGGCGTTTATACGCGCCTCGTCCTACGGGGAGGGTACGGTTTCCGGCGGCGACGTGGCCGTGAGCGGCGATATAGACGTAGCCGGGCGCGACGTACTGCTTATTGACGAGCTTATTGACACCGGCCACACGGCGCGGAGGCTCCTTGACCATTTCGCGGCACAAGCGCCTAAGACGCTGCGCTACTGCGCCCTGCTGGATAAACCGTCGCGCCGCGAAATTGACGTAAACGCCGATTTCACAGGCCTCGCGATAGAGGATTACTTCGTAGTAGGCTACGGCCTCGACTGCGCGGAAAAATGGCGCAACCTCCCCACCGTACACATTGTCAATTGACAATTGATAATTGACAATTGATAATTAGGACGCGTCCTACGTCCAACCCTCCAAAGCCCCCTCTTTAGAGGGGGGGAGCGCCAGCAGGCGCGGGGGGTGCCGCAACCCCCGTCCAAACCCACGTCTCTGATATTTGATATTTGATAACTGTTAACTGCTATCTGCTATCTGCTAACTAAAAAATAAGGAGTACCGAGTTGAACTCTAACAATAACGGAAATAAGACCCCTGTCGGGCGGCCGCGTGATATTGGCTTCTACGCTCTGCTTTTCATTATACTTATGGTTACGGTTTTTATCCTGCTTTCTAATAACGAGCCGGAAAGTATTTCGTATGCCCAGTTGAAGCAGTTTTTCATTGACGAACAAGTCACTTATTTTAAGGTTTCAGAAGATTCCCTGCATTTATCTTTGAGTAAGCCCTATAACGGGCATACGGAGGTAATGCAGCGACTGTACTCCGTGAATTTATTCTATGAGGATATGCACGAGCTGTACGAGGCGCAGTACGAGGCGGGGATAATCTCGGACTACGACTTCCCGCCGGGCTGGCAAATGCCCTGGTGGTTAACGTTTGTGCCGTATCTGCTGATTACGGTTGTGTTCCTCGGGTTCTGGTTTTTTATGATGAACCGGGGCGGGGGCGAAGGCGGAGGCGGCGGTCTGCGCGGACAGTTTAAGTTCGGCAAGGCGCGAACGCGCAACGCCAAGGACGATAAAAAGAAAATAACCTTCGCCGACGTAGCGAGCGCGGAGGAGGAAAAAGAGGAACTGAAAGAGATTGTCGAGTTCCTGAAAGACCCGCGCCGTTTCGTTGAGATGGGGGCGAGGATACCGAGCGGCGTACTGCTCGTGGGACCTCCCGGAACGGGTAAGACGTATCTGGCTAAGGCCGTGGCGGGTGAGGCAAACGTGCAGTTCCTGTCAATCTCCGGCTCGGATTTTGTGGAGCTGTATGTAGGCGTGGGAGCGTCGCGTGTGCGCGATTTATTCGAGCAGGCTAAGAAGTCGTCGCCTAGTATAATATTTATAGACGAGATAGACGCCGTAGGGCGTCAGCGCGGAGCGGGTTTAGGCGGCGGCCACGACGAGCGCGAGCAGACGCTAAACCAGTTATTGGTAGAAATGGACGGCTTCGGAACCAACGAGGGCGTTATAGTAATGGCGGCGACTAACAGGCAGGATATTTTGGACAGAGCCTTACTGCGCCCCGGGCGTTTTGACCGTACCGTGTATGTTGGTCTGCCGGATATCAAGGGGCGCGAGGAGATTTTGCGTATCCATTCTAAAGATAAGCGGCTTGCCGAGGACGTGTCGATGAAAAAAATCGCGCAGTCTACCATTGGCTTTACTCCCGCCGACCTTGAAAACCTTATGAACGAGTCCGCGCTTCACGCGGCGCGGAATAATAACCCGCTTATCCGTATGTCGGACGTTGAGGAGGCAATGATTAAGGTTATAGCCGGCCCCGCGAAAAAGAGCCGTATCGTCACGGAGGGCGACAGGAAAATTACGGCCTTCCACGAGGCGGGTCACGCAGTCGCGAGCTTCTGGCTTGAACATTCAGACCCCGTTCACCAGATTTCTATTATCCCGCGCGGTCAGGCGGCGGGTATGACGATGTACAGACCTACGGAGGATAAATCTTTCAAATCGCGCAATGAGATGTACGACAGCATCGTGTCGCTTCTCGGCGGCAGGGTTTCAGAGGCTCTTGTGATAAAGGACATCTCAACGGGCGCGTCAAACGACCTGCAACGCGCGAGTGAGATTGCGCGTAATATGGTTATGCGCTACGGTATGAGCGAGCTTTTAGGCCCCGTAACGTTTACCTCCGAGAACAGCGAAGTGTTCCTAGGCCGCGACTACGCGCAGACAAAGCCCTATTCGGAGGCCGTAGCGACGCAGATAGACACCGAGGTCAAGCGTATACTCGACGAGAGCTACGTCCGCTGTGAAACGATACTGCGCGAACACGGCACTATCCTCGCTGAAACAGCTAAATACCTTAAGGATAACGAAACAATGGACGGCGACGTGTTCCGTTACCTCTGCAATAACGGCGTACTGCCGGAGGAATTTGACCTCACTACAGACGACGAAAACCCAATATTCCCTACCGTGGAGGTGGAAATCTAATGAAACTCGGAATAATCGGTTTGCCCGGTTCGGGGCGCAGAACGCTGTTTTCCGCGCTGACGGGCAACTCCGCGCAGGGCGGCAGCGGCGGCTTAGGCTCCGTAAAGGTGCCTGACGTGCGGCTCGACTGGCTCTCCGCGCTCTACGAGCCTAAAAAAACCACTCCCGCGAGCGTTGAGTTCGTGTTGCCGCTGTCGAACGACCGCACGGCGCTACGGCAGGCCGACGCGCTTGTGCATATTGTCAACTGCTTCGACGGCTCTGACCCTACTGAAAATATCGTGAACCTCAATACGGAACTGCTTCTATCAGACATTGAGAGCGTTGAAAAACGCGTCGAACGCGCTAAGAAAAACGCTAAAGGTGACAAAAAATATCAGGCTGAAGCTGATACTTTAGCGGCGTTATTAGCTCACTTATCTGCAGAAAAACCCGCGCGAACATTCTCTGAACAGGTGCCGGAGCTTCTCACCGGCGCGCCGATAATATACGTCGCAAACTACGATGAGGACGGCTACAAGGCTCACGGAGAACTCACTTTCGACGGTCAGACGGCAATACCAATCTGCGCGAAACTTGAAAGCGAATTGCAGGAGCTTGACCCCGAGGAGCGCGAGCCGTTTTTAGAGGACCTCGGCATAAAAGAAACCGGGCAGTACGCTCTGCTCCGAAGCTCCTACAGCCTCCTAGGTCTGATGTCCTTTCTAACTTCCGGCAAAGACGAAGTACGCGCCTGGACAATCAAACACGGCACAAAAGCCCCCCAGGCGGCGGGAAAAATCCACTCCGACATAGAACGCGGCTTCATACGCGCGGAACTAGTAGCCTTCGAGGACTTAAAAGCCTCCGGCGATATGCAGACCGCAAAGGAAAAGGGCTTAGTGCGTTTAGAGGGCAAAGAGTACATTATGAAAGACGGCGACGTGGTAAACTTCCGATTCAACGTTTGAAACAGTTAACAGTTATCAAATATCAAATATCAGAGACGGTGGTTCAGTGCCGCCCGCAGGCGGCGGGGTGGGTTCCCCCGCAGGGCGCAACCCGCGTCCAAACCTTCGTCTCTGATATCTGATATTTGCTAACTGTTAACTGAACCACAGAGGGGATAAGGACGTGGGTTTGGACGAAGGTTGCCTAGGGGCGGGTTTGTGAAACCCGCCTTCCCCCGCCCGTAACCCACGTCCCGCCCCTGCCCCCTTCGCGCACGAAGGGGGTGCCGTCGCAACGGCGGGGGTTGTACCCCGCGTCCAAACCCCCTATCCCCTCTGTGGAGGGGTGCCGCCGCAGCGGCGGGGTGGTTTCCCCGGCGCAGTGCGCCGAATGTTGCACAATATTTCAAAACACGTTTAATTATCAATTGTCAATTGTCAATTATCAATTGGAGAAACCCGTGCCGGCTAAAGAAAACAAACGAACGCGTATTGAGCTTATCGACGCGCTTCGCGGCTTGTCCGTAGTGCTTATGGTTATCCACCATTTGTTTTACGACCTGGTTGCGTATCGCGGCGCGCCGCTGTGGCTTTTTACAAACCCTGTGTTTGACGTTCTGCATTATCTTTTTGCGGGGACGTTCATTGCTCTTGCCGGATTCAGTTCGCGCTATAGCCGCTCGAATATAAAGCGCGGTATAGGCGTAGCGGTAGGCGCGGGAGCGGTATCGCTCGCGGGCTGGCTCGTGGGAGCGCCGATATGGTTTGGGATACTGCACTTCCTCGCGGTCGCGATGATACTCTACGGACTGTGCGGCAAATTTTTCGCTAAAATTCCGATAATCGTTTACGCCATACTGTTTGCGTTTACGCTGTTGATTTTCCGCTTCGGGGGCTTAATAAGCGACTACCTGTGGGTATTCGGGGTCTACGCGCCAAAATTTTACAGCGCGGACTACTTCCCTATTTTCCCCTGGCTCTGGGTTTTCCTCGCGGGAGCGTGGTTTGGCGGCAAGGTGCAGGGCGGCAAAATGCCGGAGTGGTTCTATACGCGCAAAGTCCCCGTTTTCCCGGCGATAGGGCGCAAAGCCTTCATAGTGTATCTTGCTCACCAGCCTGTTTTGTATTACCTGACCTACGGAATAAAAAACGAGGGAAAATTTCTGCTGTGGATACAAAACAGCGTTCGCGGTATAGCCGCGATAGACGGCGCGGTGCTTGCAATATCGCTTCTCGGAACGTTCGGACTGATATGGCTTGTAATCGCGTTTATAAAAGGCTTCAAGCAGAAGCAAAAAAGCTGCGCCGCCGCCATAGTAATCTCGCTTTGCATATCCGCTGTACTGGTAAACCTAATCCTCAAAAACGCTATAGCCCGGATACGCCCCTATGAGGCTATACCCGGACTGACGCTCTTATTCGGTGGCTGGGCTGACGCGGGGGGCTATTCGTTCCCCTCGGGACACACAGCGAGCGGTTTCGCCGCCGCCTGGACGCTTAAACGCTACGGCAAGCCGAAGTGGCTGATACTCGCGGCGGTGATTGCGCTCTCGCGGCTCTATCTCGGGGCGCATTACCCCGCCGATATCCTCGCCGGGGCTATCTGCGGTATCCTCGCCGCTATCGCCGCAAAGCCTATAGTTCGGAAATTAGCCCGCTCTCAATATCGTACCTGGCTGCAACAACTTCGGCACCGTGAGCCTTGATGCAGGGCAGAGTTTTGATTTTTTCCGCGCTGTAGAGGGCGTTGCCGATTTCCGCCCACTCCGCGTCCTTTGCCGTACCGATACCGGTTCTGACGGCGTTGATTAAAACTTCAAGTTTGCCGCCGTGGGCGTGACCGTCGGTAGGCTCAAGAGCCGCCGCGACTGCCCCGCAATGCGTGTGACCGAGGACTACGACGAGCCTGACGCCGAGATGTTCGACGGCGTATTCAATGGAAGCGAGTTCGTTAACCCCGGCGGTATTGCCCGCTGTGCGGATAACAAACAGTTCCCCCGCCTTAGCGTTAAAAATAAGCTCGACGGGGACGCGCGAATCGCTGCAGGCAAGCACGGCGGCAAAAGGGTGCTGCGCCCCCGGGTATTTGACGGACTCCGCCTGACCAAGATTGCGTTCAAGAAGCTGACTAAGTGACATATGTATTCCTCCGTATAGATAATTTGAGTAACGTGTAATTTTACCACAAATCTACAGAAATTGCAAGAGGGGTTTGACGGTTGAAATTATTATTTTCCAAAGAGGACACACAAAAATGATACTATTCGTATGCAGCGGGAACACCTGTAGGTCGCCTATGGCGGCGGTGTTGTACGCAAAACTGAGCGGGCTTGAAGCAGACAGCGCGGGCTTGTACGCCGCCGCGGCCTCTCCCGCGAGTTCCGGCGCGCGCAGCGCAGTTCGGAACTACGGCTGTACGCTCGAGGGGCATCGCTCGCAGACGCTTACTCCCGGGCTTGTGGCGAAGGCTCAGGCGGTTTACTGTATGACAGCCTCGCAAAAAGCCGAGGTCGTCTCGCTTTGGCCTGAACACTCCGCGAAGGTTCGGACGCTGAACGAAAAACGCGACGTTCGCGACCCCTTCGGCGGCGACGACGCGGAATACCGCTCCGTAGCGGAACAAATTTACGTTTCAGTCGTCGACATTATCAAGACCGACAAGCTGAAAAGCCGCGGGGGAACAAAACGTTGAGCGCGAACCTGACGTTCAACTACCCGCGCGAAAAAACCTGCTGCTTTACAGGCCACAGGATTGTTCCGAGCGAGGTTTACGAACAGCTGAAGCAAAAGCTTCGCGAGCAGATACGTTTCAGCGCGGCTCACGGGATAACGACCTATCTCGCGGGAGGCGCGCGCGGCTTTGACGCGCTCGCGGCGGCGACGGTGATATACCTGCGCGACAGGGAGGCGCTCCCGATTGAGCTTATACTCGCCCTGCCCTATCCGAACCAGGCGGACAAGTGGCCGGAGTCCGACAGGCGGCTTCACGAGGAAATAAAGCTCCGCGCGGACGGTATAGTAACGCTCTATCCCAAATACAGCGACGGTTGCCTACTCGCGCGAAACCGCTTTATGGCCGATAACAGCGCCCTCTGCGTGGCCTACCTGACCCGCAGACGCGGCGGAACCTACAACACCGTAAAATACTGCGAACGAAACGGCGTACTAGCGGTTGTGTTTAGATAACAGTTATCAAATATCAAATATCAGAGACGATGAAACAGTTAACAGTTAGCAAATATCAGATATCAGAGACGAAGGTTTGGACGTGGGTTGCGTGGGACGTGTGGGGACGTAGGGGCGGGTTTCAAACCCGCCCTTACCCGTTCCGCGCCGTGTGCGGGGGCAAGGGCGAAGCCCTGCCCCGTCATTGCGAAGCACCGGTAAGCCCGCGATACGTACAGTGTTACAGGTGCGAAGCAATCCAGTGCC
This sequence comes from Oscillospiraceae bacterium, assembly GCA_031261635.1. Lineage (GTDB taxonomy): Bacteria > Bacillota > Clostridia > Oscillospirales > Oscillospiraceae > JAISJH01. Next base: position 14,166 of record JAISJH010000100.1, read on the forward strand.
GGGGGGACAACATACAGCCTACGTCCCTACGTATCGCAGGATACTACGTCAACCCTGGATTGCTTCGCCGCGTTTTATCGGTACGTATCGCAAGTGCGGTGGCGGCTTCGCAATGACGGTGCGCCGGGACGGCGCACCACGGGCAGGGCGTAAGCCCTGCCCGTAGGCTAGTAGCGCAACTGCGCGAAAACTCTAAAAAGAAGTAACCGCCCCCTCTGTCCAAGACTGGGCGGTTACGACTAGTTAAATCGTAATTCGAGGGCAAGCACCGCAATCCGCAACGCTTTAACACCTCTTATACGGATATTATACCACAACGATTGCCGCTTGTCAAGCGGCTTTTTTATATGTAGGGGACGATGCCCACATCGTCCCGCCGGATTTTGCCATTCTGCGTAATATTTGCAATTGTGCAATTCTTGGGGCGATGTGGGCATCGCCCCCTACAAGCCGCAATTTTTCATATGGGTGTGTACAAATTGCGCAACCCGTTCGTAGGGGCGGGTTTCAAACCCGCCCTCCCCCGTAAATTCCCCTCTTGAGAGGGGTGCCGCGTAGCGGCGGGGTGGTATCCCGCGCCGTGCGCGGACGCGTCCGTCGTCCACCGTCCCGGCGCGGTGCGCCGGGACAGGGCAGGGCTTCGCCCTGCCCGTCTTTGCGAAGCCGCCGCCGCACTTGCGATACGTAGTCAATGAAATGCGGCGAAGCAATCCAGGGTTGACGTAGTATCCTGCGATACGTAGGGACGTAGGCTGTATGTTGTCCCCCCGGCACTGGATTGCTTCGCACCTGTAACATTGTACGTATCGCGGGCTTACCGGTGCTTCGCAATGACGGGGCAGGGCTTCGCCCTTGCCCCCGCACACAAGGGCGGGTTTGAAACCCGCCCCTACGTCCCCACACGTCCCACGCAACCTATCGTCCAAACCAACGTCTCTGATATCTGATATTTGATAACTGTTAACTGATTTAACGTCTCTGATATTTGATATTTGATAACTGTTAACTGTTTTAACGTCTCTGATATTTGATATTTGATAACTGTTAACTAATTCATTTAACTAATTCATTTTTTCACCGCGTCTGATATTATGTAGTAAATCGGTATCAGCAGGAACAGCAGCCACGTTGGGTGCCAGACGCCGAACAGACCGAGTAATATATAGAGCGCTACTATTATCAGCGGGAACGCTCCGTCCAGTATCGCTTTATAGACGGAGCCGCCGTTTTTCAGCGCGGTCGATACTATATAGTATATGGGAATAAGCAGGAAAACCGCCCAGGCGGGGTGCCATAAATCAAGGCCGAAGCCCGCGAATAAAAACAGCGCAAGGACCAGTATCGGCATAGCTCCGTCAAGTATTTTCCACGGAACGGAGATTTCCCGGTGTTCCCACTCGTCATAATCTTCAAACTCAGCCTCCTCCTCGCAATCATACGCTTCGCCCTGCCCGGAATTATCGGGCGGCGGCGCGGGAGGCGGCGGCAGCTCGTCAGTTATATTAAGCAGGTTATCGAGCGACACCCTGTATAATCTGGCGAGCCGTATAAGATTATCGGTATCAGGGGAGGACTCGGCGCGCTCCCATTTCGAGACTGCCTGGCGGCTTACTCCGAGCTTTTCCGCCAAATCCTCCTGCGAATAGCCGCATTGTTTACGAAGCTGCACAAGACGGTTTGCGACTTCAATGTTCATAGTATCTCCTTTCAGCGTTTTGATGGGTCTACTATACACTAAAATAGCGGTTGCGTCAAGCAATTCGGCTTTTCAAAAGCGCAACTATAGGTTGCGGAACGTCCTGAACGGCGCTCACGCCGCGATTTCAACCGCGTCGCCCGCTACAGCTTCGCCGCCGTTCAGCACTTTTGCGAATACGCCCTCGCGCGGCATTACGCAGTCGCCGGCTTTCTGGCGTATTACGCAGTCCGCGTGGCACTCTTTTCCGATTTGCGTTACCTCGAGTAGCGCGGAGCCTACGCGGAGCTGTGTGCCGATGGGGAGCGACTTCACGTCTATACCGTCTATCAGTATGTTTTCCGCGAATATCCCCGGCGTGAGTTCTATGTCAACTTTCGCCTGCAAGCTGTCAACGCTCGATTTCGAGAGCAGCGACACCTGCCGGTGCCACGCCCCCGCGTGAGCGTCGCCGATAACGCCGTGTTCGGGCTTCAACGTAATTGAGCGTTGAGGGGTTTTCTGCTCGCCCTTCTTCTCCGATACGCAAACGGCCAATATTTTCCCTGTGTTCATTGTTGTACCTTTCTTTTTTTAGATAATAGTTATTAAATATTAAATATTAGATGATGCGCACGGCGCGGGACACCCCCCGCCGCTGCGGCGGCACCCCCCTCTAAAGAGGGGGGCTTTGGAGGGCAGGACGGGGTTGCGTCCGCGCACGGCGCGGGGAGACCACCCCGCCGCCTGCGGGCGGCACCCCTCCCAAGAGGGGAATGGGTTTGGACGAGGGTCGCGGGGTTGCGAAAGCCTCCTCCGTAATTTCCCCTCTTGGGAGGGAACGCACCGCGTAGCGCCGGGGTGGTGTCCCCGCGCCGTGCGCGGACGTAACCTCGTCCATCGTCCCGGCGCAATGCGCCGGGACAGGGCAGGGCTTCGCCCTGCCCGTCTTTGCGAAGCCGCCACCGCACTTGCGATACGTACCAATGAAATGCGGCGAAGCAATCCAGGGTTGACGTAGTAGTCCTGCGATACGTAAGACGTATGTTTTCCCCCCGGCACTGGATTGCTTCGCACCTGTAACGTCCTACGTATCGCGGGCTTACCGGTGCTTCGCAAAGACGGCGCACGGCGCCGGGACGCAAGACGTAGGACGCACCCCGCAACCCACGTCCAAACCCATCGTCTCTGACATTTGATATTTGCTAACTGTTAACTGTCACACGTGTTCAACGCTGTCGTTGGCTGTCATAATTATTGCGTGTTTCAGCGGCTTTTGTATGAAGCCGAGGCACTCGCTTGCGGCGCGTTCGCTGCCGGGGAGGTTTATGATGATTGTCCCGCCGCGTATTCCCGCTACGGCTCTTGACAGTATGCCGTTTGGGGTGAGTTTGAAGCTCTCGGCGCGCATTAGCTCGGGGAAGCCGGGGGTTTCGCGCTCTATGACGGACTTTGTGGCCTCGGGGGTGTTATCGCGCTGTGTGAAGCCTGTCCCGCCCGTTGTAAGCACGAGGGGTACTTTCAGATTGTCGGCGCAGTTTATCAGCGCGGCTTCAATCGCCGGAATATCGTCCGGGACGATTTCGCTGTGGATAACGCTCCAGCCGTCGGCCTCGAGGATAGCCCGAAGCGCGGGGCCGCTTGTGTCCGCGCGCTCCCCGCGTGAGCCTTTGTCGCTTACGGTTATGATTGCGGCTTTAAGATTTGGTGTGTTCATACGTTCCCGATTTGCCTCCCGATTTTTTTAGTAGGTGTACGTTTTCAATAGAAATATCGCGCTGAACGGCCTTGCACATATCGTAGACGGTGAGCGCGGCGACGGTTACGGCGGTAAGTGCCTCCATCTCAACGCCCGTTTGCCCGGTGCAGGTCACGGCGGCGGTTATATCGACGGTATTGTCCCCGAGCGCGAGCGAAACCTCAACGCCCGAGATTATCACGGAGTGGCACAGCGGGATTAAATCCGGCACGCGCTTCGCCCCCATAATCCCCGCGATACGCGCGATACTAAGCACATCGCCCTTCTTAATACCGCCGCCGCTGATTTTTTCATAGGTAGCGGGGTTAACGCGAACCTGCCCGAAGGCGACGGCCTCACGCAAAGTATGAGCCTTGTCGGAAACGTCAACCATATGCGCCTCGCCCGAAGCGTTGAAATGCGTGAACTCTGTGTGCATTGTGTTACCTCGTGTGATAGGAGTGTTTGGAATAAAATTCAACGTCCGTTTTGTCAACGTCCGTCCTTGTCATCGTCCCGGCGCAGTGCGCCGTCTTTGCGAAGCACCGCAAGGCTTAACATACAACGCGGTATAGGTGCGAAGCAATCCAGTGCCGCAGTCCGCAGATACGTATGTTACGCTCCCGGCACTGGATTGCTTCGCGCCTATACGTTCTGCGTATCTCACGCTTTCCGGCGCTTCGCAAAGACGGCGCACTGCGCCGGGACGGGGGCTACGGGGGCGGGCGCTTCGCCGAGGGACGCGCGGGGGACGGAACGCGCAAACTCCGTCTTAGTCACGCGCGGACGTAACCCCGTCCTAATTGTCAATTATCAATTATCAATTGTCAATTGCAAATTATCCTCCTATGCGGCTCATTCCCCGCCGCGATTCGCTGGGGTTGTCGCTTGTCAGTCCGGCGTGTTGTTTAGGCTTTGAGTTTGCGGCGTTGATTATGGCGTTTTTCAGTTCGTTGCCGTGGAGACCGCGTATGTTGTATTCCTCGGCGGAGTGCAGGCAGGGTTTTAGTTTGCCGTCGGCGGTTAAGCGCAGACGGTTGCAGGTCGGGCAGAACGCGTGGCTTATCGGCGCGATAACGCTCATACGCTCGGGAAGCGTTTCCGCGTCGAGCGTGTAAAAACTCTTGTCCCAGAGGGCTTTGCCCTCGCCAATCGGCATAAGCTCTATGAAGCGCACTTCCGTAGTGCCGTCAAGCGTCAGCTCGCGGAATTTTTCAAACTCGTCGTCGTTAATACCGCGCAGGGCTACGGCGTTTAGCTTTATAGGTGACAGCCCGGCGCGTTTAGCGGCCTCGATACCTCGCAGGACGCTTGAAAGTTCGCCACCGCGTGTCAGTTCGCGGAAACGTTCGGGATTTAGAGTATCAAGCGAAATATTAACCCGCGAAACTCCCGCCTGCTTGAGCTCGTCCGCGTATTGCGCGAGCAGTATGCCGTTAGTGGTCATAACAAGCTCAACGCCGAGCTTTCCAAGCTCCGCGCAAAGCGGGACAATGCCCTTGCGAACAAGCGGTTCGCCGCCCGTGACGCGGATTTTAGTCACGCCGAGGTCTGCCGCGGCCGCGCAGATTTCAATAATCTCCTCACTGCGGAGAATATCGGAATGTCCGCGCCGCTCAATGCCGGAGTCCGGCATACAGTAACGGCAACGCAAATTACAGCGGTCAGTAACGGAAACCCGCAGGTATGTTATAGCGCGGTTGAATGTGTCAATCATAGTTGTTATCCAGTTTACAGTTATCAAATATCAAATATCAGAGACGTTGGTTCAGTTAGCAGTTAGCAAATATCAAATATCAGAGACGATGGGTTTGGACGTTGGCTGCGGGGTACGTCCTCGCCCTACGTCCTACGTCCCGGCGCCGTGCGCCGTCTTTGCGAAGCACCGGTACGCCCGCGATACGTAGGGCGTTACAGGTGCGAAGCAATCCAGTGCCGGGGGGACAACATACGTACGTATCGTAGGACTACTACGTCAACCCTGGATTGCTTTGCCGCATTTCATTAACTACGTATCGCGAGTGCGGTGGCGGCTTCGCAAAGACGGTGCGCCGGAACGGCGCACCTCGCGCAATCCCCGCCATTGCAAGCCGTTCCGCAGATTGGCTCGCAATAAAGTCTTACTTAACGCTATTGGCCGTGAGCGCCGCGTATTCGTCGGCTGACAGCGTGTAGCCGTAGAACAGGTTATAGTATTCGGTCGCAAGCGCCTGTAAATCATAGTCCGCGTACTGCGGATAGAGTATCTTCGTTAGCCACAGCATACCGATATAGCGGTTAATTGAGGGGGGCGAACCCATCCAGTTGTACGGCCCTTGCGGGACTTCGTAATACGCGCCGTCCTTTATGGCGGTAAGCTCCGACCATACGGGGTCAGTCCCCGCTACGGAATACGCGCTGTTCGGTGAGAATATGATTACATCGGGGTTCCAGAGGGCAATTTGTTCAAGGTCGGTTTCGTTGCCGCTGCCCTTTGAGGAAACTTCGTCGGCAATCGCTACGTTATCGGCAACGAGGTCAAAGGCTTCGGCGTGGAAAGAGGTTTTCGCCATAACGTTAGTGCCGTTATCGCCCAAAGCCCAGACAGCGCGGGCTTTGTTATCGCCCACCTGCGCCACAACGTCGTCAACGAGTTTCAGCGCGTTTTCACAGTAGGCGGCAAGCTCCTCGCCCTTTTCCTCGCGGTCAAGAAGTTTACCCAAAGTGCGGAAAGCGTCGGCGGTACCGCGCAAGTCGGCGGTTACGTGAACTGACGGTATAGCGAGCTTTTCAGTTATACTGTCCATATCCTCGACAATCGTCTTTTTAGGCTCGCCGACGTCAATTACAACGTCGGGAGCGATATTCGCGATAGTCTCAAAATTTAAGTCGTCAGAGCCGTAAAACTGCCCCACAACAGGCAAACCGGACAAATTAGAGGCTACATACTTAGCGTTACTGTCGCTGTATTCGCTCGCGACTGAAACAAGCAAATCAGGGGCAATGGCAATCAAAAACATCTGGGCAAGCGCGCCGGAGGGCGAGATTTTTGTAATAGTAGCGGGAAGCGTAACAGTGCGCCCAACGCTGTCGGTAAAGGAGCGCTCAGTAGCGGCTTCGGCGTTTTCAGTAGGAGTGGCGGCGGGTGTGTTTTCAGCGGCGGGGGTAGCAACAGCTGCCGGGGAAGGCGTGGGAGTAGCGGGAGTTTCCGTCTTAGCGGTACAGCCCGCAAACAGGGCAAAGGTAAGCGCGAGCGCGATGATTAGGGAAAGAGTGCGTTTCATAGCTGTGGTTCTCCTTTTTTTGATGTGTTGTTGTGTGGTGGTTGATTGAAAATTGCGCGGGGTTAAATGTGGGTTACGTCCGCGCACGGCGCGGAGCCTCCCACAGGGGGGCGGGGCTTGCCCCGCCCGTCATTGCGAAGCACCGGTAAGCGTGAGATACGTACAATGTTACAGGTGCGAAGCAATCCAGTAGTACAAGCCAAAGAAACGTATCTGCGGACTGCGGCACTGGATTGCTTCGCGCCTATACGTAGTACGTATCGCAAGCCTTGCGGCGCTTCGCAATGACGGGCAGGGCGCGCCCTGCCCCGAACACGGTGCGGGGAAACCACCCGCCGCGGCGGACGCAACCCCCGTCCTAATTGTCAATTATCAATTATCAATTGACAAAATGTCTACCTCGATCGTGTCGCCCGCGCCGTTTGGCTCGGGGACGAGTTTTGTCACGTACAGACCTCCGGCAAGCAGCGCGTCGGTTGTGTGGCGGTTTCGGTGGCTTACCGGGTGCGCTAAGTAGCCCTCCGGCGTTTCCTCGAGTTCTATCCGGACAATTGCCTCGAAGCGCTCGCCGCCGCCCGCGCTTATCGCCTCCGCGAGCTTCGCTTTTACCTTGCGGCGCACGGGAAGCGGCCGCTCCAGAAACGCCGACACAATCGGGCGCACGCACCAGTCCAGCCCGTTGAAACAGGCCACGGGAGGCCCCGCGACGTTGATTACCGGCTTGCCATTGACAATCCCGAGCGCCATAGGCTTACCGGGCGCGGCGGCTACTCCGTGGGCTATTTGTGTGCCTTTGTCGGCAATGAGCGCGTGGCAGTAGTCCTCCTCGCCCTTGGAGGTTCCGGCGTTGATGACGACGATATCGGCTTCCGCCAAAGCGCGGTCAAGCGCGGCCGCAAGCGCCGCCTTGTCGTCTTTTACAATCGGATACGCGGAAGCCTCCGCGCCCATTTCGCGAAGCAGGTGAACCGCCATAAGCGAGTTTGAGTCAACGGCCTGTCCGCGCCGCGGCTCTGTCCCGAGCGTAACAAGCTCATTGCCCGTGGGAATAAACACCGCAACGGGCTTTTTGAAAACGTTAACGCTCGAAACCGCCCCGATAGAGAGCGCGGCGAGTTCGCAGGGGGACAGCTTCGTTCCGCGCCTGCCGATTAATGCGCCCTTGCGTATGTTCGCGCCCTGCGGCGTGACGTTCCAGCCGGGGACAATAGGCCCCTCCATATCCTCCGCAAAGCGCACGCCGCCGTTTTCAAGGAGCGTTACGTCCTCAATTTGCACAACGGCGTCATATTCGTCGGGAAAATCGTCGCCGGTATCGGCGCGGACGTAATCCGTCCCAAGTTTCCAGCCCTCCGCGCTCGGAATACCGTTCGCAAAGGCGGCGGCCTTAACGGCAATACCGTCCATAGAGGAAGCGCGGAAAACGGGCTTGTCAACAAGCGAAAAAACGTCCTCCGAGAGTACGCGCCCATAAGCCTCAGCGGTAGCGACAAGCTCCGCGCGCTTAGGAGCCGCCCAGTTATCAAAAAATTTATCCAGCACCTCCGCCCGAGTAGGATAGCCCGAGGATTTTTTCATCAGTGCAACCTCCTTAAATTAAACAAAAACGAAACGCAAGCAAAAACAACTTGCCGCGCAAATAAAAAATTGCCAACAGCTAAAAGTATAGCACAGTAAACAATATTTGTCAAGTGGAGATTTTGAATTAGTTAACAGCTAGCAAATATTAAATATCAGAGACGGGGGGGTTAGGACGGGGGTTGCGACAATTGAACGCGAAAAAAGGGGCTTGACAACGCGCGCGCAAGCTGTTATAATATATCCTGTTGATGTTTTTGCGTACCGCGCATACGCTTGGGGATTTGTGTAATGGTAGCACGACAGACTCTGACTCTGTTTGTCTGGGTTCGAATCCTAGATCCCCAGCCAGTTTTCAGATAACAGTTATCAAATAACAAATATCAGATATGCCTAACCCTCGTCTCTGATATTTGATATTTGATATCTGTTATTTGTACACTGCTCTTATAGCTCAGTCGGCAGAGCGCATCCTTGGTAAGGATGAGGTCACCAGTTCGAATCTGGTTAAGAGCTCCAATATGGTTTTGCAACCGCTCCATTGATAGGGCGGTTGTTGTTTTTTGCGATGTTTGCAGGAAAATTGCAGGAATGGTGAGGTAGGATTACTCGTATAAGACATAGGTATTAACAATGTTTATCAGAAGTGAAGTTTGGTCCTTGCAATCTTTGTCTGAATGTGGTATAATGTAGTCAATACTAATCCACAGGGGTGACACTGCAAATAACATTTCGAGGAGGAGATCATTGTGAGTGATTTCAGCGCATTTACAAGCAACTACGATAAATCAGATCCGTTAAAACCGTGCTATTTCAAAATTGAAGTGTTAGAACGTTACTTTTCAAATCCCCAGTACCAAATTTACTACACTGATTACAGAGGTGGGATCACGACACGTGAAGATGTAGACATTGAATATGAGCATATACAAGATTTCGGACTTGCTTATAGTAAGACTGACGCGAATAAACGTGTCGTAGTGATGTTCGCAGAAGACTTAACAAACCTCCCACCAAAAGCACAGAGCTACTGGTATTCATATTTACTTGATAATCAAGATGAGTATTGTCCAAACGAGGGATTTGTTAAAAACCTAATATATGGCGAATGGGTTGAGAATATTTCAATATTCGAAGCACTCCTAATGGAAGAAGAATACATAAACAAAATGTGTAATGCAATCGGTCTTCCTCCGATGTTTAACGAGGACTATTCTGATAGTTCATCTCATTTGGATAGACGTCCTGATGGATATCGCATCATTCTTTTACCGACACGTAAAAACTATTATAATTTTGTAAGCACACTTGAAAAAGTTACAACAAGCAACATTAATATCAAGACTTTTATGACTTCGGCTTCGCTAGTTAATGCGATAGTACGAGTTAATAATGAAGGTTCTGTCAGCTTACTTGGAATGTGGCTTGAGAGCAATGTTAAGAGTACAGAGGATATTCAGGAGATAATAGTCGCACCGCTAAAAAAGTTAGTCAAAATTCGTCAAATACCAGCACATAAGATTTATGACAACGCTTATGATGAGTCAATATGGGGAGAACAGAATATTCTAATGAACGAAGTATATACGGCATTCAGAGATATTAGGTTGTTGCTGGCAACTCATCCACTCGCTTCGACAGTTAAAGTTCCACGTGTTCTGTTTGATGGTGAGCATATAAGGAGCTACTAAATGAGAAAAATTCTTACTTGCACAATTTTTATAATTTCAATAGCATTAGTGATGTCATCTTGTTGGGATGATACTACTGAAAACTCAACATCAGTGGGTACTCCTCCAAGTGAAGTGGAGGTTCACGATGATGTCGGATATTCATCAAGTCTAGTTGATGATAGTGAAGCTGAGTATGGCGGATTTATTGACGAATATGGGAATCGACACGATAATGATGAAAGTGATGGAGGTAACGATGGCTACTACGATAGTTCAGGTGTTTATCACGATTATCAAGAAATGTGGGACGAAGTAAAGGGGGATTATGAACAAGATAGAGATGGGAATACTCACCCCAAAGGTGAAGACTATTATTATAATGAAGATGGAGAGATTGTTGATTATGAAGATGATGAGAATTGGTATCAACACGATTGGGAAGACTTTAACTAAGGGACTTAAGGCAAAAAAGATAGAAAAGTAATAGTAGAAACACGATGGACTGTCCGCTCTCTGTTGCGTTCCTTTAATGCTGTTTATATATTTAGTCCTCGTTGCCTGATTGATTTGAATAAAACATTACATTCAGAAAGGTGTGAATAATAACAAATGCTCACAAATTTTATAATCCAAGCAAATACACAAAACGAACAAAAGTATATGCGTCAATTAATTGATTTCGTATGCAAACTGTTTATCGAAATATTTGGCGCAGGGGCATTGAGCAAAGAGCAATGCATTATATATAATGACGCAAGTGCTAATTGCCCGATGTTAGTGAGGGAATGCAACCATAAACTCATTCATCCTATCTGTATCAGATTGAACTGTTCTGACCTTTCCTATTGGGCTCAGTTTATCTTCCAGTTCTCGCACGAGTTGACACACTATGTTATTCGACAGTACAAAGTTGACAAATCTGCAATAATTAAGTGGTTCGAAGAAACAATATGTGAAGCAATGTCTTTATATATTGTCAAACTTGCTGGTGAACGCTGGACGGAATGTGAATTAGCAAGTGTTAAAAGTAGTTTTGGAAATAGTCTTGTCGAATATTATCAAAATAAATATAATACTACTGCTGAAAGTGCTTTATCAAATTGCAAATCATTATCTGACTTGAAAGAACTTGACCAATGTTGTGAAAGTAATCGAGTCGCAAGAAGCATTGAACGCAACTACCTTTTTGATTCGTTTGTTTCTATGCCTTATTCCATACAGTCACTTGTATATTATCCGCTCTTTATGCGAGGTGATTTGTCAGCTGGCTACTATACTGTGAATTTTGCAGATTGGACAAGCAGTAGCAATTATTCGCCATTGGTTGATTGTTTGCAGAATATTCAACCAAAATTTGCATAGTGTATAATCAATTAGTAAGAATGTTAATTTCTAAATAATAACCCCGACTATTGAGTTTAGTCGGGGTGTATTTTATTATTTTTGTATGTCGGTGAGTTAAGTCCATATGTGATAGGTTATACTATATGTAAGATAACAAAGGGAGCGCGGTTATGTACACGAGTATAGCATATAATGACGAGACCGCCGAGTTCAATGGTCTAATCTGGCGTTATGAGACTGATAAGACGCCTTGTAACCGCTGCATTACAAAAGAGATGTGGGAGCAAGCGGATATTCAAGAGCTAATAAAACTAGCCTCGGATAACTTATTGGCTAACCATATGGCGGCTATACACGTTCATAAACACCCCGATATTGTTGATGGGAAAATCGATATTCAACCTGATGGAGTATTATTTAGCGGAGTAGCAACATCAAATCTGCTAAAACTTCATCGGCATTGGCTTGTAGAAGGTCTTGACTGGATTCCTTGGTTTTTCCTGTCTGACCTGAAAGAGTTACGAACTAGATTAGAGCAACAGAAAAGTTATGATGAAGCATTGCTATATCTATCAGAATTGGGTTGCCGCAAGGTGTGGTGGCGCAAGGATAGTAGAAGCGTCTTAGTTAGTTATAAAGACGTCTATCCGATTCGAGTATACGAACAGAATGACGGGAATGTTGGATTCAGCCTTTATTAACGGGGGATAGTATGAAAAAAAGAGCAACCGCTCCGCAGGAGATTTATATTATTACTGCAACGTATGAACAACCCGACCACTTCGACTTTGACTTGATAACCTCTAAGGTTGAGTATTTTAACGGTTCCCGTCAGTATTTACATTATCTGTCTTCCGATATTGTAAGTGGTGTCCCTATGCTAAGATTTATGTATCTAACTGAGCAAGATGATGACCTCGATAGCTTTTTTGAAGAAATCCAATCGCTTGAAAATCTACTTGATACAAAGATAGACTATACTTTTACAGCAATAAGCGAGATGAACCACACAGATTTGAATCACCTAAAAATTGCAAAACGGTTAATGCATAGAAGTGAATATAATGGCGATCTAAAAGTGATGTGGAGCGTTACCGAGACTCCCGAAGTCTTAGATAACGTGCGGAAACTAATCGGATTTGACGAATTCAAGATTGGGATGGAGAACCTTCGTTCATATTGTGATAATGTAAAACGTAGGGGTGTTAAAGGAAATTTCAATATAGTTCTTGTTAATAAATGTGAGATTGATGTTTCTATTTTTGTTAATCATATATACGATTTGTTGTCGGCAGAGAAGCTGATAAACGACCACATTGTGATAACGGGTGACCTAGATGATGCTGCTAGAACACAACGGGACAATACATTTCTCTTCAACATAGAGCAACGCTGGGATTGTAATGGTGACCGTAAATACTTATCAGCCAGCAAATCTACTCGGCTACTGCAGAAAATAGCGAAGAAGAAAACTATTTACATTACTTCAATGGATAAGACTCAGTACGAGTTAGCGCGTGAAGTCGATGAATTTAGAAAGATTTTCACGCACGTAATTGAGCTTAATGAACCTACCGTTGACGAGAAACTGTTATTGCTGAAACAGGATGCTATTCGTCTCGGCGTTGAGATTGACGAAAACAATATACAGAATAGCGATATTCTGCAAATGTCACAGACAACACTTGATGCGGCATTGACAATTGCCGCACAGAGAGTCATTGCAAGTGGTGAAACTAAAATACTTGCCGCTGTTGACTTTGATAAAAACTTCACTTCCGAAGAAAAATTAGACCCATACATTGAATTACAATCTATGGTAGGTTTAGCCGAAGTTAAGGCAAGGGTTGATGAGATAGTAGGATTTCTTAAAAAACGCGGTAAAGAAGCACTACCGTGTTTACATATGGTCTTTCGTGGAAATCCTGGGTCTGGTAAAACAACAGTTGCACGTCTGATTGCTAAAATTTTTGCTCAGGAAGGGATTATACAAAAAGACAAATTCGTAGAAACCGATAGAGAAGGCTTGGTCGGATTATACGTAGGGCATACAGCTAAAAAGACCGCTGATGTCGTATCAGAAGCTAAAGGCGGGGTATTGTTTATTGACGAAGCATATTCGCTAGGTTACAATGACAGCGGCTGGGATTTTGGCGAAGAAGCTATTGCTACTCTCGTCAAGAGAATGGAAGATTACAGAAAAGATTTGGTAGTAATTATGGCGGGTTATACCGATGAAATGGAGCAAATGTTGGACGTGAATCCTGGGCTAAGAGATCGGGTACAATTCTATATCGATTTCCCTGACTATTCAGCTGATGAACTTCTAACGATATTTAAGAATCTTTGCAAAGCAGAAAAGTACACCTCAAGCAAAGAAGTCGAGAACTTCATAAGCGGTTACTTCTCTTCAATCATTCGCAGGAAAGATAAAAATTTCGCTAATGCAAGAATCGTGAGAAAAGTATTTGAACGTGTCCGCGTGAAACAAGCTATGAGAGTTGAAACTTCGGACGATATGGTTATTAGCATTGACGATATAGATACGGCCTTTGCTGAACCTGATATGCTAGCATTGGTGAATGGACGTAATAATCGAATGACACTAGGGTTTGCCGCTTAATAAATAGAATAAAGAGTAACTAACAGCAATTACAGACATCAGTAATTAATGTTAATAATGTAAAAAACATTGAAAGGGCAATAATGAATAAGAAAACGCTAGCAACAAGAGATGAAATGCAAGCAGAAGCTATAGCACGAATGGAACTTCTTCACCTGTCAAGTGATGTGATTCTCGATTTCGA
>JAISJH010000021.1 GCA_031261635.1 Oscillospiraceae bacterium
GAGCTTGACAAGGAGGGACGCTTTACGCGAATCGTCGAAGCAAAAGACGACCCGATTTTCAGCGAGCGCGATAAGGCTTATCACCTTTACAACGCCGGGAGCTATATATTTGAACCCGCCGCGTTGCAAAGCGCGTTGCAAGCGCTTACCACCGACAACAACCAGGGCGAACTGTACATAACGGACGCCCCGCAGATTATCGCGTCCGAAGGGGGACAGGTAAGCGTAACGGCAATAGATGACGGCACGGAGATTTTAGGCGTTAACACCCCGGAGGACTTAATACTCGTCGAAAGACTTCTTTTGGAAAGAAAAAATGCTGAATAATTTTATGACGGTAGCGGGGCAGGTTATAACGCTGTTCATACTAATGGGCGTAGGTTTTGCCTTACGCAAATTGAAACGTCTGCCGGACGAAGTTTTGAAAACGCTGTCCTTTCTTGTGCTGAACATTGTCGCGCCCTGCATTATCGTCAACTCAATGCAAATCGAGCGTACAGCGGAACGTTTGGGCGAAATGGGCGTAACTGCTTTAGTGTCGCTCGTGTACTTCGCAATGGCCTTTGTAATAACAATCCCGATGTTTCGCAAGTATCCGCATAACACGCGGATTGTAATGCGCTTCGGCACGCTTCACTCGAACCTCGGCTTTATGGGTTTTCCTCTGATTGCCGCCGCCTTGGGGCAGGACGCGCTTCGTCACGCGGCGATAGTGCTTGTGGTGTTTTCAATCATACTGTGGACGTCGGGGATAACTATTATGGGCAGCGACGGCGGCGGCGACAGCAAAAAAACGTTTTCGTGGAAGCTCGCGCTTGTCAATCCCGGAACGGTTGGCTTCGCGATAGGAATAGTGTTATTCGGGCTGAATATAAAGCTTCCGTGGCCTATCGGTAACGCCGTGGCTCACGTTGCCGACGTAAACACTCCGCTCGCGATGATTGTAATTGGGGCGCAGATGGCTGACGCTGAAATTTTTTCGCTGTTTAGGGACAAGTCGCTCTATACGGTTAGCCTTATGCGGCTGATAGTTTTACCCGCGCTGCTTGCTTTGGTATTACTGCCGTTCAATCTGCCGCCGCTGATATTCGCAACCTGCGTGATACTGTTCGGAACGCCTGTGGCGGGAATAACGTCAATGATGAGCCAGCGTTTTAACCGCGATACGCCGACCGCCGCGCGGCTCGTGACAATGACGACGCTTTTGAGCGTGATAACGCTCCCGGTACTGGCGACTTTGGTGAAATTATGATTGATATTAAAACCTTACTGGAAATTCTAAACAGCGAGTACCCGGTCGCCTTGTGTGGGCTCGACTACGCCGAGCCGTGGCAGTTGCTTATTGCTACGCGCCTCTCCGCGCAGTGTACCGATAAGCGCGTTAACCTTGTTACGGCGGAGCTGTTTGAGCTGTTCCCTACATTATATATGTTAGCGGAAGCGGAGCTTGAAACAGTCGAGCGGATAGTTCACCCCTGCGGCCTGTACCGTGTAAAGGCTCGCGACTGCATAGGGATAGCCGCAAAGCTCATCTCCGACTTCGACTGTAAAGTGCCGGACGAGATGGAGCTTCTGCTCACGCTCCCCGGAGTTGGGCGCAAGACGGCGAACGTAATCCTCGGCGACGTATTCGGCAAGCCCGCTATTGTCACCGATACGCATTGTATACGGCTCTCGCGGCGTTTGGGGCTTACTGATAAAACGGAACCTAAAGCAGTCGAACAGGACCTGTTAAAACTAATCCCGCCCGCCGAGAGCGCGGAGTTTTGCCACAGGCTGATACTTCACGGGCGTAAAATATGCTCCGCGCGGTCGCCGAAGTGCGGAATTTGCCCGCTTGGTAATATTTGTATGAAGTTTTTTTGAACAAAACCGCAAAAAAGTGCTGTTACCCCCTTGACCTTTACTTCAAAATGCTGTAGAATAGAGGAGTAAGAATTTAGCTTGCAACCGTTAAGCCTTTCGCTTGACGGATTACATAAAACGGACAATCGGAGGAGCGAAAATGGCGTTCACACTGGACAACGGACCGGACAACGTAGTCAACATCAAAGTCGTCGGAGTAGGCGGTGCGGGAAACAACGTAGTTAACCATATGATTTCCGGCGGTACCAAGGGCGTGGAATTTGTTGCTGTTAACACAGACAAGCAGGTGCTTTCAGTATCTGCGGCAGACCAAAAAATACAAATCGGGGTAAACCTCACGCACGGGCAGGGCGCGGGCGCCGACCCGGACGTCGGACGCAAATCCGCCGAGGAGAACCGAAACACTATCGTCAAGGCCTTTGAGAATACCGATATGGTGTTTATTACGGCCGGAATGGGCGGCGGGACAGGCACGGGCGCGGCTCCGATTGTCGCGGATATCGCTAAGGAGCAGGGGATACTTACCGTCGCTGTCGTTACGACCCCGTTTAGCTTCGAGGGCAAACGCAGACGCACTCAGGCCGACCAGGGCTTATCTGACCTGCTCGGTAAGGTTGACAGCCTGCTCGTTATCCCGAACGACCGCCTGAAGTTTACTACCGATACTAAGATAACGATGAAAAACGCGTTTGCCGTCGCGGATTCGGTTTTAATTCAGGCGGTTTCGAGTATCTACGGCGTTATAACCGAGACGGGTCTTATTAACAGCGACTTTGCGGACATAACCTCCGTAATGAAGGACTCCGGCTACGCGCATATGGGCGTGGGCGGCGCGACAGGTAAGAACAAAGCCGAGGAGGCCGCTCAAAAGGCTATTTCAAGCCCGCTTATGGAAACCTCTATCGTCGGGGCGCACCGCGTACTTGTCTACGTCACGGGTTCGCTCGATATGGGGCTTGACGAGATTGAAACGGTCGGGCAAATGGTTGAGAAAGCCGCCGCTCCCGACGCAAACATAATCTTTGGCTCCTCGCTTGACGCCGACCTCGACGACGAAATCCGCGTAACCGTCATCGCCACGGGCTTTGACCGTGTACCCAGAGCGCAAACGACCGCGGCTCCCGGTCCGCTTGGCGGCGGGACAAGCCGCGGAACTAACCCGGGACTGTACAGCGGCGGCGTACAGGTTTCAGGCGGCACTACAGCCCCCGCGCAGCCGCGCACTCCCCCCCCACCTCCCGAGCCGCTGGACCGCGAGGTCGACCCCTTTGACCAGATACTTGAGATATTTAACCCCAAATAACTAAACAAATAACAGTTATCAAATATCAAATATCAGATTGCGCGCGGCGCGGGTTTTGGTACGGGGCTTTATTGAATACGCGGGACTGTAGGGGCGAGGCTTGCCTCGCCCGGAATATATCTACAAGGCTATTCGATAACCGGGCGGGGCAAGCCCCGCCCCTACAAATGCCGGAATATATTTGTCACTCCGTATTTTACCGCAATCTAGCCCCCGTCCCGCGCCGTGCGCGTCTTTGCGAGCGCCGGAAAGCTCTACATATAACCAAGGTTTAGGCGCGAAGCAATCCAGTAGTAATCGCCACAGATACCGTATGTTACGCTCCCGGCACTGGATTGCTTCGCCGGTAACAATAGTACGTATCTTACGCTTTCCGCGGCTCGCAAAGACGGCGCACTGCGCCGGGACGTTTGGACGGGACGATTGGACGGACGATGGAATGGGACGATTAGACGGGACGATGGACTATGGAACGCGGATTTTGAAATGATTAAGGAGAAAAACTCTATGGAATATCACGTTGCTAAAAACGGGGCGCTGAACTCTATTGCTAAGGCGGCGGAACTCGCCAAGCCCGGCGATGTTGTTACCGTTCACGAGGGAGTTTACCGCGAGTGGGTTTCGCCGCGCTACGGCGGTGCCGAAGGCTCGCACATTATCTATCAGGCCGCGCCCGGTGAGGACGTTACAATCTCCGGCGCGGAGGTTATTACCGAGTGGTCGCCGCTCGGCGGGGGCTTGTGGAAGATTGAGCTTGCGCGTGAGTTCTTCGGCGGCTTCAACCCCTACCGTGAGATTATCTGGGGCGACTGGTTCTTTGATACTGACAAAGGTTTTCATCTGGGCGAAGTCTATTACGACGACAGGGCTTTGCGCGAGGACCCCGCCTGCGGCGGGAAGCCGGAACTGAACCGCTGGTGGACTGTAACTGATAAAGTCGCTACAATTATTATCGCGAACTTCGGCGATATCGACCCGCGCGACGGCAAGGCGGAGATTAACGTTCGCAAATACGTGTTCTTTCCGGAAAAAACAGGTTGCGGCTACATAACCGTGCGCGGCTTCACGCTTACCAAAGCCGCTACGCAGTGGGCGCCCCCTACGGCTATGCAGGAGGGGCTTATCGGTCCGCACTGGTCTAAGGGCTGGATTATTGAGAATAATACTATTTCGCATAGCAAATGCGTCGGCGTTTCGCTCGGAAAAGAGATTTCCACAGGGCATAACGAGTGGTCGCGTTTTCAGACCAAGCAGGGGACACAGCGCGAGCGGGAGGTTATTTTCCGCGCCCTTCGCTCCGGCTGGACGCGCGATAATATCGGCAGTCACGTTGTTCGCAACAATACAATACGCGACTGCGAGCAGGCGGGTATTGTCGGACACCTCGGCGCGGTCTTTTCGATTATCGGCGAAAACCACATTTATAACATACACGAGCAGAGGCTTTGGGGCGGCGCGGAGATTGCCGGGATAAAGCTTCACGCCGCGCTTGACACCTTAATTCGCGGGAACACTATCCACAGCGCGTACAGGGGCGTGTGGCTTGACTGGCAGGCGCAGGGTACGCGGCTTACGCGCAACGTATTTTTCGATAACTCGAGCGAGGATTTCTTTGTCGAGGTTTCGCACGGTCCCTATTTAGCCGACCACAACATTTTCCTGTCGCCGTTCAATTACAAGGAAATGGCGCAGGGCGGCGCGCTTGTGCATAACCTCTTTATCGGGAAAAACGCCAGTACCGTTGATAATCTGCGCTATACGCCCTATCATTTCCCGCACGATACCGCTGTCGCGGGAGTTGCGAATATCGCGGGCGGCGACGTGCGCGTGTTCAATAATCTTTTTGTAGGCGACGCGGACGTTTCTAAGGCTCCGTACAAGGCTAATTTCTGGGACGGCGCGCCTGAAATGGACGGCTTGCCCGCTATGACAGTCTATACGCAATATCCAATCGGGACGAGCTGTTATAACGATTACCCGATTCCCGGCGACCCTCCCGCCCTCTTTGAGTTCGGTGTTGAACAGAAGCTCCCGGTGTATGTGTCCGATAACGCCTATGTCAACGGCGCGGTGCCGCTTCTGCGCGAAACCGGCGCGGTTGTTACGAAAGACGACGTTTTGAGCGTTGTTATTGACCGCGAAAAAAATGAGATTAAGATTGAATGTTCTGATGTAGCCGCACTCCGAAGCGATGTCCGCAGGATTATCACGACAGAAAACCTCGGCGAAGCGTTCCAGGCGGAGCAGGCTTATAACGATACCTTCGACCGCCCTATAATCCTTAACCGCGATTTTAATGACGACGAACGCTTTGAACACGATACTCACCCCTGCGCCGGTCCCTTTGAGCGCGGGCCTGCTGATAGTGCGTTTATGCTAACTATATGCTGGGAATAAAGAAATGATTGTTATTGGTATCGTTATTTTAGCCGTTCTTTTTGTCGCGGTCGTCGTTCTGATAGTGCTTTTGCGAGCCGAACTGAAAAAAACTGAAAAAAATGACGAGTATCGAAAATACGTCTCTAACGGAGTAATGACGCCTCTCATTCAGGACGAGGACATTGGAATGAGAATTTATGAAATGGGCAACGCCTTAGCGGAAGCTCGGAGGCAAAAGGCCGAGGACTACTGCGAAAACGCTTGCCCCTACAGGGAAACCGTAGCCGTAGCCGCAAGTGACGGCAGCGTCAAGGGCGAAGTGGGCGTCTGCGAAAAGGGTTGGAACCGCGTACACGCCAACGGCACAATGGCGGGAGTAAACCCAAACGGCGTAGCGCCGAATTACGATGTTTGCCCGGATTATCAGTCGGTGCTGGACGGGAAGTAAAAATGTAGGGGCGACCTACGCACTCGCCCCTACAAAATGGTACAAAACGAGGAAGGGCGGGTTTGAAACCCGCCCCTACGTTATGCCGTTGCGTTGAATTTTAATTGGTTAGCGCTAGCTTTGTCGCTTCGGCGTATGCGTCCGCCAGGCCGGTTTTGCCTAGTTTTGTGCCTCCGAACCAGCGCACTACTACGCAGAGCGTGTTAGCGCGCTTTGCCGCGCGTAGCTCGTTTAGTACCGGAACCCCGGCTGTTCCGGGCGGTTCGCCGTTGTCGTTTGAGCGCAGTATATCGCCCAGCACGTAGGCATAGACCCAGTGGGACGCGCTTCGGTGTTCTTTTTTCACGGCGCGCAATATTTCCGGCACCTCCGCTTCAGACGTTACCGTCCAGAGCCTTGCGCGGAAAATACTGCGCTTAATTTTGTATTCAACCCACATTTTTATAATTGATAGTTGATAATTGATAATTGACAATTATTGGCTATTTTTTCTTTTAGGGTATCAAGTCCCTTGCCGGTTTTTGCTGATACTACTACGTCGTCGCGTGATAGTCCTAGTGCGAAGTCGCTGTCTGCTATGTCGCTTTTGTTGTAGACGTTTATGCGCGGCTTGTCGCTTGCGTGAAGCTCCTCAATCAGGGCTTCGCAGACCTGTTTTTGCGAGCGCCACTCGGGGTTTGAGCAATCAATCACGTGCAAAATCACGTCCGCGTAGGTCAGTTCCTCGAGCGTTGCGCGAAACGCCGCCACGAGCTGATGCGGGAGCTTCCGTATAAAGCCCACCGTATCTGAAACCAGAGCCTCCGTGCCGCTTCCGTCCGGCTTGCCGAGCCAGAGCCTTCGCGTAGTCGTGTCGAGCGTATCGAACAGGCGGTTATTAGCCTGTATCCCCGCCCGTGTTAGCGCGTTCAGCAGTGACGACTTCCCGGCGTTGGTGTAGCCAACGAGCGCGGCAACGGGAGTGCGGTTTTTGCCGCGTTTGCGCCGCTCGGTGCCGCGGATTGTCCGCAGGTCCTCTATCTCGCGCTCCAAACGTGTTATGCGCTCGCGGATATGGCGGCGGTCGGTTTCGAGCTGTGTTTCGCCGGGTCCGCGCGTTCCGATACGGCTCCCGCCCGAGGCCGTTTGGCGCACGAGGTGCGTCCACATACCGGTCAGGCGCGGCAGGAGGTACTTGTACTGCGCGAGCGCGACCTGTAAGCGTCCCTCGCGGGTGTGGGCGCGTTGCGCGAAGATGTCGAGAATTAAACCCGCGCGGTCCATTACGCGGATTTCGCGCGGCGGCGGGTTCTCCTTGGGGTTGAGTATCGCCTCGATATTGCGCTGCTGCCCGGGCGAGAGCGCGTTGTCGAATAATACTAATGTGTAATCGCTGTCACGGCAAAGCGCGGCAAGCTCGTCAATCTTGCCGCTACCTAAGAATGTACCGGGGTCGGGCGCGGCTCTGTTTTGCAGAACCGTCGCGGACGCTTCGCCCCCCGCCGTGTCAAGAAGCGCCGCAAGCTCCAAAAGCGACGCGTCGTCAGAGTTTTCGTCGAACGGCAACGCCGGGCTTGACAAGCCCGCTATAACCGCGCGTTCGCGGCTGTCAGTCTGTGTGTTTTGTTGCATTGAACCTCATTCCCGGAATCGGAATAAGGCGGCGGCAGCTTAAATATCGCTCATCTGATATTTGATATTTAACAACTGCTCACTGTTTTATTCCGAATCTCTTGTTGAACTTGTCAACGCGTCCGCCGGTGTCTACGAGTTTT
The DNA here is from genome assembly GCA_031261635.1 of Oscillospiraceae bacterium. GTDB lineage: Bacteria > Bacillota > Clostridia > Oscillospirales > Oscillospiraceae > JAISJH01. The sequence goes on from JAISJH010000021.1 coordinate 7,751, forward strand.
TGCTTACCGGTAAAGAACGGATGACATTTTGAGCAAATCTCAACGCGGATATTCTCCTTCGTCGAGCCTGTTTCAATAACCTCGCCGCAAGCGCAGGTTATAGTGGTGCGGTGATACTTCGGGTGAATGTCGAGTTTCATTTTAGTATTACCTTTACTTTCTTTGTTTAGACCGTGGCAGAACACAGTTTTATTATTATAACACAGCTTGTTGGGTTTGTCAAGTGGGTTATTGGGGGAGTTATCAAATCTGCGTTGATTTGTAGGGGCGAGGCTTGCCTCGCCCGTCATTGCGAAGCACCGGTAAGCCCGCGATACGTACAATGTTACAGGTGCGAAGCAATCCAGTGCCGGGAGGACAACATACGGTACGTATCGTAGGAGTCTACGTCAACCCTGGATTGCTTCGCCGCATATCATCAACTACGTATCGCAAGTGCGGTGGCGGCTTCGCAAAGACGGTGCGCCGGAGGGCGCACCACGGGCAGGGCGTTGCCCTGCCCTGTCCCGGCGCATTGCGCCGGGACGGTGGACGGGGTTACGCAATCCGGGCGAGGCAAGCCTCGCCCCTACATAGTTTGAGCGGAATTGCAAAACGCGGAGGGCGGGTTTGAAACCCGCCCCTACGAGCCGTTATGTATATTTAACATTCAAATCCTTTTTTCAGGGATTGACAAATCTTGCTAGTTGTGCTATACTACGTTCAGCGCTATTCACGGAGAAGTTGTGCCGCGTTGCGGCTTGAAAATTTTAGCTTCGTTAGAGGAGCAAATGTGCAGAACTCGGGTTAAATTCCCGGACGGTGCCGCCACTGTAAACGTACACATATGTACGAAGTCAGGTTTCTGTGCAAGAGATGATTCCGCCAGCACGGGTCTCTCTGCGTTTGTCGTAGAGAGTGTTGCTCTCTGCGATATTTTTATTTTTCGTGATAGGCGTGCATATATAAATGATTAAAAAGGAGAGAAAATTATGAAAAAATTCACAGCATTAACGCTTTTAATTGCAATCGCGTTATCCCTTGCGCCGTCAGCGTTTGCGGCAAATGTAAAAACGCTCGACAGCGCGGTAAATGACGCGGCGGCGTATATTTTGAATACTGTAGCGAAACCCGAAGTCGGTTCGGTTGGCGGCGAGTGGGCTGTAATCGGGCTTGCGCGGAGTTCGTATTCTGTTCCGGCCTCGTATTTTGAAAATTATTATAAAACCGCGGAAAAATATGTGAAAGATAAAAAAGGCCTGCTTCACGATAAAAAATATACGGAATATTCGCGCGTAATTCTCGGTTTGACGGCGGCGGGATTTGACCCGCGAAATGTCGGCGGCTATGATTTGACGGCGCCTTTAGAGGATTTCGACAAAACAATTTGGCAGGGAATTAACGGCCCGATTTGGGCGCTGATTGCGCTTGACAGCGGGAATTACGCGAGTTCGCGGCGCGAAAATTTTATCGCGGAAATTCTGTCAAAGCAGCTGCCCGACGGCGGTTGGAATTTGAGCGGAATTTCCCCAAGCGACCCCGATATGACAGGAATGGCGCTTCAGGCTTTGGCAAAATATCAGGATAAAAAAGATGTAAAAACGGCGGTTGAAAAAGCCCTGAAAATTAAATTTACTTACAAAACGAGCGAGGGAATTGTGCAAATGCTAGTCGCGAGCGCGGCTTTGGGGAAATCAACCGATGCGCTTGTGGACGAATTATTAAAATATCGCAAAGCTGACGGAAGTTTTTCTCACATTTTGGATTCCAATGACGGGAATAATCAAATGGCCACGGAGCAAGCGTTATACGGGCTTGTGGCGGCGCAGCGCGCGCGTGACGGTAAATCGTCGCTGTACGAAATGGGCGACATAAATAACAGGGAACAAATTACAAATAACAAAGACGAGGCTGCGATTGGTTTACCGGGCAAACATATTGGTATAAAAATTGTGCCGGTTACTCTGCCGGGAAAAACATTTTCTGACATTAAAAATCACGCTAGCAAAACCGCGATTGAAGCCTTAGCCGAGCGCGAAATTATCAGCGGCGCAAACGGGCTTTTTAATCCGAATAATAACATTACAATTGCGGGATTTGCGGCAATTGTTACGAAATCTCTCGGGTTATATAGTGATAGTGCAAACGTAGTCAGCGCGGGCTTTTCAGACGTTTCAGTGAATCATATGTTTGCGAAATATATCAATACCGCGGCGATTTATAAATTGGTTTCCGGGAGCGGCGGTAAATTCAATCCGGACGCTACAATCTCGCGCGAAAGTGCCGCCGCACTAGTCGCAAACGCCGCAAAAATTTGCGGGCTTGACATTTCAAAAAACGCGGCGGAAATTCGCGACACGCTCGCGCAATTCGGCGATTACACAAAGAGCGCGGACTGGGCGCGGGGCGCGCTGGCGTTCTGCTATTCCGAGGGTATTTTGGACGAAAAGGATTTGGATATTCGCCCAAAAGACGCTGTTACCCGCGCGGAAATTGCTGAAATGCTATATAGATTGCTTATAAAAGCGGAGTTGATGAAATGAAAAGAATTGTTTTTGCATTTTTTAGTGTTTTCCTACTTTTAATGGCGTGTCAAGCGCAAGAAATTGACACCGTAAACGAATTTGCAAATGCGGAAATTCCCGTCGAACAGGACAAATACCAAACCGACCCGATTCCGGCGGGAAAGCCCGCTCCCGTTGAACCGCAGGACGCTACAATTAACGACGGTTCTTTTGCGGTTTCGCTTTTAGTTGAGTGCAAAGTTTTGATTGACAATTTAGAAAAACTCGACAAAAATAAGCGCGAATTGGTACCCGCTGACGGCGTGATTTTTCCCGCGACAAATGTCACGGTTTACGAAGGCGAGAGCGTTTTTAACGTGCTTCAGCGCGAAATGAAACGCGCTAAAATTCATTTTGAATTTGTGAATACGCCGATTTACAATTCCGCGTACATTGAGGGAATTAACAATTTGTACGAATTTGATGCCGGCGAATTGTCCGGCTGGCTGTACAAAGTCAACGACTGGTTCCCGAATTATGGCTGTTCGCGCTATCAATTGAAGCCCGGCGACGTCGTTGAGTGGATTTTTACTTGCGATTTAGGGCGCGATGTTGGCGGCGGCGCGGTCGGAGGTGAACAGCGTGAAGAATAATTTTTCGCGGCGATTGTATTTTTCGACAATTGCCAACGACGCGGCGGAAATTGCGCGCGAAAACGGCGCGGGTATAGAGATTGCGGAGTTTTGCACGGCTTTTAATATGGATACGGAATTTGAAATTTGGGACGACAAAGTGCGAAAAGAAATGCGCGGAATTGAAAAATTCACTTTTCACGCACCCTTTAACGAGCTTTGCCCCGGCGCGATTGACCCGCTGATTGTAGAAGTTGCGCGGAGGCGCTATGAGCAGGCGTACAAACTGATGAGCGGCTACGGAATTAGCAAAATGATTGTTCATTCCGGCTTTGTCCCGCAAATGTATTTTGAAAATTGGTTCACGGAACATTCGGTAAAGTTTTGGAAAGAGTTTTTAGCTGACAAGTCCGCTGATTTTGAACTTTGCCTGGAAAACACGCTTGAAAATTCTCCTGAAATGCTTTGTAATATCGTCAAAAATGTAAATGACAAGCGTTTCAAATTGTGCCTCGATGTAGGCCACGCGGCGGTTTCGGGGGCTAAATTTCCGCTCAGTAATTGGATAGAGCGCTTTGCGCCGCTTCTCAGTCACGTACATTTGCACAATAATTTTGGCGAAAAAGATACGCATAACGCGCTTTGCGACGGCAAAATTGATGTTGCGTTTGCAATTCGGCGCGTCGCGGAATTAGCCCCCACCGCTACTTTTACAATTGAAACAAGCGAAATTCGCGCGTCTGTAGATTGGCTGAAATCGGAGGGTTTGCTATGACAAATGATACATTTTACGGCTATCACCCGCTTGTAAATATGCTGTATTTTACGGTGGTTTTACTGTTTGCAATGTTTTTCACGCACCCGGTTTGTCTAGCTGTGTCGCTGATTTGCGCGTTTTCGTATTCGGTGTATCTCGGCGGCAAAAAGACGCTGAAATTCAATTTGAAGTATATGCTCCCGATGTTGATTTTTGCCGCGCTTCTCAATCCCGCGTTCAATCATCAGGGCGGCACAATTTTGACGTATTTGCCGAGCGGAAACCCGCTGACGCTTGAATCAATTCTCTACGGAATTGCGGCTGCGGTAATGCTAATCACAGTAATCGCGTGGTTTTCGTGCTTCAATGAAATTATGACATCGGACAAATTCGTGTATCTTTTTGGGCGCGTAATTCCCGCGCTGTCGCTGATTTTGTCGATGGCCTTGCGCTTTGTGCCGCGATTTATTTCGCAAATAAAAGTAATTTCAAACGCTCAAAAATGCGTTGGGCGCGATGTTTCAAACGGCTCGATATTTTCACGCGCAAAAAACGGAATTAAAATCCTGTCGATTATGGTGACTTGGGCGCTCGAAAACGCAATCGAAACCGCCGACAGTATGAAAGGACGGGGCTACGGACTGCCGGGACGAAGTGCGTTTTCGATTTTCAGATTTGACAAACGTGACGCAATTGCGCTGATTTATATTGTGATTTGCGCGGCGTATATTTTGCTCGGTTCAATCACGGGCGGTTTAGAATGGCGGTATTTTCCGACAACGCAGGGAACGTGGACTAGGTCCTCCGCGGACGGCGTGCTGCCCGGACTTTTCATTTTCCTAACTTATTTCGCACTTTGCGCTATGCCGCTGATTTTGAATGTAAAGGAGGATTTGAAGTGGCGCACATTGAACAATTCCGGGTTGAAAATTTGACTTTTACGTATCCGGAGCGCGAATTTCCCGCGCTTTTGGGCGTTAATTTGACCGTAAATCGCGGAGAATTTGTAGTTCTTTGCGGTCAGTCGGGTTGCGGGAAAACAACGCTTTTGCGGCAATTGAAACCGTCCGCCGCGCCCCACGGCGTTAAAAGCGGCGCAATTTATTTTGAAAATGAATTGTTAGAAACGCTCGATAAACGCACGCAAAGCGCAAAAATTGGATTTGTGACGCAATCGCCGGATAATCAGATTGTGACCGACAAAGTGTGGCACGAATTGGCGTTTGGGCTTGAAAGTTTGGGCTTGAAAACGCCGGAAATTAGATTGCGCGTCGCTGAAATGGCGTCGTTTTTTGGAATACAGAATTGGTTTCACAAAAATGTCACGGAATTATCGGGAGGGCAGAAACAATTATTAAATCTCGCGTCAGTGATGGCAATGCAGCCGTCCGTGCTGATTTTAGACGAGCCTACGAGCCAGCTTGACCCGATTGCCGCTTCGGATTTTTTAGCTTCAATCGGAAAAATAAATCGCGAATTGGGAATTACGGTAATTATGACGGAACACCGCTTGGAGGAGGCGTTTCCGCTTTGCGACCGCGCAATTGTAATGGACAGCGGGCGAATAATCGCTGACAGTTCGCCGCGGGAAGTCGGAAAACTTTTGCGCGACAGCGGTCACGGAATGTTCCACGCAATGCCCGCGGCAATGCGAATTTGGTCTGGTGTGAAAAGCGAATTAGACTGCCCAATAACCGTTCGCGACGGTAGAAATTGGCTCTCACAAATGCCTATTGTGAGCGAAATTCCGCAAATTGCAGCGATTGAAAATAATCGTAAAACTGCAATTACGCTAACTGATGTGTGGTTCAAATATGAAAAGGATTTGCCGGACGTTGTGAAAGGCTTGAACTTTTCCGCGAATTACAGCGAAGTAACGGCAATTCTCGGAGGCAACGGGACGGGAAAAACTACAACTTTATCTTTAATCGCGGGGCTGAATAAACCGTATCGCGGAAAGATTGAAATTGACGATACAATTTGCGTTCTGCCGCAAAATCCGCAGGCGTTATTTGTAGCAAAAAGCGTTGAATTGGATTTGCTTGAAATGCTCTCTGACGTGAAAATTTCAAAAGACGAAAAACGCCGCAGAATAGCCAATATAGCGCGTTTGTGCCATATTGATAAATTGTTAAATTCACACCCTTACGACCTTTCCGGCGGCGAACAGCAACGCGCCGCACTTGCGAAAGTTTTACTTTTGCAACCAAAAATATTGTTGCTTGACGAGCCAACAAAAGGACTTGACGCGGAGTTCAAATTGACATTCGCGGCAATTCTAAAAAAGCTCACAAACGCCGGAGTTGCGGTCGTTATGGTATCGCACGATGTGGAATTTTGCGCGGAATACGCAGACCTTTGCGCGATGTTTTTCGACGGAAACATTGTCACCGAAGCCGCGCCGCGCGAATTTTTTAGCGGAAACAATTTTTACACAACTTCCGCAAACCGAATGTCGCGGCACATTTTGCCCGAAGCTATAACAACAAACGACGTAATTGCGGCGCTCGGCGGGCAGCCGTCTGAACCGCTCACAATCGCGGATTTTGATAATGACGCGGAGTACACAATCGCGGAAAATTCTGCATTGTCGAATAAGCAAATTGAAAAATTGTCAACGAAACGAAAAATATCAGCGGCAATTTCAGGCGCGTTTTTGCTTTGCACAATTGTTGTTTTAATTCTCAATTTCAGCGGATTAAAAGCGTTCATTTCAGGCGGCGAGTCCTACGCGCACGGCGAACTACTCGAATTTGAAACTATCAAACTATATGTCGGAATTATGTTGTCGCTCGCGGCATTTGCAATTGCTCTCGTAATGTCGCTGACGTGGAAACGCGAAAAACAATTGCAACAAATTCAAATCGCGGTCGAAAAGCGAAAATTGCCGAAGCGAACGCTCGTTGCAACAGCTATGATACTTCTCGCAATCCCGCTAACTATCTACATCGGCGTGTTTTTCTTGGGCGACAGAAAATACTATTTTATCGCAATTTTAATCATTCTCGAAACAATGTTACCGTTCGGATTAGTATTTGAATCGCGCAAACCGCAAGCAAGAGAATTAGTCGTAATCGCGACACTTTGCGCTATCGCGGTCGCCGGGCGCGCCGCGTTTTTTATGTTGCCGCAATTCAAGCCGGTCGTCGCGCTTGTGATAATTTCCGGCGTAGCTTTTGGCGGCGAAGCGGGATTTTTGGTCGGAGCAATGACGGGTTTTGTATCGAATATGTTTTTTGGGCAGGGTCCGTGGACACCGTGGCAAATGTTCGCGTTTGGAATTATCGGATTTTTAGCGGGAATTTTATTTCGCAAAGGCTTATTGCGCCGCAGCCGCTCCGCGCTTTCAATATTCGGCGCACTCGCGACGCTTGTAATTTACGGCGGCGTGATGGACACTTCGCAAATCGTGCTGTACCAGTCCGCGCCTGGATCCGCGATGTTTTTCGCTGCGTATTTACAGGGGCTTCCGTTCAATTTAATTCACGCCGCCGCGACAGTTTTTTTCCTGCTGATTGTGTCGCAGCCGATGCTTGAAAAACTCGATAGAATTAAGGTGAAATACGGGCTTGTTGACATTCCCGCATAACTGTGCTATAATACCACTAGCTAACCCCACAGCACACACAACAACCAAAACAACACAGGGTGATTTACTATGCCTATTAAAATCCCGGACAAGCTTCCCGCCAAGAGCGTTCTTGAGAGGGAGAACATTTTCGTTATGACGGAGCGCCGCGCCTTGGCGCAGGACATTCGCCCGCTTCGGCTGCTTATTCTGAACCTTATGCCTACTAAGGTCGTTACCGAGACGCAGCTTTTGCGGAAGCTGTCGAATACTCCGCTCCAGATTGAAGTTGACTTCCTGCGAATGGTCTCGCACGACGCCAAGAACGCCGACAAGAGCCACCTCGACACCTTCTACGAGGGCTTCAGGGACGTTCAGGAGCGCATTTACGACGGACTGATTGTAACGGGCGCACCTGTGGAAACGCTGGCTTTCCCGGACGTGGACTACTGGCCGGAACTGTGCGAGGTTATGGACTGGGCGCAGAGGCACGTGCATACATCGCTCTTTATCTGCTGGGGAGCGCAGGCCGCGCTGTACCACTACTACGGCATACCTAAATACGACCTGCCGGATAAGCTGTCCGGCGTGTTTAAGCATACAATCGAGGACGCTACAACGCGCCTGTTTCGCGGTTTTGACGGAGAGTTCTACGCCCCGCACAGCCGCTTCACCGAGGTTAGGCTCGACGATATACGCGCAAACTCAAATCTCGAACTGCTGTCGTCCTCCGAGCAGGCGGGAGTATTCGCCGTCAAGTCAAAAGACAACCGCAGTCTCTTTATAACCGGCCACCCGGAGTACGACGCGGACACGCTCCTCCTGGAGTACGAGCGCGACCTAAGCCGGGGTCTGAACCCCGCGGTTCCCGAGAACTACTTCCCCGACGACGACCCAAAAAAAATCCCGGTGGTGCGCTGGAGGGCTCACGCGCAACTGCTATACGGCAACTGGCTAAACTACTACGTCTACCAAAGCACACCCTACAACCTGGCGGACATAGCCTCCCAACCGGGAGAATTTAGCAACGGAGAAGGAATTTAGTTCAGTTAACAGTTATCAAATATCAAATATCAGATATCAGAGAGTCAAGAGTTCGTCATTGCGAGCCGCGGTAAGCTTGCGATACGTAACATTGAAACCGGCGCGGCAATCCAGTGCCGGGAGTGTAACATACGTATGTTGAGTTGCTACTACTGGATTGCTTCGCACCTAAACGTTGATTGTATGTGAAGCTTACCGGTGCTTCGCAATGACGCGCACGGCGCGGGAGGTGAATAGCTATGCTTCAAATATACACCGGCGCGCCGGGTTGCGGCAAGACGCGGCGCTTGCTTAAAACAATAGGGCTGAACGCGCGGCTCGAGGGCGCGCCGCGCCAGCTTCTCATTATCCCCGAGCAGTATTCTTACGAGAGCGAACGGGCGCTCGCTGAAATCTGCGGCGACGAGCTTTGCCTCCACGCCGAGGCGCTTACGTTCACCAGTTTAGCCGAGCGGGTTTTCGAGGGGCTGAATATCGCGCCGCTCCGAAGCCCGAAGCGCGAAGCGAAGCTACTGTTGATGTACTCCGCGCTGAATATGCTAACCGGCTCGTTAAAGGTCTATACCGAGCGTAGTACAAAAACGTACTTCCTTGAAAAATTTGTAAAACTCCGCGAGGAATTTTCCTATTCAAAAGTTTTCCCCGACGATTTATCCGCCGCCGCCGACCTGCTCGGTAGCGGGGCGACTGCTTTGAAACTGCGCGACCTCGCGCTTATTTTTGAGGCTTATGACGCGTTATTGGTTCAGCGTTACGGCGACAAACGCACTAACCTTGACCTCTTGACAGAGGTTATATCAGACAGCGCGAACGCCGAATACTACTTCGACGGCTTTTCAGATTTCACGGCGCAGGAGTTTGAGCTAATAGAAAAACTACTGCTTGCTAAAAGGCAGGTAACAATCGCGCTGACAACCGGGGGCGAGGGCTACGAACTATCCGGCGAAACCTTAGCGCGTCTGCAAAATTTCGCTTCGGAAAACGCGGTCAAAACTGAAACGGTAGCTCTCGAAGCTTCAACGCGCGATATCCGCAGAACGCTCTACGCGACATCGGGAATAGCCGAGGAGTGCAGGCTTGCCACCGCCCAAACGCTCGACTGGCTCCGCGCGGGTATAGCCCCCTCCGCCATATCAATCGTCGCGCGGGGCTTTTCAAGCTACGAAGCCGCCTTACAGGCCTCACTTAGCAAGGCGGGCATAAAAAGCTACCTCAACCGCGACGAGGACATACTTCAAAAACCGATAATGACGCTCGTCACCGAAGTTTTCAGCATCATCGCCTACAACTGGCGGCAGGACAGCGTTTTCCGCTTCCTAAAGACAAACCTCACGGGACTGACGATAGACGAGCGCGACAAACTAGAGGATTACGCGCTAAAATGGAACCTGCGCGGAGCGGGCAAATGGCGCGTTGATTTCACAGGCAACCCGCGCGGCTACGTCGATTACTCCGACCTTGACGAGGAGCGAGCGGAAAAAGCCCGCGAACGCGACGCTATACGCCTCGCCGATATAAACCGCTGTCGCAAAAAAATAGCCCTGCCTATACTTTCATATAAACAGGCGAGCGATAAAGCCGTCACGGGGCGCGAACACGCCTCCGCGCTGTATTCGTTCGTGCTGGATATAAAACTCCGCGAAAGGCTTAAGACCAAGGTCAACGACTTCATACGCTCCGGGGACGAGCAGACCGCCGATGAATACAGGCAGCTCTGGGACATTTTCGTCGCTACGCTTGACACCTTCGTGACAATCAGCGGCGAGGACAGAATGTCACGTGACGAATTTGGGCGGCTCCTGACCCTGCTGCTCTCCGGGCAGGCGGTCGATACGATACCGATGAGCAGCGGAGTAGTCCGCGTAGGCGATTTCGACAGCATACGCGAGAGCGATATAACGCACCTGTTCGTCTTAGGCGCTACCGACGAAAAGTTACCGAATTTTACCAGCCCGCAGGGACTGTTAAACCCCGACGAGCGCGATATGCTAAAGAAATTCGCCGCGCTCACAAACCTGCGCGGAGATAACGTCTACGCGGTACAGCGCGAACTGTTCCTTGTAAACAAGGTTTTAGATAAGGCTACGGAACTGGTCGTAACTTATCCCGCCGACCTGCGTTTGAGCTATATAATCAAGCGCCTTAACCTTAACACTTCGCAAACCCCGGCAAGGTCGGCGGGCGCTCCCGGCCGCCTTGCAGGTTCGTACCAATTAACGCGGGACGCTCTGCGCGCGCTGTACGGTGAAACGCCCGTTTTAACCGCCACGAAAGCTGAAACCCTCGGCAAGTGCAGGTATCTGCACTTTATGAAATACGGTCTGCGGGCTGAAGCGCGAAAAACTGTCAGCTTCAACAGCCTGGAATTTGGAAACCTTGTCCACTACGCGCTCGAACACGTCTGCGCTGAGGTTAAAGGGGTCGGAGGCTTCGCCGTCGTCACCAGGGAACAATTGGAAGCGATTACGCAGACTGTACTTGACGACTACGCTAACAATATTTTGGGAGCGGCTTTAGCAGACAAGCGTGCGCGGTTTTTGTTTAACAGGCTTCGCGACTCTGTGAAGCGGCTCGTCAGCCGTTTAGCGTCCGAATTGAAGGATTCCGGCTTTTCGCCGCGCAGTTTTGAGTATGAGTTTCACAACATCACGCTCGGCGGCGTGACTATCGAGGGCAAAGTTGACCGCGTTGACGAACTTACCCGCGACGGCATAACGTATGCCCGCGTGGTGGATTATAAAACCGGCGGCGCGGAGTTCAGTCTCTCGGACGTGTACTACGGCCTCGGTATGCAGCTTCTGATTTACCTGTTCGCGCTCGAAAAGTCGGAGGGTCTAAGACCCGCCGGGATACGCTACACCCCCGCGAAGGACATATTGATAACGCTCGGGCGCAAGGAACTCGAACTATCGGACGAAGCAATCGACGCAAAACGCGCCGCAAAGCTGAAATCCTCCGGCCTGCAACTGGCGGAAGCCGCGGACGGCGGTACGGCAAAGGACATAGCCACAGCGGAACAAATCGGAACGCTCTCGCGCCACGTAGAGGAAAAACTCGCGGAACTATACGCCGCGCTAACCGGGGGCGACATAACTCCCGAACCCTACGCAAAGAAAAACGCCTCCCCCTGCGACTACTGCGACTACGAAGCGGCCTGCCGCTTCAACAAACGAAGCGGCGCGTACAGGAAAATAACCGCAATGAAAGACGAAGCCGTTTGGGAGAAGCTGAAAGGGTAATAACTTGTAGGGGCGAGGCTTGCCTCGCCCGGTTGCCGCTCCCCGTGTATATCCGTAAGCGGACAAATTACGTAACGGTGTGTAGGGGACGATGCCCACATCGTCCCACCTGGTTTTGCCATTCTACGCAATACGTGAATTTGTGCAATTCTTGGGGCGATGTGGGCATCGCCCCCTACACACTGCTACGTAATTTAACCACTCACGTAACCAACCGGGCGAGGCAAGCCTCGCCCCTACATCATCGTTATCTGTAAAACTGGAGGTTACTATATGCGACCCGGAACCGGGCTTTTCCCCGAAGCGTTGGAGCGGCTTATAACGCAATTCGCCGCGCTACCCGGGGTTGGAACCAAGTCGGCGCAGAGAATGGCGTTCCGCGTGCTTGATTACACGCCGGAACGCGCCGAAGCCTTTGCTAACGCCATTACCGACGCAAAAGCACTCATACGCCGCTGCGGCGTATGCCAAAATCTTACTGACGGCGAAACCTGCTCCGTCTGCGCTTCCGAGAGGCGCGACAGGGGGCTTATTTGCGTCGTAGCGGATATACGCGACCTCTACGCGATAGAGCGCGCGCGGAACTACGGCGGCGTGTATCACGTCCTCCACGGAGTAATCTCGCCAATGCGCCGGATAGCCGCCGAGGATATAGCAATCGCGCCGCTTGTGGAGCGTGTAAAGGCGGGAGGCGTTACAGAGGTCATATTAGCTCTCAACCCCGACACCGAGGGCGAGGCAACGGCAATGTACATCTCGCGATTGCTGACGCCGCTGGGTGTAAAGGTAACGCGCCTCGCAACGGGACTACCCGCCGGAGGCAACGTAGAATTTGCCGACGACGCGACAATATTCAGAGCTTTACAGGAAAGAATTTTAATCTACCCATACACGTAGGGGCGGGTTTCAAACCCGCCCAATGGCTGAAATATTGTAAATTCTACGTGAGGGCGGGTTTGAAACCCGCCCCTACGACACTGTGTAAATGCCTTTGATAACGACTGTCGAACGCTCGTTCGCCTTGAAACTGCGGTCTGCCATAGTGACGGTGTAAAGGTGGTTCTTTAACAGCGCGGAACCGTTTTCAAGTATCGTTCCGTCCGTGTTATCTATGAAACCGGGGGAGGCGGGGGCTATACAGCTAATGCTTCCGAGGCGGTGGATAAGCTCTGTACCTATTTCGCACTTTACAGTTGCGCCCGCGTCGATTGTAAGCACGACGTACTTAGCCGAACCGGGGTTAGAGGTTTTCAGCTCGTCAATCCGGCTGTTCAGCGACGCGGCTAGCGCTTCGAGCTTCGCGGTAGTATCCGCCGAAGCCGCATCCGTGATTTCCTTAGTCAAGATATCGTTTATATAGCTTAAGGTAACAAGCGGGTCGGCTTCGGTACCGTAATTAGAAGCGGCGATAGCCCAAATGCCCGCTATAGTAACAAGCGCAAGCGCAATAGCGAGTATAGGTACCAAGTTCCTGCGAATAACTTTCACGATAATAAAAACCCCTTTTTTATAAATAACAGTTATCAAATTTTATAAATAACAGTTATCAAATATCAAATATCAAATACCGCGCACGGCGCGGGTTTTATGCCGTATCCCCGTCCAAACCCCTCGTCTCTGATATTTGATATTTGATATCTGTTAACTGATTAAGTGGTCTAGTAGGATTTTTACGCCGATTGCGATAATGATGACGCCGCCGGCAATTTCAGCTTTGCGCTTGTATTTTGCCCCGAATTTTGCTCCTATAACCACGCCGACCGCCGAGAGTATGAACGTCGTAACGCCTATTAAGGTCGCGGCGGGGATAATGTTCACTTTCAGAAACGCAAAGGATACACCCACGGCCAACGCGTCAATACTCGTCGCTATAGCGAGCGGGAGCATTTTGCGCGGATTAAGCGAGCCGTCCGGCTCGTCCTCCTCGTCGTCGTGCAGGGCTTCCCAGAGCATTTTCCCGCCGATTACGGAAAGCAGTATGAACGCAATCCAGTGGTCAACGCTTACGATTAAATCAGCGAAGCGCGACGCGACCAAAAAGCCGATAAGCGGCATAATCGCCTGCGACAAGCCAAAATATAGGCCTACAGTAACAAGCTGTTTAAGATTTATTTTTCTTAGCGCAAGCCCCTTGCATATTGCTACTGAAAACGCGTCAGCGGACAGACCGACAGCTATCATTATAAGACCGCCAAACCCCAAAATACCAGTTCCTTTCAGCCTTTCACTTCATTCCGCAGGTATGCTAACATATGCTGCGGTATACTCGTAAGCGCGGCCTGTTGCGCTACGCCGCCGTATTCGTAGGCTTTGCGCGGCATACCGTATACTACGCAACTCGCCTCGTCCTGCCCGATTGTGTAGCTCCCCTTGCTTTTCATTCTAAGCATACCTGCCGCGCCGTCCGCGCCCATTCCGGTCAGGATTATCCCCATCGACTGCCAGGCGTATTCGTCCGCTACCGAGTTAAACAGTACGTCCACGGAGGGGCAGTGACCGTTGACTTTCGTAGTATTGCCGAGAACCGTGTACAGAGCCGAACCCTTCTTTTTTATCAGCAAATGCCTGTCGCCCGGCGCGATATGGATTGTATTCGGCAAAATCTGAACGTTATCCTTAGCCTCTGAAACGCTGTACGGAAGCTCCTTATTGAGCCGTTCGGCATAGAGCTGCGTAAACACAGGCGGCATATGCTGAACGACGACAATCCCCGGCATATGCGGCGGGAGCAGGTGAAACAGCTTCGCGAGCGCCTCCGTTCCTCCCGTGGACGCGCCGATGGCTATTAACTTCGTCGTAAGCACGCTGGGGGACAACTGCGCCCCGGTGATGAACGGTTTTGGGGCGAACTGCGACATTCGGAACTTGTTATCGCTGTTAATCTGCGGAGCCTCGCTGTCCGTCGCGGCAAGACGTTTCACCCGCGAAACAATTTGCGAGGTAGGAGGCGCGGCGTGTCCGGCAAGCGACAGCTGTTCAAGTTTAGGGTCACGTAGCAAGCGCGCAAGCTCGGTTGGTTCGGATACCAGCAGTATCCTTGCCGACATATTTCGCAGTATCTTCGTCACGCAGTTGTGCTCTTTATCTCCGAATATAGGAGCGTAAAACACTATAACCTGCGGTCTGAAAGTCTGCACACCGCGCACAATCTCGTCCGGTGAAACTGAAAAACGCTGAAACACGATGGTATGGTCAGCGCCGAGAGTTTCCGCGAGAGAGTAAGCGCGGGCGGCTCCGGGTTCCGCCAATGCTACCTTTATCGTTCCCTGCATCCAAATTACACCCCTATATTTCAGTTAGTCAGTTTTTTATAAATAACAGTTATCATTTATAAATAACAGTTATCAAATATCAAATATCAGAGACGAAAGTTAAGACGGGGGTTGCGGTTTAGCGTCTCTTACAATTAGCGCGTGTATTTAGAACGTATATTCAAACGGTAGCGTGCCAAGCCCCCGTCATTGCGAGCCGCGGGGTGGGCGGGTTTGAAACCCGCCCCTACGTAACCCTCGTCCAAACCTTCGTCTCTGATATTTGATATTTGATATCTGCTATCTGTTACTACGCTTGTTTTCTGTAAATCGCCGGTTTAATCTGCTGAAATCTCGGGTTAATTCCCGAGAGCGTTTCGCTCATACCTATGAACAGGTAGCCGCCCGGTTCCAGCGCGTCGAAGTATTTGTCGGTAAGCTCCGTCTTGGTCGCGTTATTAAAGTATATCATAACGTTCCGGCAAAAAATGATATGGAATTTTTTCCTGAAGCGCGTAAAGGGCTGCATAAGGTTGAACTGACCGAAGATAACCTCGTTCTTGATAAGCGGCTTGATTGCGTACTCAACCTCGTCGTGCTGGTTTTTGCGCTTGTCAAAATACTTGTGTTCCCAGCCCGCCGGGAGCTTTTCAAGGTGTTCCTCGGGGTACACAGCGTCCTTAGCGATTTTCAGCACCCTCGGCGAGAGGTCTGTCGCCAGAATTTTGCAGTCCCAGGCGGATTTATTGGGACCGAAGTATTCGTTTAGCACCATAGCGGTCGTGTAGGGTTCCTCGCCCGAGGAGCAGCCCGCAGACCACACGCGCAGGTCGTTGTTTCTGATTTTCGCCGTCCATTCCGGAAGCGCGGTTTCAACCATAAACTTATAGTGAGTATCCTCACGGTAGAAATAAGTATAGTTAGTAGTCAGTTTGGAGATAAGCGTATCAATCTTATGCCCGGTTTTATCGGCAAACGCGTCGTCGAGGAAGTCGGTGAAGCCGTCGAAGCCCTCCTGCGCGATAGTATTGCCGAGCCTACCCTCGATAAGCGTGCGCTTTTTTTCAAGGTTAATGCCGAAGTGGTCGTGCATATAGTCCCGGAGACGGATAAAATCCTTATCTCCAATAGTCATATTCATAGTATACTTCCTTGCGCCTGTAGGGACGACCGCCCCCGGCCGCCCGAATTGATTAAACGCGGTTCTGAGTAAAGCGCGGCGAACCCCGCGGGCGGCCGGGGACGACCGCCTTACGCAGAGCCGGTTTTACTGTAGAGCTTCGTCAACCTCGAAAATTTTGTTGATGTCCAGCAGTTGCTTGATAGAGATATTGCCGTCTTTGTCGGGTTCCGGCGTACCGATAGCCCTGATGAACTCATTGCTGTAGCCGGTGCTTGCGGAGCTTTTTGGCGGCGGCTGAATTTTGCTGTCGTTAATCGTGAGAACTTCCTGCACCTCGTCGACAATCAGGCCAAGGTCCACATCGTCCATAGTAAGTACAACGATACAAGTACGGTCGGTAATCTCAACCGAACCCTGATTAAACCGGGAGCACATATCAATGACGGGAACGATTGTCCCGCGCATATTGATAATGCCCGTAACGTAGTTGTGCGTATTGGGAACGTGGGTGATGTCCTGATACTCGATGATTTCGGTGACGTAGTTGATTTCGATACCGTACTCCCCTGTTGAAACGCGGAAACACAGATATAGACCTCTCATAGCGTCGTCATTGGTCATTTCCATATC
>JAISJH010000025.1 GCA_031261635.1 Oscillospiraceae bacterium
GCGTTACAGGTGCGAAGCAATCCAGTGCCGCAGTCCGCAGATACGTATGTTACGCTCCCGGCACTGGATTGCCGCGCGCCTATACGTCCTACGTATCGCAAGTGCGGCGGCGCTCGCAAAGACGGCGCACGGCGCCGGGGCGCCCTACACGCCACCTACGCGCCCCCACGACCCCTATGAAAAAATTTTTCCACTTTTTGCAAAAAGGTACTTGACAAATATTGTGAACTATGCTATACTTTTTACGAAATGCGAAAATTGTCGAATTTCGCTTATCGCGCACAGCACATACAAAATTTGAAATTCCGCTGTAAAGTGGGTGATGCTATTGAAACCTTTTAGCAAATGGTTTTCCGGCAAAAGCCGTATCACGATAGCTTTTCTCTTTTTCGCTACTGTCGCGTCGTTGCTTCCGCTCGGTTTTGCCGCTGCAAATACCTATTCGGTCACTGTTATTCCGGTTGTGTTTGAGCGGAGTTCGAAATCCTGGGAGACTAATTCATTATATTTGTTGGCTGACAGGACTTATTTTAATGGCAGTCCAGTTTTGTACTTGACCCCTAGTCCCGGAGCCTCCGGCGGTGCAAGCGCGGTATTTATCGCTGATATTCCCAGAGATTCCGATAGCATAACGATTAAGTTTAGGCCTGATGACACAAATGGAGCCGATGATGGAAATGCGCTAAGCGAAGATTACACAATAGCAAAAATTGGTAACGCCCCGTCTGATAACGTTACTATCCCGATTGACAGCGACATTATTGTGCCGCTTTTTATTATGCCCAGCGGCTCCGGCCTTAAAGGTCTAGTGCTGTATTCCCCTAACGGCGACGACGCAATTAAAGAATTACTGCCGTCCTCAGGTTTTGATTTAGGCGACGAGGAGGGCGATGTCATTGAAATGTCGGCGGGTGAAGTCCGCTACTATAAATCAACCGCGCCAACGGCTGTTAACTCGTTTTATTTAGTCGACAATACCGCGAACCCTCCCGCAGACGTTTCACCCGGCGGCGGCGACGCTCCTCCCGCGCCTGTACTTGACCGCACGGAGCTTGAAGCCGCGCTCGAACTCGCGGAGGATTTTTTAGACAGCGATTTGAATTTTTCAGCCGAGAGCCTCGCGACTTTAGAGGCCGCGATTGTAGCCGCGCAGGCCACATTAACCACGCAGAACTCCATTGACGAGGCAACCGCGCAATTACGAGCCGCCTTATTCGGGCTTGCCAATGTAAGCGTCAGCCCGGGTTCGGGTCCCGGCGATACAGCTCCTGTTCAGCTGTCGCTTGCGCTCTCTCCGGCTAGCGATTTGCCTGCGGATTCTACTGTCGCGGTCGATGTTCTTGTGAGCGGCGCGTCTTATTTATCAACGCTCGTCCTGGATTTTGAATATTCAACGGACGCGCTCGGATTTGAATACGCCGGAGGCAGCGCCGATAACTCTTTCAAGATTATCAGCGTTCTGCAAGACGGCGGGACGATAAGCGTCGCGGTTATGAACCCTAATCCCTTTTCTGCCGATACTGAAACCCCGTTGGCGCGTATCCGTTTCAGGGCAGCGGCGGTAGAGGCAGGGGACGTTTTGCCGGGGAGCGTTAGGCTTGTAAGCGCCTACGCGTCCTCGTATGTTGCCGGGATTGCGAGAGATACTCCCGTAGAAATTGCCGCGGATACGGTTACAATGACGGTAGTCCCGGGATTGTCGCCAATAGCCCTCGATTTCAACGGCGACGGAGTAATAACCCTTGCGGATTTAACAGCCGGTATGCCCTATTACCGCGTGACGTCAAACGACCCCGAATGGGCGACTGCGCGGAAAATGGACTACGATGACGACGGCATAATAACCGTAAAAGACTACGCGCTAATAGTAAACGAAATGCGCGGAGCTGACTGGGGCGTATTCGACAGGTAGCGAGATTTATTTGTGTGTGGAAATTTTGTGTAGCGGCGTAAAGGGGCGCATAGGGGCGGGGCTTGCCCCGCCCGTCATTGCGAAGTCGGTCCTCCGCGGACGGCGAAACGCTCGCATTGTAGAATTTCGCAAATCTGTATGCGGCGAAGCAATCCAGGGTTGACGTACAATCCTGCGATACGTACCGTATGTTGTCCCCCCGGCACTGGATTGCTTCGCACCTGTAACCGTGTACGTATCGCAAGCGTACCGGTGCTTCGCAATGACGGGGTTGAGTAGGGGCGGGTTTCAAACCCGCCCTTTTTCAACCCTAAAACTAAAGCTGAACTTGAAAAAAACTCAATATACTTGTTATTGCGTTTTCCGCCTGACTGTGGTACTCTATTAAGGAAAACGACAGGGAGGGACAGGGCTATGACTTTCAACATCGGAGCTAACTTAAAGCGTCTGCGGCGCGGCCGCGATATTACGCAGGAGGAACTTAGTACGCTACTTGGCGTATCGCCGCAGTCAGTTTCAAACTGGGAGCGCGGCGACTGCTACCCCGATACGGAGCTTTTGCCTAAAATCGCGTATTATTTCGAGGTTACGCTTGACGAACTATTCGGTATGTCAAATCAGCGCGAAGCGGAACGTATCGCCGACGCGCTCTACACCGAGGGCGACGGGCGGTTTATCGCGCGCTCCCCGGAGGAGCTTTTTACTTCGCTCGAACGCTGGCGCGAAATCGCCGGGGACTATCCGCATAACGACCTCGCGCAGCTTCGCTACGCTTCGCGCCTGACAACGGCTGAAAGCCTAGACGGAGCCGAACAGGACAGGAAAAATAAACGCCTCGCGATTGCGCTCCTCGAAAAGGTACTCGGACGCTCCACCGATAGCGCAATTCGCAACGAAGCGGAGAGTATGCTCGTCCGCGCCTATTCCTCGGCGGGTGAAACGCGGAAAGCCCGCGAGCTTGTGAAAAATCTGCCGAACGCGTATCAGACGACAGAGAACGCGTACTGTTATCTCAGCGTATTTGATAAAAATTTCCGTGAGCAGACGGATAAGGACCAGATAAAAGCGATGCTCCTAAGCTCCGCGTTCAACCTTACATTGTCGCTGAACGGCCTTCTCTCCGCGCTTGACGGAACGTTCACGGTAGGTTTGCCACGCGTAGACTACGGCTTGCCAAAAAAGTGGAGGGCGGTTAAGGACGCGACAACGGAAGTAATAAAAAGCATACAAGAGGAGGAAAAATGAACAAACAGTCCGGATTTATCGAGATAACGTCTGTCTGTTACGCGGACTGCCCGTATTGCAACGCCGCGAAAGACAGCGGGCATATGGAACCCGGTAAAATAAAATACCTGCTTGATGAAATGAAAGCGCGAGGTGTATCTAACTGTACGCTATCGGGAGGCGAACCGTTTTTCCACCCGGATATTTATTCTATTTTGCCTTACGCTAAGTCTATTGGTATGAATTTGCTTGTTATATCTAACGGAACCTGCGTTGCGAGCGAACTGTGCCAGTTTCTTTCAGCGGAATATGATGTTTCAATTCAGCTAACATTCGACGGCTATAATGCGGAAAGTCACGACAAAACGCGCGGCGCGGGCAATTTTTACAAGTTAACCACGGGTCTGCGGACTTTGTGCAATCGCGGCGACTACAGCGGGCGCGTATTCCTGCGGATAAACCTGCACAGCGGCAACATCGGGCAGATTGACCGAATCCTTGAAATGTTCCAGCGTGAGTATTTTGACGACAGTAACACAGCGGCGCAAATAGACTTGATTTTCGCGAAACTCCTAACATCGGGCGGAGTGGAACCCGGGCGCTTCAACGAATACCTGTCAAAAGACGAATATTTGCAAAGCAACGTTTTCCGCATATTTGAAGCTTGGAACTCAACGCACAATGTAAAAATCTCGTATGATACGTAGACGCTGTATTAAAGGTTGCATTAAAGGTTGCATTAAAGGTTGTATTCAAGGTTGCATTAAAGGTTGCATTAAAACCGGAGGTGCATTAAAACCGTGAAAACTAAAATGCCCGTCATTGCGAAGTACCGGTACGCTTGCGATACGTAGAACGTTACAGGTGCGAAGCAATCCAGTGCCGGGGGGACAACATACGTATGTTACGCGCCCGGCACTGGATTGCTTCGCCGCTATACTTCCTACGTATCGCAAGCGTACCGGTGCTTCGCAATGACGGGCAGGGCGTTGCCCTTGCCCCCGCGCCCCACGTTCTGCCCCCGCGCCACGCGCCCAGTCCGCGTCCCACGTCCTGCCCCCGCGCCCTGTCCCACGTCCTGCCCACGTACCTTGCGCGGTAATTTCGCGTTTAACACATAGGAGGTCAATAGCTATGCTCAAAAACATTCGTTACATCTTAGGTTTTGCCTGGCGGGCTGACAGGCTTGGTACCGCGTTCCAGTTCCTCGCGGCTATTGTCAGCGCGGTGGGTATGACCGCTCAGGCTATAGTTCTCAAAATACTTATTGACGCGGTGGTGGCTCACAAGCCGCTGTCGTATATGCTCGCGGTCGCGGTCGGCTACAGCGTTTTGATTTTGATAACGCTCGTGGTAATCAATCCGCTGCAAACGAAAGTCAACAGCAGACAGAACCTCCGCACAGAGAAACTCTTAAAAAAACTGCTGCTCGATAAAATCACGCGCATTGACAGCGAACAGTATGACGACCCGGAGTTTTACGACAAGCTCACGAAGGCTATGGATAACGCCGACAAGCGCATTATAAACGCTGTCCTCACGATGTCCGCAGTGTTTACATTTTTCCTCAACGCGGCGGGGAGCGCGGCGATTATAACGGCAATTAGCCCGCTGTTCCTCGTGCTTGCGGCCTTGTCAGTGATTGCGACGCACTTTTCGAGCCGCGCAAAGATGAAGCGGAGCGTCGCGCTCTATCAGACAGTCACGCCGATGAACCGCAGGAGCGACTATTTCAAGAGCATACTCGGAACCCGCGAAACTGCCGCAGACCTAAAGCAATACAGCAAGTTCGGAACGCTCCTGCTTGACAAATTCGGCGCGGCGCTAAACGAGCGGCATACAGAACAGGGGAAATTCGATAACAAAATCCTCAAAATCAACGTAACAATGAGCGGCTTCGACTCAATAGTCACAACGCTGATACCCTACGTCGCGCTCGCGTATCAGGCGTTTTACGGACTAATCACTCTCGGGAATATGTCGGCGATGATGGCGCTGTACGTGCAGTTCCGGCAGGGCGCGACTTCGCTGACTACGCTAATGACGCAGATTAAGGAACACTGCATTTTCATTGAATATTTGAAATCTATACTTGACTACGAGCCAAAAATCGAAAACACACAAGGCGCGGCGATAACAGAAATAAACGAGATAGAATTTCAAAACGTGCGTTTCAAATATCCGAATAGCGACACCTACGCGCTTGACGGCGTAAGTTTCAAAATAAAAAAGGGGCAAAAAGCCGCGCTCGTAGGTATAAACGGCGCGGGCAAGACCAGTATCGTCAAGCTAATGCTGCGTTTCTACGACCCGGACAGCGGGCTCGTGCTAATCAACGGCCGCGATATCCGCGGGTACGATATAAACTCGCTCCGAAGCGCGGCAACCTCGGTTTTTCAGGAGTTCCAGAGTTACTCTCTGCCCGTCTCCGAATTTGTCTCCTGCGAAGCAATCGGCACACTGGACGAGGAAAAAGTTAAACGCTCGCTCGAACAGGTCGGCTTGCTTGACAGGATAAATAGCGAAGCAAAGGGGATACATACCGAATACAGCAAATTTTTTGACGAAACCGGCATAGTCCTTTCCGGCGGTCAACTGCAAAAGCTCGTAATCGCCCGTATGCTCTATAAGGGCAGCGCGTTTCTGATTATGGACGAGCCGTCCTCCGCGCTCGACCCCGAGGCAGAGTACGAAATAAACCGCGAAATCTCAAAACTACTTGCCGGGCGAACGCTAGTGCTGATATCCCACAGACTAAGCACAACCCGCGACGCGGACAATATTATCCTAATCGAAAACGGTATAGTTCGCGAGCAGGGTTCGCACAACGATTTAATACAACGCAACGGCAGATACGCGCAACTATTTCAGATATCAAATATTAAATATTAAATATCAGAGACGTAAGACGTATGTTGTCCCCCCGGCACTGGATTGCTTCGCACCTGTAACGTTCTACGTATCGCGGGCGTAGCGGTGCTTCGCAAAGACGGCGCACGGCGCCGGGACGAGGAGAGGGCGGGTTTGAAACCCGCCCCTACGTCTCTGATATTTGATATTTGATAACTGTTATTTTGATATTTAATAACTGTTATTTGCTCAAAAACGTTTGTCCTACGTAGTGGTCGCTGTCTGTTGCCGCTGATAGTGTTATCGGCTTGTAGTTCTCGTGGGTTATTGTGATGTCAAACTTTTCGTCAATCGGCAAATCCTCGATTTCCCAGTCGCCGAAGTAGTTCGTTGTGGTCGTATACGTGCCGCCCTTGCCTTTCAGCGTTACGGAGGCGCCGATTGCGACTTCCTCTAACTCCTCGGGGAGGTAGACCGTACCCGCGAGGTAGCGCGTCGGAACGTTTAAGTGAACAACGTTCGTTGCTTGCCCTTCAAGCTCGCGAAGCTGGGTTATTTTATTCGCGGCAATAGCCTTTGAAATATCGCTGTTCGGGTCGTCCAAGTCGCCGAAGAACATCGCGTTATTCGGGCAGGCCTCGACGCAGCGCGGTTTTTTAAGCTTCGGGTCGCCTAAATACGCTAAATAGCTCGGGTCGTCGAGAAGCTCCGCACACATCGTGCATTTCTGCGGGATTTGGTACTCCTCGTTCCAGTAAACCGCGTGTATCGGACACGCGTCGACAATGGCCTTTTGCCCTTTTGACTTCTCGGGGTCGATGATGACAATGCCGTCGGAGCGTTTATAGATTGCCCCGTCCTTAGCGGCCTTAGCGCAAGCCGGTTCCTGGCAGTGACTGCAAGGTGTCGGGACGGTCGAAACCTTGACGCGGCGCGACGAATCGCTGCGCTCTGTTTCGCGAATGTCTATCCAGAATTGCCCCATTTGCGGCTGTGCCTTGGAAAGGGCGGTATCAAAACCGGCGTGTTCGTCCTTACACGCGGTAAAACAACAGTAACAAGCCATACACATACGGCTGTCAATCGCAATGCCTAATCTCATATAATTTTTCCTCTCACTTTCTACGCCTGTTTAGCGCGAACTTTCGCCTGTATCGCTTCAAACCCGTGACCCTCGATTATCTCGAAGCAGGTTTCAGCGTCCGGGTCGGCTTCTTTTGCCACGGCGTCGAGCTTTGACTCGAAATACTGACCCTGCGGCAACGCGCCCTCCCACTTGCAGATGTCGAGTAGGGTGCTGTTCGGAGCCATACCGGGAACCTTGTCGCCTATTAAACGTCCGGGGCTTAGGATATTCACGCAACCGCCGATATCGGGGTTTTCGTGCGTTGAAATCTCGCCCGGAACGGTCGGGTTATATATACCGCTCGAACCGTAAGCGTGAATGGTATTCACTTCCACGCGGTAGGTAACACGCGCCACGCAGAGAACGCTCCCGCGCTCATTGAAAAGCTCAACAATGTCGCCGTCTTTAATGCCTTTTTCAGCGGCCTTTTCAGGGTGAATACGCGCAATCAGGTAGGGATTTCCGGCGATATATTTTCGGTTTTCCGGAATCTCCCAAATCCACGGCGTTGAGGAATTGTGTTGAGTATGATAGTCAAAGCGCGGGTGCGGAGTAATCAGATGGAAGGGGAATTTCTTAGCCTTTATCGAGTGATGTCCCTCCCAACTCGGCTTATATGTCGCAATCGGCGTGCGGACTTCGTCGTCCGGCGCGTAGTACAGCATAGATTCCGATACAAACTCGAATTTCCCTGTGAACGTTCCGAGTTTGCCCTCCTCCTGGAACGGCTTATGGTTCGGAGTATCGCAGGGATAGCCTTCGGCAAACCACCTGAAACCGTAGTGACGCTCACGCTCCGTGCCGGGGATACCCGCGACGTAATAACCTTTTTTGGTGAAATCCTCCCAGGAGATTTTATCGCGCAAATCCGATTTTTCCCAGAAACGCTTGCACCAGGCGAGTTCGTCGCGCCCCTCGCTGTAATCCTCACCGAAGCCTAAACGTTTAGCGAGTTCGGCGAAAATCCAGTAGTCGGAGCGGCTGTCCCACAGCGGCTCAATAGCTTTATCCTGGAAAACGACTATCTGCCAGTTGTTGCCCGTCTGCGAGTGCGACTGATAACCGCCGTTTCCGGAGTTGCAAAGCTCGCCGATGTCGTAGCGTTCGAGGTTAGTACAGGCAGGTAGAATTACGTCGGCAAAACGCGACTCGCCGTGGAAGTGAATGTCCTGGTTAACAATAAATTCAAGCTTCGGCGAACGGTACATCTTGACCCATTTATTGGTATCGAGCATAGAGCCCATAAACGTGCCGCCGTAGCGGTAGAACATATGAACCTCACTGCAACCGGGTTCGGGATAGACGTGCTCGGTAAATTCAAGGTCTATACCGCCGCCGCAGAAGCCCTCGCCGTACCACTCGTAGTGTCCGTCAAGTATAGCGTCCGGCAAATTCGGACGGTACAGTTTCTGTGTAACACAGTTGACGGCGGTCTTATCGGCAATAGGCTGATTTGCAATTTGTGACAAGGGGTCAGAATAGCCGCCGAACCAGAAGTTATAGTCCATAGGCGCGCCTGTCGTGCCTACCCAAATGTTCTGCCCCGGTTTTCCCATTCCCTGCATTGCGAATAGCGATACCATTACACGCGCAAATTCCGTACCGTTAGCCGTGCGGCAAACGCCTCCGAAGCCTCCGCGAAGTCCGCTACCGCCCATAGTTTTCGTTTGCGCCCAGCGCCGCGCGAGTGCTTTGATATCGGCCGCCGGTATGCCTGTTTCACGCTCCGCCCACTTAGGCGATTTAGGAAGCCTGTCCGCGCCGTTTCCGAGAATATAATCCTGCCATTCGTCGAAGCGGTGGCCGTGTTTAGCGATGTATTCCTTGTCGTAGCTGCCCTCTGTCATCCATACGTAGGCAATGGCCTCGCAAAGCGCGGCGTCAGTGCCGGGGCGCGGGGCGAGCCACTTATCGGCCTGCTTGACGCTCGAAAAGTTGTTGAACGGGTCAATATAGATAAACTGCACGCCGAGGTCGTCAAGCCAGTGCCGCCACATAGTGCTTTCGTTAGCCGCGTAGCCGCCGCGCGTAGTATCGGGGTCGTGCGACCACATAATCATAGTTTCAACGTTCTGAAGCGCGTCCTCCAAAAGGTCAAAGGCCTCCGTGCCGCCCAAACGCCAGTAATAGCCGTAGGTATGCGGCGCGCCCCAGGTGAAACCCTCCCAGCTGTCCGGGTTATCCTGCAACTGCGTATAACCGAGCATACGGAAGAAACGCGCAAACGCCGACAGTTTATAGCCTAATACACCCCAGGAATGGTGCGAGCTTGTAATAGCCGTAACGGCCTCTTTGCCGTAACGCGACTGAATACGCTTGGTTTCACGCGCAACAAGGTCAAGAGCCTCGTCCCAGGTGGCTTTGCGATAGCCGGACTTACCCCGGTTATCAGCGTTCCGATTTTGCCCGTCAGGGGTTTCGACGAAATCCTCGCGAATCATAGGGTAACGTATACGGTCATAGGAGTAAGCGCGGTTTTTCTCCGTAAGCGCGATAAAGGCCGTAGTTGTCTTGCGGTAGGGCGAGTATTTATTACCGCGAGCTTCGATAACCCAGGGTTGCGGGTCGTCCTTGTCAAAGATAATCGGACGAACCCGGCGAATAACGCCGTTCTCGCTGTGGATTGCGATAGGTCCCCCGACGCAAATGCTGTGTGTAACTTTTTCCGCCATATTCTATAATACCTCCATTGTTGTTAATTGATAATTGACAATTGATAATTGATAATTCGGAACGAAACCGTAACCATTGTCCAAACTACCGTCAATTATCAATTATCAATTGTAATTCACGCCGCGACGAGTGTTTTTGCCAAGTCGCCGGTAGGTTTGATTTTTACCATTGGACCCGTAAGGTTGCCCTTATCGTCTACTTCAAAGCAGCGGAGGTTATATACCTCTGACAAAACCACTTTGTAGCGTTTGCCGTCGGGAGCCTTATAAATCCCGTTGACCTTGAATAAATGCTGAACGGCAATGCGTTCGTCCGTAGCGTAGTCCGGCTGACGCTGACCCTCGGGTTTTTTCCAGGTAGGCTGGTCGCCGTATTTTTCGTAGTGTCCCGTACCCGCGGACGTCCAGCCCTCAACGCGTGAAAGCGAATCCGTGAGCGCGGCGTCGTCCTCCGGTGTAGGAGCGCCGTAACCGCCGAGAGCCTCGTACCAAATCTGCAAAGGGCAAATCATATCGCCCGGAAATTCGGTAAGATACTTGCGGACGGCATTGTCTAAAGCGACTTTGTTGCCGGTGTTAAATCGTTGCATAACTTCTCCTTAACTGTATATCGTTATTTGTAGTTTCAGTGGTTCGTATTTCGCGCTCGGGAGGCTTGCCGATTTCCGCGCAGGTTTCCAGATAATCGTTGACGGCCGCCTCAAAGTCGGCTTGCAGTTCGGACTGATTGTTCCCCTCGTAGGTTACAGAGTCGCTGATACCCATAAGCTGCCCCCAGAAAATTTTATCAGCAGCGGAGTATTCGGCGCTCCCGCGATAGCCTTTATACTCAAGAATATTGTTATTCAATGTCATTCCCCTCGTCGCTGAAGTCCTCCTCGGTGTAGCTCATAAAGTCTACCGTGGCATCGGCGTCGCGGTCGTCGCCGGGGAAAGTTTCGAGTATCGCCTCCTCCGCGCTTGCCATAACGTTGTAAAGGTTCATTTCCTTCTCGTTAAAGTTGACGGCAATCGCGAGGTCGCAGAGCGTCGAGAGGTTACGTATAACGGCGGTATACTTTTCGTCCTCGGGGAACTGTTTCTGTCCGCCGCCGGGGCTTCCCGGGGTGTGGGTAAAGAGGTGAAAGAGCTTATTGCGAAGCACGCAGTACAGAAAATCGTTCTTACTGCGTATGGCAAGGAGCGAACCCGCTTTGAGCGCGTTCATAAAGGCGTCGCCGTTCTTCTCAACAGGAGATAATTGTAATTGTTCCATACCTGTATAGTTTAACCTAAAACGCGCCCCCTGTCAAGTAGTTTTACAAAATAACAATATAATAGTATTTATTTGCGCCGTTCCAAATTCCCGTTCAGCGTCCCCGCGCGGTGCGCGGGGACAGGGCAGGGCTTTGCCCTGCCCGTCATTGCGAAGTGCCGCGAGGCTTGCGATACGTACCACGTACAGGCACGAAGCAATCCAGTGCCGGGGGGACAACATACGTGTCTACGTATCGTAGGTGTCTACGTCAACCCTGGATTGCTTCGCCGCATATCATCACTACGTGTCGCGAGTGCGATGGCGGCTTCGCAATGACGGGCAGGGCTTACGCCCTGCCCCCACCCCGCGCACGGCGCGGGGTGGTTCCCCGCCGCAGCGGACGTTTACCGCCGCAGCGGACGTTTCCCCGCCGCAGCGGACGTTTCCCTGCCGCAGCGGACGTTTTACCGCCGCAGCGGACGCTAACAGTTGCAAAGATTACAATACGCAGGCATAATTTTACTTGACAACGCTTATCTATATGGTATAATTTAGATAAACACACATCACAAGGAGGGTTTTCAAGATGAAAAAAAGTATCGGTACGCCGAGCCTCATTTTCCCCAATCCGGTTTTGGTCGTCTGCACCTATGACGAGGGCGGCAGGGCCAACGCGGCTACGCTTGCCTGGGGCGGTATCGCCAGTTCCGGTCCGGCGGCGGTTTCGATAGCCGTTCAGCCGCCGCGCTATACCTACGAGGCGCTTATGAAGCGCAAGGCGTTCACGGTAAACCTCGCGCCCGCGAAATACGCCGCCGAAGCGGATTACTTCGGTCTGGTGTCGGGGCGCGACGCCGACAAATTCGCCGTGACAGGTTTGACGGCGGTCAAAAGCGACATCGTTGACGCGCCCTATATCGGCGAGTTCCCCTATATACTGGAGTGCGAAGTCACGCATACTCTCGACCTCGGCGTTCATACGCTGTTTATCGGGGCAATTAAGGACGCGAAGATTGACGACGGCGCAACGGAGATGTGGAAAGGGCTTGACCTTATAACGTTCGACGCGGCGAGCCGCGACTACCGCTTGCCGGGCGCGTCTGTAGGCAAAGCCTTTGAAATCGGCAACAAGTTCAAAAACAAACTATAAAGGAGAAAAAAACTATGTACAACGGAATGTATCACGTAATCACTTCAAGCCCTAACAATGACGGACTGACAGCCGCCGCGGGGCAGGCCGCAATTGACGGTATCAAGAGCGCGGGCGGGAGCGTCGAGCTTATCGACATAAGCGACCCCGCGCAAAAGCTCGAAGCCTGCCGCGTCTGCGGCGACGGTTGGGGAACCTGTCGCAATACCGCCAAATGCGTTATCGAGGACAGGATACTCGATAAAATCCAGCTTACTATTAAAGACAGCAAGGGCGTGTTTATCATCACCCCGGTCTATTTTGGTCAGCCCTCCGAACGTATGAAGTATTTTATCGACCGCTACCGCCGCTGTGAAGCGTTCCGTCAGGGCGGGAGCTGGGCGGCGGGTAAACAGTTCAACCTGGTTGCGGCGGCGGGAGGAAGCGGCAACGGCACCGCGCCCTGCCTCGTAGAACTCGAAAACTGGACGCGCCAGGTAGGAGCAATCCCGCAGGAGCGCATAGGAATAACCCGCTTCAACCGCGAAGCGGTGCTAAAGGTAATAGAGGACGCGGGGGCAAGACTGGCAAAAGGCGAATACTTCGCGGGCTTCTAAACGCGTGTATTAAAACGGCAACGGGTCAAGAGTCCGTCATTGCGAGCGCCGCCGCACTTGCGATACGTCGGGCGTCTAGGCGCGCGGCAATCCAGGGCCGGGGGCGAAACATACGTATGTTTCGCCCCCGGCACTGGATTGCTTCGCACCTGTAACGTTGTACGTATCGTGGGCTTACCGGTGCTTCGCAATGACGAACTTATTAGTTTTTCGCGTTTTCAACATCAACGCGCAAAACCAAACAACCTCACTCGAGGGCGATACGCGTCCAGCGGCCTTTCATATAGCGCCGCATATATGTCGCGCCGCGGAACGCCCAGTCTACGAGTATACCGATGTATACCCCGTATATTCCGAGGTTTGTCGTGTATACAAGCAAGTAGCCTATGCCTACGCGCCACAGCATCATTGATACTATCGCTATAACCATCGGGTATACAACGTCGCCCGCCGAGCGTACCGCTGTTGAGGGCAGGAACGATATTGTCCACAGTAGTCCCGCTCCGAAGCTGTGTATCAGCATTATTTTTGACGCCAAAGCAAAAGTTTCCTCCGAGATGTTGTATAAACCGAGTAACTGCGCCCGAAGCAGGTACATACCTACGGCAAAGACCAACATTCCGGCGTAAGTCATACACATCAAACGCTTGAAATAACGCTTTGCCTGTCCGATTTCACCGGCACCCACGCACTGCGAGATTACCGTCATCATAACGCTGCTCATAGCCTGCCCGGGCAGAACCTGTAAGCCGCCTATATTGTTGATAACGCTGTTTGCCGCTATAGCCGCCGTGCCTAGCGTTGACACTAAGCCCGAGAGCGCAATTTTGCCGAGCTGAAAAATGCTGTTTTCAAGCCCGCTGGGTATGCCGAAGTGCAGAAGCCGCTTTATAACAAACCAATCTAGTTTCCAAAATTTATAACTTCGCACGCAGATTGAGAGCTTTTTATCACGAAGCATAAATAACATCGTCAAACCCGCAAGCGTCCGCGCTATAGTCGTCGAAAGCCCCGCGCCGAAGGCTCCCCAGTGTAATCCGTAGATAAACAACGCGTTTCCCGCGATATTCAGCGCGTTCATAGCGAGCGATATGAGCATAGGACTGCGCGTATTTCCGGTAATACGCAATAGCGCGGCGGAGGAGTTGAACAGCGCGATAAACGGATACGATAAGGCGGTTACATAAAAATAGCTCGAAGCGGAAAACATAACAGATACATCAATCTTCCCGTAAACCAAAGCGAGTATCTGCTTATTGAGCGCTAAACAAACCGCCGTTATCAGCACGGACAGGAAAAACGCCACGTAGACAAGCTGCGACGAAGCGCGGCGGGTTTTTGCGGTATCGCCCGCGCCGTAGAGTTGCCCGATAAGTATTGCGCCCCCCGAAGCGAACGAGGAAAAAATGTTTATAAGCAATATAGCGATAGTATCCGTAAGCGACACCCCCGCCATAGCCGCCTCACTGGCGGCCGAGACCATCATAGCGTCAACCATTCCGACGGTAAGAGCAAGAGCCTGCTCAATAACAACGGGAATAATCAAACGCCGTAGGTCGCGGGACGAAAAAAGCGGCGCGCGGGGGGTTACCGGTTCAGTATCCAAGGTGTGGTTCCTCTCGTGTGTGGATTGCAAGATGTTATGGTAGATTAGACCTCTCGCGAAATTGGAAGTACGACCACCCCGCCCCTGCGGGGGCACCCCTCCCAAGAGGGGAATAGGACGAGGGTTGGACGGGGGTTACGACGATGCCGCAATTTTACACAAACGCAGAGGCAAAATTCCCCTCTTGGGAGGGGTGCCGCGTAGCGGCGGGGTGGTTCCCCGCGCCGTGCGCGGAAATTTCGCAAGATATCCGTCATTGTCTAATGCCCCGTAAGCCCGGCGTATCAAACAGCAAAGAGGGACGAACATAGTTCGTCCCTACAGTGGCGGCGATTGAAATTACTGGACTTTTGCGGTGAGGGGTTTGCCGGCTTTGAAATGGACATTGTTTGAAGCGGCAATGTCAATCGGTGCGCCGGTGGAGGGGTTATGCCCCTTGCGGGCTTCGCGGTGTTTTACGTCGAAGGTGCCGAAACCGACTAGGGTTACTTTTTCCTTCTTGGCGAGCGCGTTCTCAATTGTCGTGAGAATAGCGTCGAGTGCAATGCCGGTGTCTTTCTTGGTAAGTCCCGCGGCTTCGGCCGCCGCCGCGATTAGGTCTGTCTTGGTCATCTTGAGATTTCCTCCTGATAAATATGATTTTGTCAATTCGCAAAATACAATTAACAAACAAGCACCATTATAACTCAAAGAACGCGACTTGTCAACAGCAAATTGCAAATTTGTGACTGATAATAGGCATTTTACACCATTTGAAGGCAAAATGCAATAGCAAATCGTAAAAAAAATAAAATATTTTATTATTGTAAACTAACGTCAACCAATTTTGAGCGTTTTATGGCGGTATTTGTACATTGCAGGGTGCCAATCCACGTAACAGGGTTCGCTTACGCCCGGGAGCAGGGCTTTGCCCTGCCCCAGTTCCCCGCGCACGGCGCGGGGAGGGCGGGTTTGAAACCCGCCCCTACGTCCTAACCTTTCGTCTCTGATATTTGATATTTGATATTTGCTAACTGTTATTTATCTTGACTATTTCCAATTCTTGTGTTATAATAGCCGTATGCTATTCAAAAATTTGCTACCTGACTATTACTTTGCCGCCGTGACGGATATATCGGTTGAGTTCCTGCGCTCTATTGGGGTGCGGCTGTTGCTTTGCGACCTTGACAACACGCTTGCGGTTTATTCCGGTGAGCCTCCTAATGAGGAGGTTATTCGGTGGAAGCAGGCGCTTACAGACGGCGGTATAACGCTGTTCATCGTTTCAAACACGCGAACCGAACGCGCCGAGAACTATGCCGCGAAACTCGGCGTAGGCTATATCAAGCAGGCGCTCAAACCGCTTCGGCGCAATATAATCCGCGCGGCCGCGCTCTGCGGGGTGCCGCCGATGGAAACGGCTCTCGTCGGCGACCAGGTTTTTACCGATACTTTGGGCGCGAACCGCTCCGGCATACGCTCTATCCTTACCGAACCTATTTTATTGCGGAAACCCTTTCACAAACTGCGCTACATCATTGAAAGACCTATACGGAGGACAGTTCATTGAGATTTTCAACAGACAGACTGGCTAAACTGCAAAAAGCTCTGGAAGCCATTGACGCGGCGATTATCACAGACCCTTATAACCGCCGCTACCTGCTTGGCTTTGATACCTCCGACGGCACTCTTGTAGTGAAAGCCGATAAGGTGACCTTTATCACGGACTCGCGCTATATCGAGTTTGCGCGCGCGTCAGTACCCGCGGAGGTTAAAGTCGTCGAGGCGAACTTAGCCTGCGACAGCGTTCGCGCGGTTCGCAGGGCTTTGGGTAACGCCGCTACTATCGCGCTTGAATTTGAAAAGATGTCGGTATCGTCGTTCAAGGCTATGGAAACGCGCTATACGAAATGTATGTTCGTAGCGATAGACGATACTCTCGATACCCTGCGAACGGTCAAGGACGAGAGCGAGATTGAACGTATGAAAGCCGCGCAGCAACTGACTGACGACGTGTTTTATGAAATGCTGAAAGTTATACATTTAGGTCAGTCAGAAAAACAAATAGCAGCTGAAATAGCCTCGCGTCTGCTCACGAACGGCGCGGACTGGTTCTCCTTTACGCCGATTGTGGCGGCGGGTGCTAACGGAAGCAAGCCGCACGCCGTTCCAGGCGATACGGTGGTCAAAACCGGCGACTTCGTTACGATGGACTTCGGTTGCCTGCTCGACGGCTACTGCTCCGATATGACGCGGACGGTCGCCGTGGGAGGCTGCGACAAGGAAAAAGAGCGTGTATACGAAACAGTCCTCCGCGCCCAAACGGCCGGGATACGCGCCGCAAAAGCCGGGGTACTGGGAAGCGTGGTTCATCAGGCCGCGCTTGATATAATAGCCTCCGCGGGCTTCGGTCATTTTTTCAAGCACGGCTTCGGACACGGCTTAGGCCTCGAAATCCACGAAAACCCCAGAGCCTCACTATCCTACGTAAAACCCCTGCCCGAGGGAACGGTAATCTCAGCGGAACCGGGCATATACATACCGGGAAAATTCGGAGTGCGTATAGAGGACGTGATAATAATACGCGAAAACAACGCGGAAAACATAACCGAGTCGCCAAAAGAGCTGATAATACTCGATTGATAGACGTAGGGGCGGGTTTCAAACCCGCCCTATTGATTTGAAATAGTGTGTAGGGGCGAGGCAAGCCTTGCCCGGATTACGCAACCCCCGTCCAAACTCACGTATCAGCGAAGCGCCCCCCCCGCGCCGTGCGCGGGGGGGTAGGGCAAAGCCCTGCCCGTCATTGCGAAGCACCGCTAAGCCCGCGATACGCAGAACGTTACAGGTGCGAAGCAATCCAGTGCCGGGAGGTTATGATAATTGACAATTGATAATGAATAATTACGAAGGACGCACACGTAGGTGCCTACGTCAACCCTGGATTGCTTCGCCGCGTTTCATTAACTACGTATCGCGAGTGCGGTGGCGGCTTCGCAAAGACGGGCAGGGCAATGCCCTGCCCTCACTCTAGGCTTCTGCCATTACACGCACCATCAACGTATACACAACCGCACGCCCCTACGCGCACCCCGTACCTCACAGCGTCAGCTGCTCCGCGCTATTGGCCCCCGCGCTTGGCAGCGCCTTGGCGCGGTAGCGTCCCGCGTCTTTTATCCCGCTTGTTTCTAATGGCTTTGCGGCTACTACGCCGCGTTTTGCCTTTGCGGTGAAAACCTGCACGCCCTGGGTGTCGCGGCTTGCCTTTGGCGTTAGCATTGCGCTGCCGAATACCATTGCGCGGTTATCGCTTGAATACAGCGCGAACTCCGCTTCAGCCGTCAGATGATATACAGCGACAAGCGGCGACTTATCGCTATAGGCGTTGGCTAGTTTCTTACGGTTAGTCTTGGTTTCGTAGGAACTCATCGGTACTCGCGCAGCCTTGCCGTTTGCGAAAAAGAAATACACATCGCCGCCGTAGTCAACCGTCGCCGCCATATACATAACGCGCTCGTCCGGGTCAAAGCCGAGTTTTGAGGGAATATAATCGCCCAAGAGCGAGGCTTTGCTATCCGCAAAATCGCTCGCCCGCGACTTATACACCTGGCACTTATCGGAAAAGAACAGCAACTCGGCGCGGTTGGATAACTCAATCTCCTGCGAAAGACTGTCGTCGTCCTTATATTTTTGTTCACCGCTGAGGCGCAGACTAAGCGGCGTTATCTTTTTGAAATAGCCCTCTTTCGAGAGGAACAGCGTCACGGGGTAATCCTCGGCCTCGTCGGCTATGTCGGTATCGTCGTCAATATCCGCGGCGGTTATAATGTCCGTCCTGCGGGGCTTGCCGTATTTTTTGGAGATATCTTTCAGCTCTTTTGTGATTATAGATTTAATACGGTTTTTGTCCTTTACGATACTGTCGAGGTCGGCGATTTGGTCTTGCAGTTCGCCGGTGTCTTTAGTCTGCTTTAAGATGTATTCGCGGTTAATGTTTCGCAGTTTTATTTCCGCGACGTAGTTCGCCTGAACCTCGTCAATGCCAAACTCTATCATAAGATTAGGCACAACCTCCGCGTCCGAATCAGTTTCGCGGATTACGCGGATAGCCTTGTCGATATCAAGCAGTATCTTGCCTAAACCCTGCAAGAGGTGGAGCCTGTCGCGCTTTGCGGAAAGCTCGGTATACACCCTGCGGCGAACGCACTCCACGCGCCAGGCAGTCCACTCGGAGAGTATCTCGCGAACGCCCATAACCTTCGGCATACCTGAAACGAGGATATTAAAATTCGCCCCGAAGCTGTCCTGCAAGGGGGTCAGTTTGAACAGCTTACGCATTACCGCGTCCGGGTCGGCTCCGCGCTTGAGGTCGATTGCGAGCTTGAAGCCGGATAAACCTATCTCGTCGCGGCAGTCTGATATATCGCGGATTTTGCCGTTTTTCACAAGCTCCGCAATTTTATCCTGTATCGCTTCGATAGTAGTTGTATAGGGTATTTCAAAAACCTCGATAATGTTTTGAGCCTTGATGTACTTCCACTTGGCGCGGACTTTGAACGAGCCGCGCCCGGTATCGTATATGGTATTCAGCTGTTCGCGGTCGTAGAGAAGCTCGCCGCCGGTAGTAAAATCGGGGGCTTTGAGGGTATCAAGCAGGTCGCAGTTAGGGTTTTTGAGGTAGGCTATAGTAGCGTCGCAAACCTCCGCAAGATTAAAACCGCAGATGTTGCTTGCCATTCCGACGGCTATACCTAAGTTCGCCGAAGTGAGAATATTCGGAAAGGCAGTAGGAAGCAGCAGCGGTTCCTTAGTAGTCCCGTCATAGTTATCCGTAAAATCCACGGCGTCCTTGTCAATATCGCCAAAGACCTCTTTACAGAGCGCGGTGAGTTTAGCCTCCGTATAACGCGAAGCGGCGTAAGCCATATCGCGCGAAAACACCTTGCCGAAGTTGCCCTTGCTATCGACAAAGGGGTTCATAAGCGCGTCATTGCCGACAGACAGCCGCACCATAGTCTCATAAATCGGTCCGTCGCCGTGAGGGTTTAACCGCATAGTCTGTCCGACGATATTAGCGGACTTAGTGCGCCCGCCCGTCAGGAGACCCATCTTATACATAGTATAAAGAAGCTTCCTGTGCGACGGCTTGAACCCGTCAATCTCGGGAATGGCGCGGCTAACGATAACGCTAATCGCATAGGGCATATAATTGGTTTCAAGGGTCTCGGTAATAAGCTGTTCGCGCATATCTACTCTCTCCAGTTCAAATAACAATTATCAAATATCAAATATCAAATACGGGGGGTTGGACGTTGGACGCGCTCGGGTCAAATAACAATTATCAAATATCAAATACGGGGGTGGACGTTGGACGCGCCCGCCCAGTAAAAAAAGCGGATTGACAAACTAACCTATAAAGTTTATACTATAAACATAAAAAAGTCAAGAGGTTTTTACAAATGCAGACATTAAAAAAAGCCCTCGCGGAGGGTAAGCCCGGTAAATGCTACATTTTCCACGGTGAGGAAACGTATCTGCGCGACCACTACGTCTCGCAGCTTCGCAAGGGGCGCGAAACGCGGCGGCTTGAAGCTTCCTGCGGGCTTGACGAGATTTATTCGGCTTGCTCCTCCTTCGGCTTCGGCGAGGAGGACATCTTAGTCGAGCTTCGCGACTTCGACCTATTCAAAGCGGACGAAACCGCCGAAGCCCTGCCGGATTTGCTCGCGTCTTTGCCGGAGGGTTCTGTACTGCTGTTTGTCTACGACGCTATAGAGTATAAACCCGATAAGCGCAAGAAAACTTTTAAGACGATAGAGAAACTAGCGTCAACGATTGAGTTCAAGCGCCAGAGCGATAACGACCTTATTAACTGGATTAACCGCAGATTTGGCGCGCTTGATAAAGGCGTGTCACGCGATACGGCAAAGTTTTTAATAGACTACTGCGGTTTTAGAATGAGTACGCTTGCAAACGAAATCGCGAAGGCCGCGGCGTTTTCAAAGGCTCCGCTCGTAACGCCGGACGATATCCGCGCGGTCGGTATCCCGACGGTGGAGGCGGGAGCCTTTGAACTCGCCGACTGCATAACCCGCGCGGATAAGGCGGGAGCGGCGCGGACGCTCGCAAAGCTCCTCGAGCTAAACGAGGAGGCAGTAATGCTCGTAGGTGCGCTGTCGTGGCAAATGCGGAAGCTATACATCGCAAAGCTCTGCGTAATAAACAACCAAAGCGCGAAAATATCTCAAATAGCGGGAATAAGCCCCGGACAGGCCGGACGAATGGCGCGGACAGTATCGCGCCCGCCGCTTGCGTGGTACGGCAGGGCTGTGCGAAGCTGCGCCGCCTGCGACAGGCGCTTGAAATCCTCCTCGGCGGATAATAAGGTTATATTGACCGATTTGCTGTTGGAGCTTGTAAACTAAAACGGCGGGGGAGGGGACACAATGCTTACTGCACCCGCTGAAACGCGGAAAGAGCGCGTACTAGGTCTTGACATACTGCGTACCGCGGCGATACTGGCCGTTATCTGTATACACTCCCTGGAAAACACAAGCTACGTTACGCCGGGCGACACGGTTGCGGGGGCGTTCGGGCGAAGTCTGTTTCTATATATCGGTATCATTTCCGTCCCCGTATTCATAATGCTTACAGGCTACCTGCAACTAAACGCTAAACCTACCGCGAAATATTTTAAGGGTATTTTTTCTATACTGGGGATATATGTTTTTTATTCTATAGTTACGGGTTTAGTACGCTATTACTATTTTTCTGAAACGATACCGAATGAAACAAACATTTTTATAGGCTACATTAAATTCACCTTGACATACTTTAATATAGGATACGCCTGGTATGTCGAGATGTTTATAGGCTTGTTCTTTCTTGTGCCGTATCTGTCCGTCATTTCCCGAAGTTTTAAGCGTCAGCGTGATTTTTCCGTTTTTATGATAGTCTTAATCGGCATCTTCGGCGTTTCTGAGAGCGTTAACTCGCTATTTGGGTTTAAGGTTTTGCCGGAGTGGTGGAACGGTTTTGCGCCTAATAAAAGCGGAGCCTGGCCGCTGGTATACTTTTTTGCCGGGGCGTATATCCGCAGGTATCAGCCGAAGTTTTATCGCGCGATGCTCGCAGTCTGCTACGCGGGTTTAATACTGCTGTTTAGCGTGGTGACCGCGAAGTTTAGAAGCGTCGGCTCGGTGTGGTGGTCGCTTCCCGCGATTGCGCTGTCGGTGTTGGCGTTTCTGACGCTGTACGACTTAAAATCTGATAATAAACCTTTGCGCTTTGTATTCAAATATACGTCGGTGCTGTCGTTTGAAGTTTTTCTGATTTCGTATATAATCGACAGGCTTGTGTGGAAAGAGGGTTTTATTATTTCCGCGCTGAATGTACGCCTCCCGTACTACCCGCTTATAATACTGCTGATTTATTTGCTGTCAATGACTGTTGCGGTTCTGCGCTATAGCGCTTGCCGGGGGATAACTGTTTTGTTCAAAAAGGATAAAAAATGGAAAAACTCCATATAAAGGAAACAATTGTAGTCGAGGGGCGTTACGACAAGTCCGCTCTGACCGCCGTAACTGACGCCGATATACTGGAACTCGGCGGCTTTCGCCTGTATAATCGCCCGGAACTGTTAGCGTTAATCCGCAGACTGTCCGAGGGCAAGGGCGTAATCGTTATGACCGACAGCGACCGCGCCGGGTTTCAGCTTAGAAATTACCTCAAAGGCGCGGCTCCCTCCGTAAAACACTGCTACATTCCCGATATATACGGCAAGGAGCGGCGCAAGGAACACGCCTCAAAAGAGGGCAAGCTCGGGGTAGAGGGCGTGGGAACCTCCGCGTTATACGACGCGCTGTCGCCGTTCGCGTCGGAGGTGAAAATTCTATCTGAACAGCCAATAACGAACGCGGAACTCTACGACCTGGGCTTATCGGGAGGCCCCGGTTCAAGCGAAAAACGCCGCGAGTTTTGCAGAGCGAACAAGCTCCCCGAACGCCTCTCTGTATCCGCGCTAATATCAGCGGCAAACGCCCTCCCGGAAGTAGCGGCCGCATTGCGAGGGGTTTGATGTTTGCGGGGGGTAATGGGTTCGTGGGGCTGTTGGGTTGCGATGGACGTAGGGGCGGGTTTCAAACCCGCCCTCCCCGCGCCGTGCGCGGGGAACTGGGGCAGGGCAACGCCCTGCCCGTCATTTCGAAGCACCGGTAAGTGTGCGATACGTAGGGTGTTCCAGGTGCGAAGCAATCCAGTGCCGGGGGGACAACATACGGACTACGTATCGTAGGTGCCTACGTCAACCCTGGATTGCTTCGCCGCATTTAATGGGTACGTATCGCGAGTGCGGTGGCGGCTTCGCAAAGACGGGCTGGGCGAAGCCCAGCCCCCCGCGCACGGCGCGGGCGGGCGCTTCGCTGTTACGTGGGTTTGGACGTGGGTTACGTCCGCGCACGGCGCGGGGAACCACCCCGGCGCTACGCGCCACCCCTCCCAAGAGGGGAATTTACGGGGGAGGGCGGGTTTGAAACCCGCCCCTACGGATTGCACAATGTCATTATAAACGGTACAACCCGGTGGGCGGGTTTGAAACCCGCCCCTACCCGCCTCAACGCATATTTGTAAAAATGGGGGTTGACAAGTTGGTTTTTTTGTGTTATACTGGTTTTAACGTTCCATAGACAGCGGGTTTTTAAGTCCCGCCGAGGATTTCGATATTGCATTTTGCGGGTTTGCCGCTTGGTGTGTTATTGTTTCCTGCGGTCTTTTGACGCAGGTTTTTTCTATGTCTAATGTTCGTGCAATTTTTTAGGAAAGGAGGAACTTACAATATGCCTAACGCAAGAATCCTTAAAGAGAAGCAGGCTATAGTGGCGAATTTGTCTGACAAGCTTAAGAGCGCGGGCGCGGTATTTGTTGACTATACCGGGACAAACGTTGCCGCGGATACTGAAATGCGCCGCGCGATGCGAGCTGAGGGAGTTGAATACTCTGTCGTTAAGAACACGCTAACGCGCAAGGCGGCCGTCAGTATTGGTTTAGACGCGCTTGACCCTATTCTCAACGGTCCCACGGCTTTGGCTGTATCGCCGAATGACCCTGTAGCCGCCGCGAGGATAATCAATAAGTACGCGACTAAGAA
The DNA here is from genome assembly GCA_031261635.1 of Oscillospiraceae bacterium. Classification (GTDB taxonomy): domain Bacteria; phylum Bacillota; class Clostridia; order Oscillospirales; family Oscillospiraceae; genus JAISJH01. Next base: position 23,498 of record JAISJH010000025.1, read on the forward strand.
GGACGCGACAATTGTTATCAAGGCGGGCTTGGTTGAGGGGAAAATCTTAAATCCGGCGCAGGTAACGCAGCTTGCGGAATTGCCGTCGCGGGAAGCTTTAATCGCGCAGGTGTTGGGAACGATGATAGCGCCGGTTACGAGTTTTGTGCGCGTCTTGGACGCGAATATCTCGGGTTTGGCTAGGGTGCTGAATCAGATTGCGCAGCAGAAGGAAGCACAGTAACTAAACTCACGTCCAACGTCTCACGTCCCCCGTCCCCCGCAATGAAAGTTTCGTCCACCTTTACCAAAGGTGGCGGGGTACTTAGGGGCGGCGCCCCTAAGACGCTCGTCGCAACGAGCGGAAGCCCAGCATCTCACGTCCCTATGCTCACAGCGCGACCCGCAGGTCGCAAGACCCCCCGTACTCAGTACCAACGTCCAACCCGCTCGCCGCGCGAGCCAAAACCCCGCTCGCCGTAGCGAGCCATAAACAACAAAACAAACAATTTGGAGGAAATTAAAAATGTCAGAAAAAATCACCGCTCTTATTGAGCAAGTAAAAGCACTTACCGTTCTTGAGCTTTCCGAGCTTGTTCACGCGCTTGAGGAGGAATTTGGCGTATCGGCCGCCGCTCCTGTAGCCGCTGTTGCCGCTGTAGCCGCCGCTCCTGTTGAAGCCGCAGAGGAAAAGACCGAGTTTGACGTAGTAATGACGAGCTTCGGCGAAAAGAAGCTTGATGTAATCAAAGCGGTTCGCGCGGAAATCGCGGGACTGGGACTTGCGGAAGCAAAAGCGCTTGTCGAGGGCGTACCTGCAAAGATTAAAGAAGGCGTATCCAAGGACGAAGCGGAAGCTCTTAAGAAAAAACTCGAGGACGCGGGCGCGAAAGTCGAACTTAAGTAATGGATTCCAACACATTAAAGCTAACGGAAGGGCGTATCGGCGGGTCGCTGATACGCTTTGCCATTCCGTTTTTACTTTCCGGGCTGTTCCAGGTGCTTTACGGTACCGTGGACGTTTGGTTTGTGGGTCACTTCGCCGGAGGCAACTCAATCGCGGGGGTAAGCTCGGCGGCGCAGGCTATGGGGCTTGTGACAAATATGTTTATGGGGCTGACGATGGGCGGCACGGTGCTGATTGGTCAGTATATGGGCGCACAGCGTTATGAGGACTGCGGGCGCGTGACGGGAAACGTTGTGATACTCTTTGCCGGGATAGCCGTTGTAATGACCGGCATAGTCGTCTTTTTTGGAAGCGCTATAAACGGTCTTATGAACGTTCCCCCCGACGCTGTAAGCGAAGCTAACGACTACATACGCGTTTGCGGTATAGGCTCGGTGTTTATAATCGGGTATAACGTTGTAAGCGCGATACTTCGGGGCTTAGGTAACAGTAAGGCACCGCTGTATTTTGTCGCCGTAGCGTCGCTGACTAACATCGTGCTTGACTTTATCTTTGTCGCGCTGTTTCACTGGAACGCTTTTGGCGCGGCGCTTGCGACGATTATTTCGCAGGGCGTGAGCCTTATTATCGGTATAATCTACATTAAGAAAACCGGGCTGCCGTATGCCTTTGGAAAGGCGCAGTTGAAAGCCGACCGCGTGACTATGGGGCGTATACTGAAAATTGGTATCCCGGCGGCTTCGCGGCAGACGCTTGTTGGCTTTTCGTTTACGTTTATTATGACGATTACGAACGGTTTAGGCGTAGCGGCGGCGGCGGGAGCCGGGGTTGTCAACCGCGCTATAGACGTTTGTATGATAATCCCCGCGTCTATGAATGGCGCGCTGACCTCGTTTACCGCTCAGAACGTTGGGGCGGGTAAGCCGGAACGCGCGCGCAAGGGTTTGTATCTTTGCGTAGGTCTGTGCCTTTGCGTGGCTGTTCCGTATACGCTGTTCGCGAATATTTCGCCGGAAACCGTTGTCGGGCTACTAAGCAGCGACGCGGACGTTATCCGCGAGGGAGCGCAGTATCTGCGCCCGTTTAGCTGGGACTGCGTACTGGTATCCTTCGTGTTTTGTTTGAACGCGTTTTTTACCGGCTTAGGTAAGACGACCTTTGTGCTTATTCACGATACCTTTACGACGTTTCTGATACGCGTGCCGATAGTGTACTTTGTAAGCACGATACCCGGGAGGACGATGTTCCAAATGGGCTTAGGGACCCCTGCCGCGACGCTTGTGTCGCTCGCGCTGTGTTTGATTTATCTGAAAGTTAAGTGCGGTAAGAGAGCGCTAGCGGAGATGACGGTTGCGTGAACCACACGATACGCGCGATACTTAGGGGCGGGTTTCAAACCCGCCCTTTCGCGTCTTACGTCCAACGTTCCCGCGCTCTGCGCGGGAACAGGGCAGGGCAATGCCCTGCCCGTCATTGCGAAGTGCCGCAAGGCTTG
>JAISJH010000030.1 GCA_031261635.1 Oscillospiraceae bacterium
GGGGGTTGTTGCCCCCGGCGGGGCCCGACCCCCGCCACCCCCACCACCCCCCCCGTTTTTGGGGGGGGGCCCCCCCCGGGGGGGGGGGGGGCCCGCGCAACCAAGCGTCCAAACCCACGTCTCTGATATTTGATATTTGATAACTGTTATTTGTACTATTAACTGCATAAATGCGTACATTGCAGGTAATAATACCCTATATACATCTATTATAAGGAGATTACGCTTATGCCTAAATTACCCGAATTGCAGCCGCAGGAGAAAGTTTCCACTCACCTGCTTACTAATGAGGTCGGCGCGCCTGTCGCTAATAACGAGAACGCGCTTACTACGAGTTCGCGCGGGCCTACGCTTATGCAGGACGTTTGGCTTATGGAGAAGATGGCTCACTTCAACCGCGAGATTATTCCCGAGCGCCGTATGCACGCCAAGGGCTGGGGAGCCTACGGAAAACTCACTATAACCGGGGACGTTTCGCAGTATACGCGAGCCGCCGTGTTGCAGCCTAATACCGAGACCGAGTGCTTCCTGCGCTTCTCAACGGTCGCGGGGGAGCGCGGAGCCGCCGACGCCGAGCGCGATATTCGCGGCTGCGCTATGAAGTTTTACACGAGCGAGGGAAACTGGGATATGGTCGGGAACAACACCCCGGTTTTCTTTGTCCGCGACGGTCACGACTTCGCCGACCTGAACCGCGCGGTTAAGCGCGACCCGCGCACGGGGCTTAGAAGCCCGCAGAATAACTGGGACTTCTGGACGCTAAAACCTGAATCGTTCCACCAGCGCACTATTACAATGAGCGACAGAGGTATCCCGAAGTCCTTCCGCAATATGGATATGTTCGGCTCGCACACCTATTCGCTGTATAACGCGCAGAACGAGCGCGTCTGGTGCAAGTTCCACTTCAAGACGCAGCAGGGCATAGCGAACCTCACAGACGACGCGGCTTTCGCGCTTATCAGTAAAGACCGCGAGAGCCACGGGCGCGATTTGTTCGACTCTATTGAGGCCTGCGACTTCCCGCGCTGGACGTTCTCAATTCAGGTTATGACGGAGGAGCAGGCGCGTAACCACTACGAAAACCCCTTCGATATAACAAAAATCTGGCGGCACGCGGAATACCCGCTTATCGAGGTCGGCGTGATTGAGTTGAATAAAAACCCCGAGAATTTCTTTGCCGAGGTTGAGCAGGCGGCTTTTAACCCCGCGCACGTCGTTCCCGGCATAGGTTTTTCGCCGGATAAAATGCTTCAGTCGCGCCTGTTTGGTTACGGCGACGCGCAACGCTATCGTATCGGCGTAAACCATAACCTCATACCTGTGAATATGGCGAAAGTTCCCGTAAACGACTACCACCGCGACGGAGCTATGCGGACGGACGGCAACTTCGGGCGCACTCCCGCCTATACCCCGAACTCCGGCGGCTTCTGGACGGCGCAACCGCAGGTTACCGAGCCTCCGCTAGACCTCCAGGGAGCAATGTGGCGCTACGAGCCTAACGACGACCCTACGGACGATAATTTCCGCGCCGGAGGCGACCTCTGGAGGCTCCTCCTCCCCGCCGCCAGAGAGTTATTAGTGTGCAATACCGCAAACCACATCGTGCTCGTAACGGAAAACGTAAAATACCGCCACGCCGCCCACTGCCAACTGGCAGACCCCGAATACGGCGAGGCCATCACCGAGGCACTGAAACTAGACTACAAAAAGGTCAAGCAGTTAGCAAAACTAAGCAATATGCAACTAATAGCGGAAACGTTGTGTTAAATAACAGTTAGCAAATATCAAATATCAGAGACGTTAAGGCAATTGACAATTGATAATTGATAATTACGGGGGTTTGGACGAGGGTTGCGCCCTGCGGGGGAACCACCCCGCCGCTGCGGCGGCACCCCTCCACCGCGGGGATAGGGGTTTGGACGAGAGTTGCGGGGATTCGCGTCCACGCAACCCACGTCCAACCCTCGTCCAACCCTCGTCCAACCCTCGTCCTCATCCCCTCTGTGGAGGGGTGCCGCCCGCAGGCGGCGGGGTGGTTTCCCGGCGCCGTGCGCCGTCTTTGCGAAGCACCGGTAAGCCCGCGATACGTAGGACGTTACAGGTGCGAAGCAATCCAGTGCCGGGAGGAAAACATACGGACTACGTATCGCAGACTATTACGTCAACCCTGGATTGCTTCGCCGCATTTCAATGGTACGTATCGCGAGTGCGGTGGCGGCTTCGCAAAGACGGGCTGGGCGAAGCCCAGCCCTGTCCCGGCGCAATGCACCGGGACGGTGGACGGGGTTACGCCGCGCACGGCGCGGGGACCCACCCCCCGCAACCCACGTCCAAACCAACGTATTTGATATTTGATATTTGATAACTGTTATTTGTAAAAATCCGTTTGACAAATGCTTTGCGATGTGTTATACTTAGTATTGTGAATTGAATATATCTATAAAGGTGGAATAATGGAAAAATTTGTAACCGTCGCCTCGCTCTTTCTTTTCCTCGTTTTTACCGCGGGTCTTATAATCATACCCCCGACAGATGTCGTCAGTACGCTGATAGTCATTATGTTCGCGCTGTACGCTACCTTCGGGCTTGTTATTTTCATTCGGCAAATGGTAATATTCAGCCGCCGCAGATGAGCGCGCGTTATCATACTATATAAAATCACAGGAGCCGGATTATGACAATTCTATGCTATCCAAAATGCGCTACCTGCAAAAAAGCCCTGGACTTGCTTACCGAATTGGGCTTGCCGTACACTGTACGCGACATAAAAGCTGAAAACCCTACTTACGACGAACTAAAAGAGTGGTTCGAACGCAGCGGTCTGCCTCTTAGCCGCTTTTTCAATACAAGCGGGACGGCGTACAGAGCGTTGAACCTCAGAGAACGTTTGCCGGATATGAGCGCGGAGGAGCAGCTTCGGCTGCTCGCCTCGGACGGTATGCTTGTCAGACGTCCGTTGCTTGTCGCGAATAAATTTGTGCTTGCGGGTTTCAATGAAACCGAGTGGATAACCGCGTTATCGGGCGCGATTTTCACCGGATTATCTGAACTGTCCGATGACGACAATATGGACCCGGCGGCTTCGACGGCTGAAATGATTGAGGATTTTTTCGCCCAGCTATGTCTGCTTGACGGCGAGCCTCATTATACTTTGCCCGAACAGCTGCTTGACCGGGGCGGCGAGGCGTTTGAAGTTGTTTCGCGGACTATTTTGAAACGCGGGACTGTCAAAACAAAAGAAAAACGCCTTGAAGCGATAGTCAAAAAACTATCCGATAAAGAATTTTTGAAAGAATTTTTTAGTGAATTATTACAGGAAGAGTGGAACTTATTGATTGAAGCCTGCGCCGAGGGCGGCCTTATATCTGACGAAATCGAGCCTGTCGCCTGCCTGCCGCTTATCAGCTACGGGATTATCACCGTATATCAAGGCGATAACGCTTGCCATTTTATTGTCCCGGAGGAAGTTAAAAAGATTATTTTTGAATTAAAAGCAGAGGGCTTCGAGGAGGAACTACGCCACCGCTGGCTACTCAGTCAATTCGCGGACGCCTCCGTTAATCTCTACGGTTTTCTTGCGATTGACGAATTTATTGAATTATTCAACGCCTTTAATGAGCGCCATACCGATACCGCGGAAGTTAAACGCGTGCTTGCGAAGTCAGCAGATTTAGACTGTCAATATACAATTCACAATAAATATTTAGCTCACGAATATTTAGAAGATAACGATTTCAACGATATTTTACCAATTAAAAACACGCGCAAAGCCTTCCCGCGCTATACGCCGGACAGAGCGGAATTTCTGCGCTGGGCGGAATATCCCTTTTATGCGGAAAGCCCTGAAACGCGAAAACTCGGTACGTGGCTCTCTAAACATAAAATTGACGCAGAGGAAATACCGGACATCGTACTCTCGGTTGCCCTGACAATTATCCGCGACGATTTGAACATACAGGGCATACTGGATTTCCTGACTGACAACGATGTACAATTCCGCGGCAAAAATGACCTTAACAACTTTTTGCAAATAATTTTGGAACTAAACAACAACACGCGAATGTGGCGTCTCTACGGTAATACTCCGAACGAACAAAGCGCGGATACCGGCGGCGATGTTGTGATTCAAAAAGGACAGCTCGACCTGACTCCGCGAAAAAAGAAAAAATAATAAATACATTTACGCCGGTTGCGCGTGACGTCAAAAATCACACGCAACCGGCGTTTTTTTGAATTTACCCAAAATATTTTGCCTGAGCGTTCCACATTTCCGCGTATTCGCCCTCCCGCGCGAGTTTATCGTGCGGCCCGTACTGCACGATTGTGCCGTCCTTAAACACCGCTATATTATCGCAAAATTTGCAGCTAGAGAGCCTGTGCGAAATATAAATCGCGGTTTTTTCGCCGATTAGCTGGTCAAAACGATTGTAAATATCATACTCCGCCATAGGGTCGAGGGCGGCGGTAGGCTCGTCAAGAATTGTTATCGGCGCGTTCTTATAAATAGCGCGGGCGAGGGCGATTTTCTGGCTTTCGCCTCCGGAAAATTCTATGCCGTTTTTGTCAAAACTTTTGTATACCGGTGTATTTAACCCGGCTTCTAATTTTTCATATCTTTCGCTAAAACCGGCTTTTTCAAGCGCGGTTAAAATTTCATCTTTATTCGCGGGTTTTTCGCCGGCGATATTTTCACGCAGCGTAAACGCAAACAATTTATAATCCTGAAAAACTACCGAATAAAGCTCGCGGTAGCTGTCCGCGTCGTACTCCGAGGCGCTCACTCCGTCGATTAAAATTTCACCCTCCGTTGGTTCGTAGAGCCTGCACAGGAGTTTTATAAAGGTCGTTTTCCCCGCTCCGTTTTGCCCCACTACCGAGAGCTTACTTCCCGCCTCAATTTTAATTGAAACGTTGCGAAGCGAGTAATCCTTTGCACCGGGATACCTAAAAGAAACATTTCGAAATTCAATCGTACGCTTGAAATTTTCCGCTTTTTTTGAACCGCCGCGCGAATTTTCAGCAATTTGCATAAACAGGCGGTAATCGTTCATAAATTCGACAGTCCTTGCGAGCGCGATGAAATTTTCCACAATATTCCGCAAACTAGTCGCGAAACTCACCGCCGCCGTTATCAGCATTTGAAATTCGCCGACCGTTATCGCGCGGCGCACTACCTGTATCCCGAGGTAGCCGTACAGCAGGGCTTGCTGCGCCGAATTTAAGAACGTCGTCGCCGTAGTAAATTTATTTTGTTTTCTGTTAAATTTTCGCTGCATATACCACTCGGTATTTACATAATAATCGCTGTGTTCGGTAATCATCGGCACGGCGTTGTAAATTCTAATATCTTTTCCGTATTTGAAATCTTTCAAATTCCAGTTGTAGTAACTGAATTTTCGATTTAATTCTATTAAATCTTTATAAAACTGCACGCTTCCCTTTGACAAATTCGATACAACGACCATATTTATAATCGTTATCGCGACTAAAATCGCGAGCAAAAGCGGCGACAAACGTCCGACGACATAGAGCGTTCCGGCGAAGGTAATCACCGCTGAAACCAGCGCGGTAATCACGCCGGTCATAACGTACAGCGTGCCATAAGTGCTATCCGTACCGCCCCGCTCGGCTTTTTGCCGCTTGGCGAGAATTTCCGCGTTTTCAGTGTGAGCGAAATCCATTCGCATACACTTTTCGCCGAGCATTTCGTAGAACAGATTGTCGAATTTAACGCGGTATTTATCGTTCAAAAAACTGAACAAATTATTAGCTCCGGCGGCCGCGAGGTTCAGCAGTACAAGCGCGGAGATTAGCAGCGCGAGTACACCGGCCTCGCGCTCACCGAGCAGTTGGTCAATGATTAGCTTCGGTATGAAAATGTTGATAAAAGGCGTCAGACCCTTGATAATTATTTCAAGAATTGTTGAAAGAAAATAGCTTTTGTCATTCCGCCAGGCTATGCCGTAAAAATAGCGCAGGCAGGGAAAAATGTTTTTGAATTGTTTCGAAATTTTTACTTCGTTATCCATTTTATATATCCTCGCTTTTTGGGTTATCCCTATAATATTGTGCCTGAATATTAAATAATTCCGCATATTTCCCGCCCCCGGCCAATAGCTCCGCGTGCGTGCCGCACTCCGCGATACCGCTCTTGTCGAAAAGAACGATGCGGTCGCAGAACTGCGTACTCGCGAGCCTGTGCGAAATATAAATCGCGGTTTTTCCTTTGCAAAGTTCGTTGAAATTAAGGTACAGCCGCTCCTCCGCAAGGGCGTCAAGCGCGGCGGTAGGCTCGTCAAGAATTATAAACGGAGCGTCCTTATAAAGCGCACGCGCCAGAGCTAATTTCTGCGTTTCGCCGCCGGAAAATTCCACGCCCTCAAGGTCTAAATTTTTCATCATCGGCGTGTCAAGTCCTTTTTTCAGCGACGCTATTTTATCTCGCAAACCCGCTAATTCTATGGTTTCTTTTACCCTCCGCATATTTGTTTTATCGTACTTTTCAAGCGAAACGTTCTCCGCAACGCTGAACGCAAAAGTGTAAATTTCCTGGAACACCGCCCCGAATAATTTATAATATTCGTCGCGGTTATAGATTTGCGTATCCAGCCCGTTAATAAGTATCCGCCCGCTCTCGGGTTTATATAAACGCATTAAAAGTTTTATAAACGTTGATTTTCCCGCTCCGTTCAGCCCCACAATCGCAAGTTTTTCGCGCGGATTTATCTTAAAACTAACATTTTTCAGCGCGTACTGCTCGCTCCCGGGATATTTGAACGAAACATTTTCAAATTCAATTTCCGCGCCGTTATTTCGTATAGTTTCAGGGGGCGTAGCGCCCATCGGCGGCGTGTCAATTAAATCATCGTATTCACGGTAATCGTTAATCACCGCGCTTTGTTGCTGTAAATCAATGAAACCATTCACAATTTCTTTCATCGCGGTTGAAAACGTCGCTATCGACGCGACGTACATCAAAAAACTTCCGATATTTACAGCGCCCGCGACGACCCTGTAACACAGCCAGGCGTAGACCGCGGCCTCCTGAACCGCCGTCAGAACCGCGCCTATGTTGCTATTAAAAAGCTCTGTTTTGAATATTTTTTTACTACCGGTAAAATCAGTTTCTTTCGCCTCTTTGAATTTTCCGAGAATAAAATCTCTGAAACCAAAAACGCGGATATCCTTACCGTAAGTAAAATCAGTCGTCATATTTTGCAGGTATTCAATTTTGCGATTATTGGGCGCGAGTTCGTCCTGAATTTGCTTTGTTTTAATCCTCGCGCGGTCGGAAATTATATAAGTTATCGTAACAATTACCGCGGCGACGAGCAGCAGCCAGTAGCCCATTACAATCACGACTGAAATCGTCCCGATTAAGGTGAGCAGGGAGCGAAACATTGTCAGCACCTGCCGCGACATTCCCTCTAAGCCGGAATAATTGCCGTAAAAAGCACGTTCGGCCTTTGCGTGTTTATCAAGAATTTCAGGATTTTCCAGATTTTCAAAATCCATCGTCATAGATTTCAAATTCTGACGCTGATGAAATTTAATCCGCAGCGCGATAAAGCGTATCGACATCGAGCCGCTAGGAATCGCGCCAAACCCGTAAGAAATTCCGGTAATCCCGTTCGTGATAAACAGTGTAAGCCCGAATAAAACCGCCAGGAAAATTACGCGTTCCGTACGGCCTCCGATAGTTAATTCGTCGATAATAAGCTTCGGAAATACTATCGGAACCATATTCCCGAGCGCGGTGGAAACGCCGTTCATCGCTATCCACGCAAGCAGCGTCCCGTCAAATTCGCGGATACTTTTCAGCATCCACAGGAAATTCTGAGCTAATGAATATTTAAGTTTTACGCTCTTTTTTGTCTTCATTTTTCTCCTCCGTATCGGTTTATACCGCGGTATTATACAAAAAAACATTCAAATTGTCAATACCGAACGGAGGCAAAAATACCGAACTGCGTTATTTTGCTACTGAACTGCGGTCGGCTTAAACAAAACGCGGTTGCAAAGCCGTATCAGCAGGCGAAATTCATTGCCGCTGTATTCAAAATTCATAATCCCGTTATATTTTTCTACCGTCTGCCTGATTGATTCAAGACCGATACCGTGCGCCGCTTTATCAGCTTTTACCGTAGAGGGAAATTTGCCGTTCTCCGAGCAAACCGGCGGCGAGGAATTTGCGATTTTTATAAATAAATATTCGTTTTCAGTTCTTAACGTTAATTTAATATATCTATTATTTTCAATGTATTGGCAAGCTTCAATCGCGTTATCCAGCGCGTTTACCAAGATATTATTCAAATGCACCGGGTTAATTTCAAGTTTTCCAAGCGGCGGTATTCTTAGCTTGAAATCTATATTTTTTTCAATTGACCCGCGCTTTTTGTACGCGATAAGCGCGTCGGTACTGGAAAAGCCTATAACGGCGGTTTCAAGCACCGGCGTAATATCCTCGCTGAATTGTTCTAAATATTCTATGGCTTCGGCGTTATTATGCCTCCGCGCCATTTCACGGATTATCGCTATTTGTCCGTTAAAATCGTGCTTCATTTTTCTTATTTCCATCTGGTGCGTTTCCATCAGTTCGAATTGTTTTTCATTCTGCTCAAGCTGCGCCTGTAGCATTTTTGTCCGTGTTTGTTCAAAAGCGTGTTCCTGAAAACGCTCAAAAACAAGAAATATCAGCACCGGCATCGAACACACGCAAAATTCAAGAAAAACGTGCATCAGCGACAGCCCGGCGTTGCTCCGCAAAATCGTTATCAATTCCGCATAAGCCATAAATATGCAAATCGCGACAAATAGCAGCAATAATCCGTAAAGCCTCGCGGAAATTACCGCGTTTTCTTTTTTTCGCCGAAACGTAACGAGCCGGATTGACAGCAAATAATACGCCACGGAAAAACCCGCGCAGACAAAATATATCGCGCTGTTATCCGATATCTCGGGGAAATTATAGTCCAAAATATATGACGCGACGACTATCACGAGCGGCTCCGGGATTATTTGCAGCGCCATTCCCAGACAGCCGACAAACAGCCGCTTCAGCGGCGGTTCGCCATAAAAATAACACGCTATTAAAAGCGGAAACCCTAAATTATAAAGGCTTCTGAATAAAATATTGTCATAAAATAAAGTAAGCAGAATATTGGTAATCACATAGAAACCGTAGGCGAGCGAAAAAAGCGGCTTGCTCCGGCGATTTTCGCCTAAAAGTACCCGGTAAAAATACATTATCGCCGCCGTATCGCAAATTGTGATAATCGTGTGAAATAATATTACGAGTTCAGTACGCATCAGCGCCTCCTGTCATATAGTTAAGATACGCGGCTTTTACCGCGTCCCCCTTGCCTTTTCCCCGCGAAAGCGGAATTTTTATGCTTCTGCCGGCAAATTTCAAATAAACAAAATTAAAATCGTGCGCGAAATAATATTTGAGGTTAATTAAATATGATTTATGACAGCAGTATAAACCCTGATTTTCGAAATCCCCCTCAATTTCCCGCAAAGTCCGCCGCGCCGGAACGTTTCGACAACCGTCCGCCGTATTTATCATCAAGTGGTGACCGCTCATCGTAATATACAAAATATCATTGCAGGGAATTTTTATTTCCCTGCCGTTTTCAATAAATTCGAAGCGGCAAAGAGTATCAATCCGCGCTTTATAGGCGCGCATAGCGTCGTCGAAAGTTTCCTGCGGCGAGGTTTTTGAAATCAATAGCGCAGGATATTTTTTGTCAATTAGCGGCTGGTAGCGCATATGCGACGATACGAATATAACCGCCGCTTCACTGTTTTTTGGCAATTTATTGAATATTTCAATCCCGCTTAAATCCGGCATATCAATATCCAGAAACATATACTCAAATTTTTCACCCTCCTGCAAAACCTCAAGCAAGCGCCGCCCCCGCTGAAAGCGCAGCACCTCGGCCTCCGCGCCGCTCCAGAGCGAGCAGTTCGAAACAAGCGTTTCGAGCCGCTCAAGATGTATCACTTCATCGTCGCAAATCGCAATACGCATAGCGTTTTTTCTCCTAAAATAGTGCGGCAACATAAAAAAGCGTCCGTCGAAAAACCGACGGACGCTGAAAACTTTGTCGCTAAATTGCTTTACAGCAAAACGGCGGACAAAATACGTGCCGATTTTTGTGATTTAATATTGTAAAATGTTCTGAATTTAATGTTATCAGATAGAGTTATCCCTGTAACGGTAACAGAAGTAAGGCCGCTATAACGCAAATAGGTATAGCTAGTGCGTAAACCGGCATACCCGGACATTCGCAGGTTTTTATTGTTAGTCATTCTGCTCGCCTCCCTTTCTTAGTTAGTATGGTGAAATTTTCACATAAGCAAGTATACCACAAGCGGAAAAGTTTGTCAAGAGGGGTCGAATTTTGTGAATCGGATAAATTACGTTGCACGTTCGTAGGGGCGGGTTTCAAACCCGCCCTAACGGATAACGCAATGTCATTATAAACGGTTCAACCCGCCCCACGTTCCACCGTCCAAGCCAAACGTCTCTGATATTTGATATTTGATAACTGTTAATTGAAATAACCCCCTTGACAAACTTATCAACTTGTGCTATACTTACAGAGTTTCACAATAAAATCTTATACAGAGGTGTAAAAAATGGCAAAATGTGCATATTGCGGCAAGGGCGTTTCGTTTGGGATTAAGGTTTCGCACTCCCACCGCCGTTCTAACCGTACCTGGAAGCCCAATATCAAGCGCGTCCGCGCAATTGTCGACGGCTCGCCCACTCACGTTTACGCGTGTACGCACTGCATTACGAGTAAGAAGTCTCCCGTTATCCGGGCTGCTTAAATGCTGCTGCTGACGACTATTACAGAACATTTTTTCGAGGCTGTCAGACGATACTTAATAGTGTTCGGCGTTGCTATGCTCCCGGTGATTGAGCTGCGCGGTGCTATACCCCTGGGGATTAAGCTCGGCTTGACCTACAGGGAAACGATAGTGTGCGCGATACTTGGAAACCTTGTGCCGATTCCGCTCGGCATAGTCTTTTTGCGGAGAGTTTTAGAGTTTTTGTCAACAAAATCGCTGTTTATCAAGAAACTTGTCGACAGGAAGGTTGACAAATCGCTTGAAAAACACGACGCGGCAAAGTACGCGTCGGCGTTCATAGCGCTCGCGGTGTTAGTGGCGATACCGCTTCCGGGGACGGGGGCGTGGACGGGTGCGCTAATCTGCGCGTTTATGGGCGTAAAAGTGCGCGAAGGCTTCCCCCCGATAGCCCTCGGCATAGTAGGCGCGGGGGTAATAGTAACGGTAATAACCTTCGGCGCGGTAAAAGTTTTCAGTTGACATACGCGGCACCCCCCGCGCCTGCGGGCGCACCCCCCGACTCTGCGGAGGCACCCCCCTCTAAAGAGGGGGGCTTTTTTGGTTGGACGGGGGTTGCGAGGTGCGCCCTGCGGGGGAACCACCCCGGCGCTACGCGCCGACCCAACGTCCCGGCGCCGTCCAACGTCCCGGCGCCGTGCGCCGTCTTTGCGAAGCACCGGTAAGCTTGCGATACGTACAATGTTACAGGTGCGAAGCAATCCAGTGCCGGGGGGATAACATACGTGTCTACGTATCGTAGACGTGTACGTCAACCCTGGATTGCTTCGCCGCATATCATCTGTACGTATCGCAAGTGCGGTGGCGGCTTCGCAAAGACGGGCAGGGCGAAGCCCTGCCCTGTCCCGGCGCACCGCGCCGGGACGGTGGACGGGGGTTACGTCCGCTGCGGCGGGGAAACCACCCCGCCGCTTCGCGGCACCCCTCCCAAGAGGGGAATTTACGGAGGAGGGCGGGTTTGAAACCCGCCCCTACGTAATCCCGTCCAACCCCATTCCCCTCTTGGGAGGGGTGGCGCGTAGCGCCGGGGTGGTCTCCCCGCGCCGTGCGCGGCGCAACCCCGTCCAAACCCTCCAAAGCCCCCCTCTTTAGAGGGGGGTGCCTCCGCAGACGCGGGGGGTGCCGCAACCTCCGTCCAAACTCCCGTCTCTGATATTTGATATTTGATATTTGATAACTGACAACTGTATAACTGTTACGCAGTAAATTGGTTTATTCTAAACTGCTCAATCATTTCCGCTGTCAGGGCCATTCTTGTGTCCTGCTCGGGGATTTCGTCTCTTGGCACCCAGAGGCCTTCGGATAGTTCGTCCTCCTGGAGCGTTACGGTTTCGTCGCCGTCGAGGTCGCAGTAGAAGCCCGCTAGCAGACTGCCGGACATCGCCCAGGGCTGCGATTTATAGAAGCGGATATTTTTCACCCGCACGCCGACTTCCTCGTAGACCTCACGCGCGACACATTCCTCGAAGCTCTCGCCGATTTCCGCAAAGCCCGCGATTAGCGCGAAGTGCGTCACCGGGCGGTTTGCGTAGCGCGTGAGCATTAGCCTGTCGCCGTTCGTCACGCCGACGATTACGACGGGGTTAATCTGCGGGAACTCCTCGGCCCTGCACTCGGGGCAGTCCATTTTGCGCTCGATATCGCTGTGAACGAGCGCCGCGCCGCAGCGTCCGCAAATGCGCCGCTTATCGTACCAAGCCGCGATGTGCGAAGCCGTCAGTCCCGCAAACGCCATAAACCCGGGCGACAGCGGGAACAGCGCAAACGTCGGCTGAAGCTTATAACTCTCCGGCAAGCTCACGTCATTTTCCCATAACAGGTAAAACGCGGTTTCGTCGATAGCGAACAGATAGCGCGGCTCGCTCTCCGGGAAATCGGCGAAAAGGGGAACGCGGGGCGCTTTTTCGTCCGCGCAGTCAAGGTAAAACTGACCCTTAGCATAAATGAATATGTAATCGTCAGCCTTGGGCGGGCGTGGTTTGTACTGGTTATCGAAAACGTGCGGCGCGATTTGGTGAATCATAATCGTATATCTCCTAAAATTTTTTAATTTTCAATTAACACCGCGCGGACGGGGGAACCGTCGCAGTCGCTTCCGAGGTTCAAAGGGAACGCCGACAGCGTGTATTCTCCGGAAGCTACGCGCGACAATACAAGCCCCTCGAGCGGTACAATTCCGGCTCCCAGTAAAAGCGTATGCACCTCGAGCGGCGCGCCGGAGGGTCCGACGCTCTGGCTCTCAACACCTATTAGCTTTACTCCGGCGTTTATAAGGAGCCTTGCGTCCTCCGCGCTCAATTCGTGGGAGCCTTTAATCAATAAACGTTCGCAATTTTCAGGAATTACGCCGTCCCATTCTTTCACCGCGCATTTACCGTGGAAAACGGAGAGCGGAATGTCCGCAACCCCGGAACCGTCCGCGATAAAATGGCGCGGAGCGTCAATATGCGTGCCGTTATGAACGCAAAGGGAAATATTGGTAAGATTATAACTATCCCCGCCGCCGATAGTCCGAACGCGCTCAAACGAAGGAGCCGGGTCGCCGGGAAACACAACGCAGGAAAACAGCGGCTGAGTGATATCAATGATGTTCATTGTGTACGCTCCGTAATTACAGTTAACAGTTATCAAATATCAAATATCAGAGACGAGGGTTTGGACGGGGATTGCGGGGTTGCGTCCCGCGTCCTGCCCCCGTCTTTGCGAAGCCGCCACCGCACTTGCGATACGTACCCTTGATATGCGGCGAAGCAATCCAGGGTTGACGTAGGCACCTGCGATACGTCGTATGTTTCGCCCCCGGCACTGGATTGCTTCGCACCTGTAACGCCCTACGTATCGCGAGCTTACCGGTGCTTCGCAATGACGAACTCTTGAACCGTTACCGCTCGAATACGGCGTGGCAATCAAATGTAGCGGCAAATGTAGCGTCAAATGTAGCGTAACATTTTAAGCGCATTATAGCATATTATGTAGGTGCTGTCAAGCTTTTTCAGTTAACAGTTATCAATGACCAGTGAACAGTTGCGGGGGGACGCACACGTGGGTTGCGCCGTGCGCGGGAAACCACCCCGCCGCCTGCGGGCGGCACCCCTCCACAGAGGGGATGAGGACGTGGGCTTGGACGAGGTTGCGGGGACGTGTATTCCCGCAGGGCGCACCCACGTCCTACGTCCCGGCGCACCGTCATTGCGAGCCGCGCCAAGCTTTCCAAGCCCCGTTACCCCCGTCCAAACCCCATCCCCTCTGTGGAGGGGTGCCGCCGCAGGCGGCGGGGTGGTTTCCCCGCGCCGTGCGCGGCGTACCCCCGTCCAAGCCTACGTAATTATTCATTATCAATTATCAATTGTCATATGCCCCCCTCTTTAGAGGGGGGCAGCGTCCGCAGAGGCGGGGGGTGCCGTAACCCCCGTCCAAACCCCCGTCTCTGATATTTGATATTTGATAACTGTTAACTGAAAAAAACTATTAACTGAAAAAGCTTGCGCGATTTTTCAAAGTGTGGTATAATAGAATTGTTATGACTATACTAACTCTTGACACGCCTGTCGCTGATGTTGGCGGGATTGGTTCGGTTCGCGCCAAGCGGCTTGAAAAGCTCGGGATTTACACGCTTCGGGACGTGCTTCGGCATTTCCCGGCGCGTTATGAGGACCGCTCGGTAATTGTCCCCGCCGCGATGGCAGGGGACGGCGAAATGCTTTGTCTGCGCGGAAGGCTTATCGGAGAGCCGGGCTTCCGCTGGCTTGACGCGCGGCGAAATATGCTCACGCTGAAGCTGATTGACGACTTCGGCGACGGCTTTTCCGTAGCGTTTTTCAATCAGCCCTTTCTGCGCGAACGCTTCTATTCCGGGCGGGAGTATACATTTTACGGCAAAGTCAAGCGCGAGGGACCGTATGTCGATATGGCGTCGCCGAGCTTTGAGGAAACGGGTTTTATCGCGCCCGTATACCCGCTCACGGCGGGGGTTAAACAGTTCACGCTGTACCGTCTGGCGCGTGAGGCGCTCGCGCTCGCGCTTGCGGAGGACTCGGACGTTTTGCCTACGTATATAAGGGAAAAATTCGGGCTTCTTGACGCTCCTACCGCCTATCAGAATATCCACTTTCCCGCGTCCTGGGAAAGTTGCGCGGAGGCTCGCAAACGCTTTGTCTTTGAGGAATTTTTCACGTTCCTGCTCGCCGCGAAGTATAACCGCCGTAGCCGCGAAACCGCTTCGGCCTTCGTAATCCCCGCAAACGCGGAGGGTTATGACGAGTTTTTCGCGTCCCTGCCCTTTGCGCCAACGGCGGCGCAGACGCGAGTAATCGCCGAAGCCGACGCGGATTTAACTTCCGGCAAAGTTATGAACCGCCTGATACAGGGGGACGTGGGTTCCGGGAAAACATTGGTGTCAATAGCTTTAATCGGCCGCGTCTGCTCCGAGGGCTACCAGGCCGCGTTTATGGCTCCTACGGAGATTTTAGCTAAGCAGCATTTTGAAACTTTTTCAAAACTCCTGCCAAACGTCCGGGCGGTACTGCTGACAGGTTCGCAAAGCGACAAGCGCGTGTCGAAGCAACAGCTGAAAAGCGGACAGGCGCGGCTCGCAATCGGAACCCACGCGCTGCTTACCGATAACGTGGAGTTTCTGCGCCTCGCGCTCGTAATTACGGACGAACAGCACCGCTTCGGCGTGGGTCAGCGGGATAAATTGCGCGGAAAATCCGAGTTTGTCCCGCACGTCTGCGTAATGTCCGCTACGCCGATACCGCGAACGCTCGCGCTTACGCTGTACGGCGACCTTGACGTTTCGATTGTTGACGAACTGCCGCCGGGGAGAACGCCCGTTGAAACTTATCTCGTGAGCGAAAAGCTTCGCGGCAGGATTGACAATCTTTTGCGTAAAACGGTCGACGAGGGCGGTCAGGCCTGCGTGGTCTGCCCCGCGATAGAGGACGCCGCCGCCTATAAGAGCGTAGTATCCTACGCGGAGGCGCTGGGAAAACGTTTGCCCGGCTACGTTATCGGCGTAATGCACGGCAAATTGAAACCCGCTGAAAAAACGGATATAATGCGGAGTTTTTCAGAAGGGGACATACAAATACTCGTATCCACAACAGTCATCGAGGTCGGGATAGACGTTCCGAACGCGAGCCTTATGGTAATCGAAAACGCGGAACGCTTCGGCCTGAGCCAGCTTCACCAGTTGCGGGGGCGCGTAGGGCGCGGAAGCCGTAAATCCTACTGCGTACTGATTATGGGCGGCGGCGACGAAGCAACGGCCGAGCGTCTGCGGGTATTCGCGGACACAATCGATGGCTTCACAATAGCCGAAGCCGACCTAAAACTACGAGGCCCCGGAGAGTTTTTCCGCTCCGAAGGAATACAGCACGGCCGCTTACCGTTTAGGCTGGCAGACATCGACGACGATATGGAAACGCTAAAAGCCGTATCAGAGGAAATTAACAACACGGAACACTTCACGCCAAACGAGGAACTAACGCAACGCATAGAGGCGATATTGTATAATTAGCACGATTATGCGGGAGTGACAAATGTACGTTGCACTATCCCGTATGGTACGTTGCACTATCCTGTGAGGTACGTTGCACTATCCTGTGGGGGCGATGCCCACACCTAATATAGGGGGCGATGCCCACATCGCCCCAAGAATTGCACAATTGCAAATATTACGCAGAACGGCAAAACCAGACGGGACGATGTGGGCATCGTCCCCTACAAAGCCTAAACGCAAATTTACTATTCCCGCCCCTACATATCACAGCGGCAATTTGATATTTTCCGGGGCGTTACTCCCCATTGACATTCTGAGGTTCAAAATGGAACAATCAACAATCCTCGGCGTAACCTTTGACGCGCTAACGCTACCGCAAGCCGTTGCGCGTTGCCTTGAGCTTATTCAACACGGCGGCTACGTTGTTACGCCTAACCCCGAGATACTTATGGCGGCGCGTGATACTCCCGAATTGAAACGGGCAATCGGCGGCGCGGCGCTCACTGTCGCGGACGGAGCGGGGGTTGTGCTTGCCTCAAAACTTTTATCGAAACCGCTGCCCGCTAAAATCCCC
The DNA here is from genome assembly GCA_031261635.1 of Oscillospiraceae bacterium. Taxonomy (GTDB): domain Bacteria; phylum Bacillota; class Clostridia; order Oscillospirales; family Oscillospiraceae; genus JAISJH01. The sequence goes on from JAISJH010000030.1 coordinate 16,953, forward strand.
GGGATTGAGCTTGCCGAGTGCGTAATGGCGGAACTCGCGAAATCCGGCGGGCGCGTCTTTTTATTCGGAGCTAAAGACGGAGTTGCGGAGCTTGCCGCCGCAAAACTCGCTGAAAAGCACAAGGGGCTAATAATTTGCGGTACTCACAGCGGCTACGGCTATAATGACACCGACATAATCGCCGATATATATACTAATAAGCCTGACTTTGTACTCGTCTGCCTCGGCTCGCCTAAACAGGAGCTGTTTATGGAGAAGCTGAAGCCGGACAAATTTCTCGCGATGGGGCTGGGCGGCAGTCTTGACGTATTTTCCGGGACGGTAAAACGCGCCCCAGTATTCTGGAGGCGGCTCAATCTCGAATGGTTCTGGAGAATTATAAAACTTAAACGTTTCAGCAGGTTTTTGACTATATTCAAATTTCTTATAACAATAATTTTTCATCGAAAGGACATACAATGATTATCTCATTTGAAGGAATAGACGGCTCCGGCAAAAGCTCGCAGTTCGAGCGTTTCAAAAACTATCTCGCGAGCGCGGAGAAATGTTACCGCGCGGTATCGTTCCCGCGCTACGGCGAAAAGTCGGCGGTACTGCTTGAAGCGTACCTCGCGGGGGACTTCGGCACAGACCCGGGCGACGTTAACGCCTACGCCGCGAGTTCGTTTTTCGCGGCCGACCGCTACGCGTCCTATAAAGCGGACTGGGGGCGCGATTTCAGCGGCGACAAGCTGCTGATACTCGACCGCTATACCGGCTCGAACGCCATTCACCAGGGCGCGAAGTTTACTGACCCCGACAAGCGCGAGGAGTTCTTCGGCTGGCTTCGCGACTATGAGTACGTAAAGCTCGGACTGCCGAAGCCGAACCTGACGGTCTACTTCGACGTGTCGCCGGAAACGGCTATGGCGCGTCTGACCTCCCGCGACAGCGAAAACGGCACCACGAGCGACATTCACGAAACCGACATAAATTTTCTCAAAGCCGGAGCGACAAGCGGCAAGGCGGCGGCGGCGTATTTCAACTGGTCGGTAATAAGCGCCGAGGGCGAGCCGGAGGACGTTTTCAACGCTCTGCTTACAGTAGTCGAAAAAGCCTTTTTCCGCTTCAACGTTCGCAAGCGAATAGCGGCAATCAGCAAGGAACAGCGTCACGCGGGAGATGAAAAAATCGGCAGAACGCTGCTCTCCCTGCCGGAGCTTGAAAACTGCAAGACAGTGTTCCTGTATTCCTCTTACGGCACGGAGATTGACACGCAGCGTATTATTACCGAGCTATACACCCGGGGCTATAACATAGCCCTCCCCGTATGGGGCAGCGGCAAGATGACTTTCGTCGACGACCGCACGGGTACAGAGGTAAAATACGCTCCCGGAGATATAATTATAGTTCCAGCCTTGACAATAGACCGCAAAGGGTATAGAATGGGTAAAGGCGGCGGCTACTACGACCGTTGCCTCGAAAGCATACCGAACGCGCTGACGGTAGGACTTGCGCGCGAGGAACTAATGGTAAACGAAGTCCCAAGAGAAGCCCACGACAGACAAGTGAAAATAGTAGTAACCGAGAGCGGCGTACTGCGGTTTTAGGGGGCAATCAATAGTACGCACCGCTTTGTAGGGGACGATGCCCACATCGTCCCGCCGGGTTTTGCCATTCTACGCGAAACGTACAATTGTGCAATTCTTGGGGCGAGGTGGGCATTGCCCTCTACAAAAACGTGATGTAGGCATTGCCCCCTACAAAAACGTGATGTGGGCATCGCCCCCTACAGAAACTTGCGCCCTGCCCACGTGCGCGGCGCAGCCCCGTCCAAACCGGGTGCGCGTCACTCAACCGTCGAACAGGGCTCGGGGACTGCCGCCGCGAAGGAGAAGCCTCCCGCGCCCGCGCCTCCCGTTAACGCGCCGCCTAAGCTGTTTACAAAACCGTTCATCAGGCTCGTCAGCCAGGTCAGCGCGCCGCTGTTGGTTAATAACAGTATCAGAATGATGATTAACAGCAGATTAGCGGCGTTATTGTTATTTGTGCCGCTGTGGTTATTATAATTCAACGGTGCCATAATGTAATCCTTTCCCCCGCCGTCGTGAAGTTTGGTTTATATGTAGCGGGCGGGCAACACAGTCTATGCAAGCAATACGCTATCAGTGAATATAGGAGCAAAGTAGAATGAATAACGAACACCCCGGAAACCACGGAGATACCAAGACGCTTCCGAACGTCCGCGACCTGCCGCGCAACAGCGGTCAGCTGCCGAATATCGAACCCGAGCCGGAATCGCCGGAAACTGAAACGCCGGAGCGCGAACCCTTCATAAGGCGCAGGTCGGGACGCCGCTTCGGCCTCCTCGGCGGCGTGATGTACGCCGTGTTTATACTTGCCGTGAGCGTCATAATCGCGCTGCTGTTGTGGATGGCGGCGAACGATGTTATAGCCCTCGATAAAAAGTACGTCGAGGCGACTATTACGATTTACGCCCTGCCCTATGATAAGACCGCGCTTAAGGACGCTCTGAACGCGAAAATTGAGGAGGTCAACGCGCAGGCTAAAGAAAAGGGCGGCGAAGCCGTAAACGTCTACGTTCCGTCAAACGCGACGGTTGACGAAATGCTCGCGATTTACGAAAAGCAGGGCTGGAAAGCTCCCTACGAGCCGTTCGACTTCGACATACTGGTTGATGACCTCTACCATAGCGGCATTATATACTATAAACAGCTGTTCAAGCTCTACGCCTCGGTTTCACACGCGGAGGGCAAGATACAGCCCGGAACGTATGAGCTGAATACAACGCTTGACTACCGCGCTATAGTAACCTCCCTCAAAAAAAGCAGCGGAGCGCGTCCCGTAGTGGAGGGAGTGCTACTGACAGAGGGAATGTTAGCCCGCGATATGTTCAAGCTGCTTGAAAAAGAGGGTATCTGCACGGAGGACGAACTCTGGAAATATATTACTAAGACCGACTTCGCGCCGAAGTACAGCTTTATGCAGGATTTACCTCCCGATGACCCTAATAAACTGGAGGGCTTCCTCTTTCCCGACACCTACGATTTTTACAGGAACTCAACGGCGGAGGAGGTTATCCGCAAGCTTGTGAATAACTTCGACGTGAAGTATACCCAGGCGCTTCGCGAAGCGGTCGCCGCCTCCGGCTATTCGCCGCGTCAGGTGCTGACTATAGCGAGCCTTATCGAAGCCGAGGCCGCGAACGATAACGAGCGCCCGGTGGTAGCGTCCGTAATATTCAACCGCCTGAAAAACTGGGACAATCCGCTTTTACAGCTCGACGCGAGTATACAATACGCGCTCCCGGCACACAAAACGCAATTGAGCAACGCCGATTTGCAGCTCGACAGTCCGTATAACACCTACCTCTACCCCGGTCTGCCCCCCGGACCTATCTGCAACCCGGGTCTGGCGTCCATTAAGGCGGTATTAAACCCCGACAGCACGAAGTATTATTACTACGCGCTGAATAAAGAGGGCAAACACAAATTTTTTGAAACAGAGAAAGGACACGCGGACTTCGTAGCCTCCCCGGACTTTGTGCTGAACTAAAGAGGTGCGGGGCGTTCCTGTAAGAGGAGATATGCGTTGCGCGTTTCCGTAAGAGGTGATATGCGTTGCGCGTTTCTGTAGGGGGCGATGCCCACATCGCCCCAAGAATTGCACAAACGCAAATATTACGCAGAATGGCAAAACCCGGCGGGACGATGTGGGCATCGTCCCCTACAAAGCTACAACGTAAATTTGCCGCTCCCAACTAAAGAGTACACTGCTTCCGTATCCGCTCCCCGTCCCGGCGCGGTGCGCCGTCTTTGCGAGCGCAGGCACGCCTAAGACACGTACAGCGTCTAGGCGCGAAGCAATCCAGTGCCGCAGTCCGCAGATACGTATGTTTTCCTCCCGGCACTGGATTGCTTCGCACCTGTAACGCTGTACGTATCTCGGGCTTACCGGTGCTTCGCAATGACGGGGGCTTGAAATTCGGAGGTTGAGATTATGAACAGACCTAACAGCTATATTTATCCGGCGATATTCTACTATTACTATGACGGCGAAATCGGCGTAACCTTTCCCGACTTGCCGGGTTGCGTAAGCCAGGGGCGCGACAGGCACAACGCACTGTTTATGGCGGACGAAGGGCTTTCCCTGCATTTGTACGGTATGGAAGCGGACAACGACCTCATACCGCCGCCTACGCCGCCCGGCAAGGTTGTTATCGAGCTTGACGCGGAGGATACGGGGCTTGTCAGGACGGAGGTCGTATTGATTGAGGTCTATATGCCGCCGGTCAGAGAGCGTTTCCGCGCTTACGCCGACGCTCAAAACGCTTGTTCCGCCCGCTATACCGCGCGTCATTCCAAAAGAATTTTGAACAAACAGGAGAATTTACCACAATGAAACAACTCGGATTAAACGATATACGCGAAAAGTTTCTCGCGTTTTTCGAGAGCAAGGAGCATTTGCGCTTGCAGTCCGCGCCGCTTGTGCCGCGGGGGGACAATTCGCTTTTGCTTATTAACAGCGGTATGGCGCCGCTGAAACCGTACTTTTCCGGCGAAATGGCGCCGCCGCAGGGTCGCAGACGCGTTACAACCTGCCAAAAATGCATACGAACGCCGGATATCGAGCGCGTAGGCAAAACCTCGCGCCACGGCACGTTTTTTGAAATGCTCGGAAACTTCAGCTTCGGCGATTATTTCAAGCCGGACGCCTGCAAATGGGCCTGGGAGTTTATCACGGAGGTTATGCGCCTGCCTGTGGATAAGCTTTATGTTACCGTTTACAACGGCGAGGGCAGCGACGGTTCCGGCGACGGCTTACAGGACAACGAGGCCTACGAAATCTGGACGAAGCAGGTCGGAGTAGAGCCCTCGCATATGTCGCGGCTCGGCAAGGCCGATAACTTCTGGGAAATCGGCGCGGGTCCCTGCGGACCCTGCTCAGAGATTTACTACGACAGGGGCGAGGAGTACGGCTGCGGCAAAGACGACTGCGCCGTGGGCTGTGACTGCGACCGCTATGTCGAGTTCTGGAACCTCGTTTTTACGCAGTTCAATAACGACGGCAACGGCAACTATACGCAGCTCGCGAGTAAAAATATCGACACGGGAATGGGGCTGGAGCGGCTTGCCTGTATCCTACAGGGGGTCAATTCGCTGTTTGACGTTGACACGATTATGAACATTACGCGGCACGTATCGCGCATAACAGGAAAGGGCTACGGCGAGAGCGACAGCGTTGACGTTTCGCTAAGGATTATAACAGACCACATACGCTCAACAACTATGATGATATCAGACGGCGTACTTCCCTCGAACGAGGGGCGCGGCTACGTGCTTCGCCGTCTGCTTCGCAGAGCCGCCAGGCACGGCAAGCTCCTCGGCGTTGACAAGCCGTTCCTTTTTGAGGTTTGCGAAACCGTAATCGCCGAGAGCGGCGCGGCTTACCCGGAGCTTGAAGAGAAAAAGGCGCATATAATCCGCGTAATAAAAGCCGAGGAGGAGCGCTTTTCCATAACAATAGACAGCGGCTCGAAAATACTCGCGGAGCTGATTGAAAAACTGCCGGAGGGCGGCAGTCTGGACGCTGAAAATACTTTCAAGCTGTATGATACCTTTGGTTTTCCGCTTGACCTGACGCTTGAAATTTTAGCTGAAAACGGGCGCAACGCCGATACTGACGGCTTTGACGTACTGATGAAAGAACAGCGCGAACGGGCGCGTTCAGCTACCGCCGCGCTCGGCGACTTCGGCTGGGACAAGCTAGAGCTCGGTTTGCCGAAGGAGGAGGTCACAACCTTTGTCGGCTACGAACAGTTATCGGCTGATAACGCTGTAGTACGCGCTGTAGGCGACGGCTGGCTAGTGCTTGACGTCACTCCGTTCTACGCGGAAATGGGCGGGCAGATTGCCGATACGGGTATAGTTCTATTTAACGGCGAGGACGTTTTCAAAGTCAGCGGCGTTCGCAAGACTAAGGACAACAAATACCTGCATTTAGGCGAATGGCTTACCGACAGCGTACAACCGGGCGATACCGTAACCGCCGCCGTGGATACCGAGCGGCGCAGAGCCATTATGCGCGCCCACAGTTCCGCGCACCTCCTTCACGCCGCCCTGCGCGCTGAAATCGGGAGCCATATTGAGCAGGCGGGTTCCTGGGTTGGTCCCGACCGCGTGCGCTTCGACTTCACACATTTCGCCGCGCTTGAAACAGAGGAGCTGAAACGCATAGAGGCGCGGGTAAACCGCTACGTACTCTACGATTTACCTGTCATAACGCGCGAAATGCCGCTTGAGGAAGCGAAAAAATCCGGCGCAATCGCATTATTCGGGGAAAAATACGGCGATACCGTCCGGGTTGTCACAATGGGTAACGGAAAACATCGCGAGAGCGTAGAATTTTGCGGCGGTACGCACCTAACTAACACCGCGAAAATAGGGCAGTTCCGCATAATTGCAGAGTTTTCAGTAGCGGCGGGAGTGCGGAGAATCGAAGCAGTTACGGGGCTTGAAGCGCTCGCAAGCTACGCTACGGACGCGGAAGCGCATACCGCCGAACTCGAAAAAAATCAAGGCGAGATTAAGGCTCTACGCAAGGAGCTTGACCGCGCGCTTCGTAATAACGCGAAAAATATTGCGGCTATGCTCTACGAAAAGAGCGGCGGCGACGGCGGCGTAACGGTCTCGGTAATCGACAACCTCGACAACGAAAAACTAAAACTCATAGCCGAAGCCCTGCGTGATTTGGGGACTATTGCGGCTTGCCTCGCGTCCGTTACTGGCGACAGAGCCTCGTATATCGCCTTTGTCAGCAAGGAGGCAATCGCCAAAGGCGCGAAAGCCGGAGACATCATCAAGCGCGTAGCCGCAAAAACAGGCGGCAAGGGCGGCGGCAAGCCCGATGTCGCGATGGGCGGCGGCCCCGCCGTCCCGGAACTTACAAAGCTTCTTTTTGATACAGTCAACGAATATATTTTGGAGGTAGTCAAATCTTGAATCCACAACAAATAGCGGAACTCGCGACACTTATCCTGGACGAAAAAAAAGCCCGCGACATCACGGTTCTCAAAACCTTTGACGTTACGGTACTCGCGGATTATTTTATAATCGCGACGGCGGGTTCAGTGCGGCAGATAAAAGCCCTCGCCGACGAATTAGCCGACCGCGTTGCCGAGGCGGGCGAACCCGCCCTGCGCCCCGTTCGCAAGCAGGACAACAACACCTGGCTCCTAATAGACTTCGGCTCGGTAATCGTCCACATCTTTACAGAGGAAACAAGAGAGTTCTACGACCTGGAGCGATTGTGGGGCGACGCAACGCCTGTGAAAGTTGAACAAGGGAAATTTGTATAACAAATAACAGTTAGCAAATATCAAATATCAAATGACCGCGCACGGCGCGGGGACAACCCCCGCCGCCTCGGGCGGCACCCCCTTCTACGGAAGGGGGCAGGGGTGGGACGCGTCCCCCGCAACCTCCGTCCAAACCAAAAAAGCCCCCTTCCGGGGAAGGGGGTGCCGCCCGAGGCGGCGGG
>JAISJH010000033.1 GCA_031261635.1 Oscillospiraceae bacterium
CCCCTCCCCCGCACCCCCTCCCCCCGTATTATTATTTTTTTCTTTTTTGGACGGGGGACGCCGGAAACGGCGGGGGTTAGGAACGAGGAACGCGCCGATTGTTACTACTTATTACAAGCCCGCACACCGCCGCGCGGCTTCTCCAGTTTACAGTTATCAAATATCAGATAGCAGATAACGCGCACGGCGCGGGTTCTAACTCTCGTCTCTGATATTTGATATTTGCTCACTGTTATCTGTATTGGTTTCGCTTTCAAGCTCGCAGTCGCATTTTTCGCCAGGGTCTAAGTTCTGACCGCAGTTCCGGCACTTATAATATCCGTACATTCGTTGTTTCTCCTGTGTTTGATTTATAAATCGTCAAAAGTGAGTTGTTCCGCTTCGCGCTGCGTACGTTCCGCTGTCATTTCGCGGAATATCGCCGCCAGAACGTCAATCACTATTACGTTTCAGGCTTCCTTGTACAACTGTGAATTGCTGTTGACTGTTTCAGCGCGGTTATAGTCGTTATCGTATATCCCCATAAGCCGCCATAACTCGCGAGGCGTGAGCTTCCTTATTCTAAAAGGCGGCATATCGACGTAGTTGTTATCCTGCCACTTACCGTTTGCGGTTATTGCCGGGCAAGTATCGAGGTTTTCACTTCCGGAGTTAAAGCCGTGAGGGCGGTTGATTATCGCGGGTTCGATTAGGTAGTTGTCTTTCTGAACGCCTGTAAGCGTGTTGCTCGTTCCGTCGTCCTTTAATTCAAGCATTTGTTGTGTTGGCAATCCGGAAGCTCTGCTAGACGGGAGCTTGTTCGCATCCGCCGTTGAGGGTTAACCACTCGTAGCCTCCGAATTTGAACCTTTCGCCGGGGTTTAGCGTCCATAGCGTTTTAGAGTTTGTCATTGTATGTACTCCTTAATATATGGTTAGGGTTGGATAAATTGCCGCTCCCACTCTAAAATTTCAATTTGTCGTGTGATTTGGTTTAGCACGTTTCCGTCGCCATCGCGTTTAACCCAAACTTCGCCCCACTTTTCTTTGAGTTCGTATATTTTTTCGTCAATCTCACGATATGCGTGTCTGTCGAGCCGCTTGAAATTTTCTCCAGTCATTTTACTCCTCCGTTTTTAAGTTCGCCCGACGATTTGGCGCGGTTCTCGACCGCTCCTCCGTCTGTTGATTTTTGTAGTAGCCTCCGCGATGTCCGGGTCGTAAATCAAGCGTCCCGCCTCGTCGAAGTCTCCGGTCAAGCCTCGCCGTAACTCCCGATATATGCTTGCGGGTGCGACGCTGACGCGTTCGGCGATATCGTAAGCGTTAAGCCCACTCGTCAGCAGCTCCGCGATTAGCCGCCTGTCCGTGTAGTTGATGTTCTTGAATTTCCGCGCCACTCTTATCAGTCCTTTCAAATGTGTTTTTGCCTCTGTACAAATAAAAAATTGATTGCAACCAGGGGATTTCCCTTGTTGCAATCAATTATAACATTTGCCAATGCGGGCAGGTTTCAGTTAACAGTTATCAAATATCAAATATCAGGTATCAGAGACGGGGGTTTGGCCGAGGGGTGCGGGTTTTGGACGTGTATTCATAAGGTAGCCATTCAAAAGTCCGTCATTGCGAAGCACCGGTAAGCCCGCGATACGTAGAACGTTACAGGTGCGAAGCAATCCAGTGCCGGGGGGACAACATACGTATGTTACGCTCCCGGCACTGGATTGCCGCGCGCCTAAACGTCCTACGTATCGCAAGTGCGGCGGCGCTCGCAAAGACGGCGCACGGCGCCGGGACGTAATCCGGGCGAGGCAAGCCTCGCCCCTACACGGCGGGTGCAAACCGCCCACCGTAACCCCCGTCCAAACCCCACGTCTCTGATATCTGATATTTGCTATCTGTTAACTGAACCAACGTCTCTGATATTTGATATTTGATAAATGTTAACTGAATTGCGCCACTTGACAAGGCTTATCCGGTGTGGTATAATGGTAAAATCCCACACACTCGGGATTGTAATAACCTGTGCGGTTAACTATTCGGCAAATATCTGATATTTGATATTTGCTCACTGTTAACTGTCCCCCCGGGTGGAGGTCAAACAAATTTTTACAAACGGAGGACACAACCAATGGCAGTCGTATCAATGAAACAGCTTTTGGAGGCGGGCGTCCACTTCGGACACCAAACCAGACGCTGGAACCCCAAAATGGCTCCCTATATCTATATGGAGCGCAACGGCATCTATATCATCGACCTGCAAAAGACCGTCAAGAAGCTCGACGACGCGTATAATTTCGTGCGCTCGCTTGCGGAGGAGGGTAAATCGCTTCTCTTTGTCGGGACGAAAAAGCAGGCTCAGGAAGCGGTCAAGGAGGAAGCCGAACGCGCCGGGCAATACTACGTAAACGCCCGCTGGCTCGGCGGTATGCTTACTAACTTCAAGACTATGACGACGCGTATCAACCGCCTTACGCAGCTTCGCAAAATGGAGGAGGACGGCACGTTCGACCTGCTTCCCAAAAAAGAAGTCATCAAGCTGAACGGCGAGATTACGAAGCTCGAAAAATACCTCGGCGGCGTTAAGGAAATGAAACGCCTGCCCGGCGCGTTGTTTATAATCGACCCGCGCAAGGAGCGCAACGCTATCGCCGAGGCGCGCAAGCTCGGTATCCCGATTGTCGCGATTGTTGACACGAACTGCGACCCGGACGAAATCGACTACGTAATTCCCGGCAACGACGACGCTATACGCGCGATAAAACTCATTTCCGCGACTATGGCGAACGCCATACAGGAGGGACGCCAGGGCGCGGACCCGGAGGGCGCTTCGGCCGCCGAGGGTTCAGCTAAAGACGCCGCTATCGACGCGGCAGGGGAGGTAGCATAACAATGGCTTTCACAGCAACTGACGTAAAAAACCTGCGCGAAACTACGGGCGTGGGTATGATGGATTGTAAAAAAGCGCTCACCGAATCGGACGGTGATTTCGATAAGGCCGTACTGTGGCTCCGTGAAAAGGGGCTTGCGACGGCGCAGAAAAAGGCCGGGCGTATCGCCGCAGAGGGCATTGTAGCGGCTATCGCCGAAGCCGGAAAACCCGCCGGGATTGTCGAGGTCAATATTGAGACCGACTTCGCGGCTAAAAACGAAACGTTCCAAAAGTTCGGCGCGGACCTCGCGGCTATCGTAATTGACAAAGACCCAAAAGACCTTGAAGCCTTACTCGCGCTCGATTTCCCCGGCGAGGGCAAGCCCGTTAAAGACGTGCTGGTCGACCGGGTGCAGGTAATAGGCGAAAATATCCAAATCCGCCGCTTTGAACGCTACGAGGCGGGGACGAACGTGTCCTACGTGCATATGGGCGGCAAAATCGGCGTTCTGATACGGCTTGAAACCGACGGAATTGCCGCAGATAACGCGGAGGTCATAACGCTCGGCAAAGACCTCGCGATGCAGATTGCCGCGATGCGCCCGCTGTACCTCGACAGCAGCGCGGTTTCCGAAGCCGCCGCCAGCGAGGAGGAGGCCGTTCAAAAGGCTAAGGCCTTAGAGGAACTCGCGACCGACGAAAAGAAAAAAGACCTTCCCGCCGACAAAAAAGAGGCTATAGCCGCCGGAATGGTCAAGGGCAGAATGAACAAGTTTTTCGAGGACGTGTGCCTCGCAAACCAGCCATTCGTAAAAGGCGAGGGCGAAACAGTCGCGAAACACGTGGAGAACGTTGCGAAAGCCGCCGGCGGCACAATCAAGCTAACGCGCTTCACACGCTTCGAGGCCGGCGAGGGGATTGAGAAAAAGGTAGACAATTTCGCCGACGAGGTCGCGAGCTTGGTAAAGTGACAGAGTGCAGATATTAAATATCAAATATCAGATACGGGGGAGCGCGTTTGCGCTCTCCGTGTGTAGTTTTTAGTGAGGTGATTACTGTGACGGAAACGGCAATACGTCCTTCCCTTTCGATTGATAAATATAACGCCGCAATCGAACCGCCTAAAACCGAGCCTCCTAACGAAATAATCAGGAGGTTAGCGGAGGAGTTTCACCAAACGCTCAAAAATTATAAGGGAACTCTGCAATGCGACGTCGCGGACTGGGGAACACCGATCGGAAATGAAATAATAGACTGGGGCGATGAGCCGCAATGAAACAGGGAGATATAATAAAACTCGTCCTTGACCCTGTTCGCGGACACGAACAATCCGGCTTTCGTCCGGCTGTAGTCGTGAGCAATAACGATTACAACGCGCTGACCGGGAACCGCATAGTTTGCCCTGTTACTAATACTGAAAAAGCTTATTTAACGCACGTAGCTTTAGCCGGGAAATGCGCGACGACAGGCTTCGTAATGTGCGACCAGGTGCGCCTGATTGACGTAACCGCCGCTGAACGTAAAGCGGTTTATGTGGAAAGTTTGCCGGTTGAGACTCTGTATTCAATTTTGGCGATAGTGACAGATTTGTTCTCTGTGAGATGAACAAAGGGGGAGCGCGTTTGCGCTCTCCTTTTGCTATTGACAAATACCTATGCCGCGTGCTATAATATTAGCAAGATATTATTAAGAGGTGGGGCTTATGAAACGTTCGGAGCTTGAGCGTAAATTGCGGCGGGGCGGCTGGGAACTCAAGAGCGGCAGCAAGCATAACTATGTTATAAATCTTAAGAACCCAAAACAAAAAATTTACGTTCCGCGCGGGAGCGAAGTCAACGAAATTACGGCAAAATCAATCCTTAAAAAAGCCGGATTGTTGTAAGCTAAAACTTTGAAAGGAGTTTATCTTATGAAGTACACCTATCCCGCAATATTTATTCCTACAAAAGAGGGCTATGCCGTTGAGTTTCCCGATTTATTCGGCTGCCAGACCTGCGGTGATACACTTGCCGAAGCGTTGGAAATGGCGGAAGATGCTCTTGAAATGTGCCTTTATTTTTATGAACAAGACGGCAACGAAATCCCGCCGCCCTCTCAAAATCTAAAGGTTTCGGAGCCGGACTTTGTAAATATTATCAAGGCCGATACCGAGGCGTACAAAAAACGCTACGAGGCGCTTACGACGCGGAAAACGCTCACTATACCGACGTGGCTGAATAACGAGGCGCTGTCCGCTAATATCAACTTTTCAGCTTTATTGCAGGAGGCCTTGCGTAAGCGTTTGAAAGTTTAGCTTAGAGTGCAATATTACGGTACGTAGGGGCGGGTTTCAAACCCGCCCTTCCCACGTCCCCGCGCCGCGCGCGAGGGCAGGGCGCGGGGGCAAGGCGAAGCCTGCCCCGTCATTGCGAAGCACCGATACGCCCGCGATACGTAGGGCGTTACAGGTGCGAAGCAATCCAGTGCCGGGAGGACAACATACATCGTATCGCAGGATACTACGTCAACCCTGGATTGCTTCGCCGCGTTTCAATGGTACGTATCGCAAGTGCGGTGGCGGCTTCGCAATGACGGTGCGCCGGAGGGCGCACCACGGGCAGGGCTTCGCCCTGCCCCTACAGGATTGTGCGGGTTATTTATAATTGCGAAACGCGAAGGAGGGCGGGTTTCAAACCCGCCCCTACGTTTACTTTGTGCGACCCGCAACCTACGTCCAACCCTTCGTCTCTGATATTTGATATTTGATAACTGTTATTTGAATCAAGTGTTTGCTTTCAGGTAATCCACCCAGAGTTTATATTTTGAATTATTCAAATGCACGCCGTCCCAGGTGTAGTTTGCGGGGAGGTAGCCGTCCGCGTCCGCGAGCGCTTCAAATACGTCAACGTACTTCACGCCTTTAGTCGCGGCAAGTTCGCGCAGGGCTTCGTTGAAGCTTTGCACGCGCGCGCGGGTGAACACGCTGCCGGAGGAGCTTTTTTCCTTGCTTACGGGCAGAACGCTCTGGACGTAGATTGTCGCGTCCGGGCAATAGCCTTTGAGGTTGTCGATAAACGTTCCGTAAGAGTCAATGAAGTCGCCGACGTAGGAGCCGAGTTCGTTAACCCCGAGCAGTACGTAAATTTTCTTGAAATTACCGGGCGGAAGCCGCTTTTCAAGCGACAGGTTATCGCCGCCGCCGGGCGAGGTGAATACGGCTTTATTGACCCTGTAAATGCTCATACCTGTTGAGTAAAAATAGGTCGGAGTGCGAAATTTACCGTAAAGGTAAAGCCCGTGCGTTAAACTGTCGCCGATAAAAGCCGCGTCAGAAAACCAGTCACTATCAACAACAGCGGGAGCGGGCGCGGGTGTCGGAACAGGTACGGGAACAGGCACAGGAACCGGGACAGGGGCGGGAGCCGAAGCCGCCGGGCTTGCAACGGGAACCTCAATATACGTTATCGGTGTGCGCGTAGAGGGCTGAAGCAAGTGCTGTAACATTACCGCGCCCATAGCCCGCGAAACGTACGCTTCGCCGCCGAATTTGCCGGAGCTTGTCCCGCTTACAAGTCCCGCTGAATACGCCGCCTGTACCGCGTGGAGGTATTTTTCAGGTATATTCGCGTTGTCCGCTATGCGGCTCGAAATCCCGGCGGTTACGGCTATCGGCGTTCCCTGAACGTTTTCGATAGCCCGCGTCAAGAGAAGCACCGCGTCGTATCGCGTTATAGCTGTATTGAGCTTGTCCTCCGGGAACTCGCCGGACATAATCAGACGGTTTTCAAGCGCGGCGTAGTAGTACGACACCGCTCCCCGCCCGTCCGTCCATTCCGGCACCACCGCCGTAGCGAGCAGCCGAAGCAGTTCGCCCTTAGTGAGCGTGAGCTCCGGGCGGTAGGTGCCGTCGCCGTAACCCGGCTGCAAACCCTTCTGGTCAAGCAGGTTAACCGCGTCAAAATACCAGGCGGTCTCCGGCACGTCGGAAAACACCAGCGCCGTTCCCGTAGCCATAATCGTAAGCGACATAAGTAAAACCGCCGAGAGAACAAAGGACGTGAAACGAATATATAAAGCCTTCGCGAAAGTCATAGATAAACCCTCCAAATTTGATAACATACATATTATACAGCATTATAACGCGAATTGCAAGAAAAAACCGTCGAAAATTTACGATGTAAAATTATGGTTTTGCAGAGCGGGTATAAGACCTTGCGTACCCTCGTAGGGGACGATGCCCACATCGTCCCACCGGGTTTTGCCATTATACGTGATACGTGAAATTGTACAATATTCGGGGCGATGTGGGCATCGCCCCCTACATTAGACCGCAAAAAAGATTTTAGGACAGGCCTAATACACCCACGCCTCAACTACAAATATAGTACCCCGAGCCGCGTTTTGTCAGTAGTATTGTCGGGCTTGCGGGGTCGTCCTCCAGTTTTTCGCGTAGGCGGCGCACCGCTACGTCTACTATCCGCGCGTCGCCTACGTATTCGTAGCCCCAAACCTCGCTCATTAGGCGGTCTCGCGAAAAAACCTCGTTTGCGGCTCCCGCCGCCATATAGCGCAAAAGCTCAAACTCACGCTGCGAGGTTTCGAGCGCGTTGCCGTCTTTCAGCACCCTCTGCGTAAAAGGCTCGAGCGTGAGCCGCCCTGCCGTTATCGTTTCCCTGTCCTGCGGGTGCGCGTCCTCGAGCGCTCCGCTGCGGCGCAGGTTTGATTTTACCCGCGCAAGCACCTCTTTCACGGAAAAAGGTTTAACGATGTAATCGTCCGCGCCGAGGTCAAGTCCGAATATCCTGTCGCGCTCCTCCTCCCGCGCCGTGAGCATTAGGATTGGCAAAAGCTTGTCGCGTCTGCGAAGCTCGCGGCAGACCTCGAAGCCGTTCATAACGGGGAGCATAACGTCAAGCAGTACGCAGTCGGGAGTTTCGTCCTGCGCGACCGCGAGCGCCTGTTTACCGTCATAGGCCTGAACAACCCCGTAGCCCGCTTTTATAAGATTATAGCGCAATATATCAACGATAGCCGGTTCATCGTCTACAATAAGTATCTTTGCCATATGTAAAAACCTCCGTTCGATATATTTTACACCATTCGAAAGGATTTGTCAATGCACTCCGCGCGGAGCGCGGAGTGCAGATAACAGTTAACAAATATCAAATATCAGAGACGATGGTTCAGTTAACAGTTAGCAAATATCAGATATCAGAGACGAGGGTTTGGACGAGGGTTGCGGGGACGCACCGCGGAACGTAGGGGCGGGTTTCAAACCCGCCCTCCCCCGTCATTGCGAAGCACCGGTAAGCCCGCGATACGCACAATGTTACAGGTGCGAAGCAATCCAGTGCCGGAGGGGCAACATACGTATGTTACGCTCCCGGCACTGGATTGCCGCGCGCCTAAACGTCCTACGTATCGCAAGTGCGGCGGCGCTCGCAATGACGGGCAGGGGCAAGCCCTGCCCCGCGCACGGCGCGGGGAAACCACCCCCCGCCTGCGGGCGTACCCCTCCACAGAGGGGATGGGGTTTGGACGTGGGGTGCGCCCTGCGGGGAGTCACATCTCCGTAACCTTCGTCCAAACCCTCGTCCTTATCCCCTCTGTGGAGACATTGGTAACTGGTTATTGCAATAACAAAAAAATTGTGGTATACTAAGGGAAAAGATTAGTCAGGAGGGATTTGCAATGATATGCAAGCATTTCGGCAGTGAAAAAACCAGGAAAAATGGTGTCAGTAAAGGCTATCAGCGCTACAAATGCAAGGCCTGCGGCCGGACTTTCTCAGGAACCCCCGAGAAGTTCAGCGCAAAGACCAAGGCCACCGCTGTGTTTATGAGCATCAACGGGGTTGGCATCAGAAAAAT
>JAISJH010000060.1 GCA_031261635.1 Oscillospiraceae bacterium
GCATAATGGGACCAGGACCGGGAGGACCAATGGCTTTTATGCGTAATAATAACGCAAAGCCGCACGATATTAAAAAAAGCATCAAAAAACTCTTGAGCTTTTTGCAGCCGTTTATGGCAAAGCTCATTCTTGTGTTTATTCTTTCGGCAATCGCAAACGCCTTAGGCCTATTCGTGCCGAAAATCCTCGGACATGTCACAAACGACCTCGCGGGCGCGGTTATGTCGCAGGCGAACGGCGCGGTCGTTATCTGGGCGCCGGTGCTGAGCGGGATTACCGTTACTCTCGGGCTTCTGCTCGGCTTGTACGCGCTCAGTATGATATTTTCCTACATTCAGGGTATTACGATGATTGGCGTTACGACGCAAATCACCTATAACCTCCGAAACTCCATCATAGATAAAATCAACAAGCTGCCCCTCGGCTTTTTCAACTCGATGACTCACGGCGAGGTTCTCTCGCGCCTGACAAACGACGTTGACACCTTAGGGCAGAACCTCACCTCCACGGTTACGCAGATTATCAACACCGTCATAACGCTCGTCGTCGTGCTGTGGATGATGATAACAATTTCCTGGCAGCTGACTCTGATTGCGCTTTTAATGATACCGGGCTCCGTGCTCGTCACCCTATTTATGGTTAAGGTATCGCAGAAGTATTTCAGAGCCCAGCAAAAACTACTCGGAACGGTCAACGGAGTTGTTGAGGAAATTTTCTCCGGCCATACCGTTATCAAGGCCTTCAACGGCGAGGAACGCGTCCTGCGCGACTTCGACGAGCAGAATAACGCGCTCTATAACACGGCCTGGAAAGCGCAGTTCCTCACGGGACTGATGATGCCTATGATGAACTTCGTCGGCAACCTCGGTTACGTGGCGATTTGTATGTACGGAGCCTACCTTTCAAGCCAGGGCAAACTTGGCATAGGCGAGATACAGGCGTTTATAACCTATATCCGCAGTTTCACGCAGCCTATCACTCAGCTCGCGAATATTTCAAGCCAAATCCAGAGCATAGCGGCCGCAGCCGAGCGTATCTTTGAGTTCCTCGAAGCCGACGAGGAGCAGGACGTCGACACCCTGTTCAACGTGCAAGATAACCCGATTGAGGGCGACGTAACCTTTGAGCACGTCAATTTCGCCTACGAATACAAAGAAAAAGACGAGGACGACGAGGACGATATGTTCGCGCAAATGAAAAAGAAAATGGAAGAAATGGAAGCCAAAAAAGGCAAGAAAGGGAAAAAAGGCGGTATGCCGGACTTCCCGCCGCCCGGAGGTGGTTTCCCCGGCGAAAAGAAAAAAGTCAAGAAGCTCGCGGGAGCAGAGGACGAGGACGCGGAGCCTAAAAAGAAAAAATCCGGCGAAACGGTCATTCACGATTTCAGCGCGACTGTCAAAGCCGGGCAGAAGGTCGCGATTGTCGGTCCCACGGGCGCCGGTAAGACGACTATGGTTAAGCTCCTAATGCGCTTCCACGATATACAGGGCGGCAAAATCCTTATCGACGGCAAGGACATCGCGAGATACAAACGCCGCGATATACGCTCCGAGTTCGGTATGGTCTTGCAGGACACCTGGCTCTATAACGGCTCGATAATGGAAAATATCCGCTACGGCAAACTCGGCGCGACTGATGAGGAAGTCATTGCCGCCGCTAAAGCCGCGCAGGTTGACCACTTCGTCCGAACCCTGCCGGAGAGCTATAACCTCGTCCTGAACGAGGAAACCACAAACATCTCACAGGGGCAGAAACAGCTTCTCACAATAGCCCGCGCTATACTCGCGAACGCTAAAATCCTAATTCTCGACGAGGCGACTTCAAGCGTCGATACGCGCACGGAAATCCTTATACAACGCGCGATGGATAACCTCCTCGAGGGGCGCACGAGCTTCATTATAGCCCACCGCCTCAGCACAATACGCAACGCCGACCTAATCCTTTGTATGAAAGACGGCGACATTGTAGAACAAGGCACCCACGACGAGCTAATGGAAAAAGGCGGCTTCTACGCCCAGCTCTACAACTCGCAATTTGAAAACGCAGCGTGAATTATAAATAACAGTTATCAAATATCAAATATCAAATATCAGAGATGCGCGCCCCTACGTCCTAACCCCCGTCTCTGATATTTGATATTTGATAACTGTTAACTGTAAAAAGGAGATTTTGCCTTATGACCGAGAACTTTTTCAACTGGCGCGCGGTCTTAAGCGTTGACTGGGGCGCTATTGACGCGTTTCTTGCCTCGGAGTATGCCGCCGGAGCGCTGTGTCCCCCTCGTAAGATTGACGTTTTCCGCTCGCTGTTTCTTATCGCGCCTTCTGACGTGCGGATTGTCGTCGTCGGGCAGGACCCCTATCCTAACGCCGGGGACGCTCACGGGCTGGCGTTTTCCGTTCCCTATTCGCTTGATAGCGAACACAAAGCCCTGCCTAAATCGCTCAAACAGATTTACGGCGTGATTGAAAGCAACGGGTTTAAGCCGGACGTTTCCTGTGGAGACTTAACGCGCTGGGTTTCAAAGGGCGTGCTTCTCTGGAACACGTTTCTGACTTGCAAGCAGGGCGAGAGCCGCTCCCACGCCAAAATCTGGTCGGACTTCGGGATTTCACGAGCCCTGTTTGAATACCTCAACACGCTTGAACAGGGTATAATATTCCTGCTTTGGGGCGCGGACGCGAAAAACCTCGGAAAACTGATAACCAACACGCAACATACGGTGCTATCGGCGGCGCACCCGGGCGCGCGCAACCCGCTCGCGCTTGCCGACGCTTTCCAAACCTGCACGCATTTCAGACAGGCCAGCGACATACTGCAAACAGAGGGAATAACTTTCAATTGGGAATAAATCATTGCGACAT
This sequence comes from Oscillospiraceae bacterium, assembly GCA_031261635.1. Lineage (GTDB taxonomy): Bacteria > Bacillota > Clostridia > Oscillospirales > Oscillospiraceae > JAISJH01. The sequence goes on from JAISJH010000060.1 coordinate 2,865, forward strand.
AGCGATTATAGGCGCGGGACACGCCGGGACGGAGGCCGCGCTAGCCGCTGCGCGGCTCGGCTGCGACACGGTTTGCTTCACGATAAACCTTGACGCGGCGGGGAATATGCCCTGCAATCCCGCAATCGGTGGCACTGGCAAGGGTCAGCTCGTTCGCGAACTGGACGCGCTCGGCGGGGAAATGGGACGCGCCGCCGACAGCTGCGGCTTGCAGTTCCGAATGTTAAACTCCGCTAAAGGCCCCGCCGTCCGCTCGCTCCGAGCGCAGGTTGACCGCTCGCGCTACCGCGAAACGATTAAGCAGACCTTAGAAAACTGCGAAAACCTCCGGCTTTCACAAGCGGAGGTAGTTTCTATTTCACGAAGCGGTAACAACTGGGAGCTTACAACGGAGTTCGGCGAAATATTCAACTGTAAGGCGATAGTGATAGCCTCCGGAACCTACCTGAACGGCAGGACGATAGTCGGCGAAACGTCCCGCGCCTCGGGCCCGGACGGTATGCACGGTGCTGACAAATTATCGGACGCGCTTATAAAACTCGGCTGTACCCTGCGCCGCTTTAAGACAGGTACACCGCCGAGGGTAAACGCCAAAACGGTAGATTTTACAAAAATGGAACGCCAAAAGGGCGACGAGCCGCACCAAGTTTTTAGCTTCGACGGTGAACATTCGGGCGGGTTTGAAAATCCCGCTATTGACTGTTATTTGACTTACACAAACGAACGAACTCACGAAGTGATACGTCGAAACCTGCATAGAAGCCCGCTCTACAGCGGCGTGATACAGGGTGTGGGACCGCGCTATTGCCCCTCGATAGAGGATAAGGTCGTCCGCTTCGCCGATAAATCGCGCCACCAATTGTTTATAGAGCCGATGGGCGCAAATACCGGGGAGTTATATATACAGGGTTTTAGTTCGAGCCTCCCGCTTGACGTGCAGGTCGAAATGCTTCGCACTATCCCCGGGCTTGAAAACGCCGATATCACGCGCCCCGCCTACGCGATTGAATACGACTGTATTGACCCTACGGAACTGTCGCTGACGCTCGAGTGCAAAGCCCTGCCGGGTCTGTACGGAGCGGGGCAGTTCAACGGAACCTCCGGCTACGAGGAGGCCGCCGTGCAGGGTTTTGTGGCCGGAGCAAACGCCGCGCTGAAAATTAAAAAGCGCGAGCCGCTTATACTACGCAGAAGCGACGGCTACATCGGCGTACTGATTGACGACCTCATAACAAAGGGAACGAACGAGCCGTACCGCGTTATGACAAGTCGCAACGAGTTCCGCCTACTGCACAGGCACGACAACGCCGACCTGCGTCTGCGCGAAACCGGGCATAAGATAAGTTTAGTGTCAGACGAGCGTTTCGCCGCGTTCGAGCAAAAGCGCGACGCAATAGAGCGCGAAATTGAGCGGCTACGCACAAGCTACGTGCCACCCGGCAACAGCGTTGCAGATTTACTGAAACGCCCGGAGAATGACTACGACACCTTGCTCGAAAAGCTCGGTTTAGCGGCAGACCTACCGCCGGACGTAACCTACGAAGCGGAACTGATAATCAAATACGAGGGCTACCTAAAACGTCAGGAGCGCGAAGCCGAGGATTTTAAGCGGCTCGAAAACCGAAAGCTCCCCCCGGACATAGACTATAACGCGATAGGGACGCTAAGGCTAGAAGCGCGGCAAAAACTGAACGCCGTAAAGCCGGAAAACTTCGGTCAGGCCTCACGTATATCCGGCGTAAGCCCGTCTGATATAACCGCCCTAATGATATGGCTGCGATGATGTAGAGCGACCGCGCACGGCGCGGGGAAACCACCCCGCCCCTGCGGGGGCACCCCACCACAGAGGGGATAAGGACGAGGGTTTGGACGGGATTTGATGGGGGCTTCGAGGACGCCCCCCCCGTAGAACGCAACCCACGTCCAACCCCTATCCCCTCTGTGGAGGGGTGCCGCCCGCAGGCGGCGGGGTGGTTTCCCCGCCGTGGCGGACATAATAGCCATAATATCACACGCCCGGGAGGGGAGGAATTGCACGTTGTCAAATGTCACGGTTACAAATCTTGTACTAAACGCGCTGTTATCGGGCGGTAAGCTCGCGGCGGGTTTAGTTTTCCATTCGGCGGCGCTGCTTGCGGACGCGGCCGATAACGCTTCCGATATGTTCCAGAGCGTTCTGACGCTTGCCGCGCTCAAAATGTCCGGCAAGGACGCGGACGCCGACCACCCCTACGGCCACGAGCGGCTTGAACCGCTTATGTCGCTTATTCTATCGGCAATCCTCGCGGTTGTCGGTATAGGCGTGCTTGCGGACGCGATAAAAATAATGCTGACGGAAATATCGGGAACGCTCGAAGCCCCCTCCGCGCTCGCGATGGCAGTGGCGGGAATATCAATCGTAGTAAAATTCGCGATGTATTTCACGACAATGGGCGAGGCGAAAAAGCGCGACAGCATAATTCTCCGCGCGAACGCGTTGAACTACCGCGCGGATATAGTCTCAAACGCGGCGGTATTCGCGGCCATTGCGCTCGCGCAGCTGGGTCTGACCTGGGCTGACCCGCTGATGGGTGTGCTGATAAGCCTGTTGATACTGAAATCCGCGGTGGACATATTCCGTTCGGCGTCAAAGGCTATGACAGACCACGCCGCCGACCCGAAGCTTCAGGCCGAGATAGCGGTGGCAATAAAAACCTGCCCCGGCGTACTACGTTTGGACGACTTAAAAACGCGAGTATTCAACGCCCGCGTCTACGCCGACATAGAAATCTCTGCCAACGGCAACCAAACGCTCTACGAAGCCCACCAAATAGCCGACAACCTCCACAACCTACTGGAACGTGAGTTCCCGAAGATTAAGCATTGCACGATACACGTCAACCCGCGATAGTTGACAAAACGGGTGGGTTGTGGTATACTGGATATATGAACAGAGAATTAGAGCGCGAGGCCAACGGTCTGCGGCGAAGTCCGCTGAGAACGCTGACCGCCGCCGAAGTCGAACACTTGAAACGCGAGATAACGGCTATCGGGGCCGATTTATCGGTGTTTGTGTTTGTCGACTTCGCAAAAACTAACTATTCTGATAGTTACGATACTATTTTTGTCGGCGCAAACGTTTTTCCCGATGTAAATTCAATTCACCCCCGCGATTTAATGAGTGAACGGGCAGTTCTTGCACACGAATACTACGGACACAGAACATTTCGCAATACCATTCTGCCAGCTCGCAGTTGGAACGACGAATTTAGGGCAAGTTATACGGCGGCTAAAACGGCTCCGAATTTAACTGTCAGCGACAGACGCTATCTCATACTCGACGCGCTTGAACGCGCTCGGGAAGCTGGCGTTACAATCAAACACAACGAATTTATAAGGGGGGTTTTATATGGCTACTCAAACGATGGTTAGACCACGCTCACGTATAACACAAGAAATCATTGACGAATACCGTCAAATAGAAATGGCAATATACGAGTGTCAATTAGCGGGTGCGGAGATTGTGGCTTTAACTTGCCCGCGTTGCGGCGGCAAGCTGCATTTTCAAGGTAGCTATGAATCGCACCGTATCGAGTGTGAAACTCCCGGTTGCATACGCGATACAATTCGCGGCATATAGCCACACAAAACGCCGCCGTGCGGGGGATTCCTCCCCCGCACGGCGCATCATCCACCCCAGCGGTTTTACGCAACCGCGAAATCTTCTATTACTTCTTTGCATTTTGTAATCAGCTCGTCCGCGTCTACTCCGTGAGCTTCGGCGGCTTCGCCCAAGGATTCTTCGGAGGAAATCGAACAGCCAAGGCAGTGCATTCCGAACGAATAAAACACAGGCTCGCACTCCGGTGCGAAGCGCAGTACGTCAGCGATAAGCGTGTTTTTAGAAAGCGTAAAGGTCATAGCGTCGTTAACGTCCTTCAAAAAGGCGTCGACGTCGTTTCCGTGCGCCAGGCAGGCTTCCTCGACCGTTTCTTCGGACGAGAGCGCACAGCCGAGGCAGTGCATACCAATTCCGGCAAAAAGCTCTGAAAGCTTCGCCGTGTCAGGAGCTGTCTGGAGAATATCGCTTATAAGCGTATCACGAGTTATGGTCATAATGGCTAACCCCCTTGTAAATGGTGTTGTGTGTTAACACAAACAGGGGTTAAGAGGCAAATGCCGTCCCAACCCCCGTAACTGTTCACTGTTAACAGATAGTTGTTAACTGAATTAGTCTCTGCGCATCTCCGCGAAGCAGGTGCTGCAATAGACCGGGCGGTCTGTCTTCGGCTCAAACGGCACGCGGGCTTCTCCGCCGCAGCGCGCGCAGGTTGCTACGAAGAACTCACGGGGTCCGCGCGAAGCGGTTTTACGTTGGTCACGGCAGGATTTACAGCGTTGCGGCTCGTTCTGGAATCCGCGCTCGTTGTAGAACTCCTGTTCGCCTGCGGTGAAGGTAAATTCTTGGCCGCAGTCTTTGCAGATAAGGGTCTTGTCTTGGTACATCTTGGGGTCCTCACTTCTTGTTTCCCTGAGTCAGGGTAAATTTTATTTGCGGTCAGCTTTCGCTGGTTTCGC
>JAISJH010000035.1 GCA_031261635.1 Oscillospiraceae bacterium
GCTCCCGGCACTGGATTGCTTCGCACCTGTAACGCCCTACGTATCGCGGGCGTACCGGTGCTTCGCAATGCCGGTGCGCCGGGACGGCGCACCCCGCGCACAGTGCGGGGACATAAGACGGGGGTGGTTTCCCCGCAGGGCGCAACCCCGTCCAAACCTTTCGTCTCTGATATTTGATATTTGATAACTGTTATTTGTAAAAAATCCCTCTTGACAAACGCAAAACGACGTGTTATAATACCCTAAACGCGATGACGAGGTAAGGCGATAGGTCACAGCCGCACAGAGAGCTGCCGTTTGGTGAGAGGCAGTGGGTTATGCTTAGACGCCGCTCCCCTCCGAGCGGAAACGTGAAAGGCGCTTGCCGAGTAATGTTCTCCGGTGGAACGCACGCCACCGTTAACAAACAACGCCGGTTGACAGACCGGTCAGAGCGGTCGCGATTATTGTCGCGGCAACGGGAATGGTACCGCGGAAGTTAGCTTTCGTTTCTCGACTTTTAAGCCTTTGAATGTTAAATTTCAAAAGGCTGGAACTCGGGGGACGATTTTTTTGTTCCCCAAATGTACATAGTTATCAGAGTGCAAATATCAAATATCAGATGTCCGCGCACGGCGCGGGGCTAGCGCGCAACCCCCGTCCAACCCCACGTCTCTGATATTTGATATTTGATAACTGTTAACTGAACAAAACTGTTAACTGAACAAAATGGAGGACATCACTATGAAACTGGCATTCTCAACAATCGGCTGCCGCACTAAGAACTGGGACGAAACCTGCCGTCTTGCCCGCGAGCAAGGTTTTAGCGGCTTCGAGGTACGCGACCTCGGGCCTAAGACCCTGACCTATGACAAATTCGCGAATACCGCCCACGCGGCTACGCGAGCCGAGCTTGACGCTATGGGAATCGGGCTGACCTGTTTTTCGATAGGACCCGAGCTTTCAGAAAACGGCGAAAAGCTCCGGCAGAATTTCAGCTCCACGCAGGTTGCGAAAGCCCGTAGGCAGGAGGCGCAGAGCTATATTAAAACGGCCTCGGGTTTAGGCAGTAAGTATGTCCGCTTGCAAATTGACGACTACACGACTAAGGACGACAACGACGCGGCGGTTATCGAGGCTATCGACGAACTCGCGCCCTTTGCCGAGGCCTACGGCGTAACGCTCCTTGTCGAGAGCAAGGGGAATTACAGCGACACGGCGCGACTGCGCAATCTCTTAGCCGGCTTCCGAAGCGACTCGGTGGGCGCCTTGTGGGACGTTGACCATACCGTGCATAGCGGCGGAGCAGACCACAGCGGCGAAACTCCCGCGCAGACGATTGACAACCTCGGAACAATGGTGAAATACGTCCACCTGCGCGACAGCATTAAGCAGAGCGGCGTTGACAACTACAAATTCGGCGGCGCGGCCTATACGGCAATGGGCGACGGCGATATCCCGATTGAAAAAGCCATAATGGCGCTGCGCTCGATAAACTTCGACGGCTACGTATCCTTTGAATGGCTCGGGGATACCGACGCGCTCTATCCCGATGACGCGGACGCGCCGTTTAAGGATTTCGTCAGCTATATCGCAACGCACTTCGCAAAGGATTTCGCCTCCGGCGATTTATTATATAACGATAACCGGAAAAACGGCAAATACTTCTGGCCTAAAAAGCAGCTTGTCAATCTAACTTTACCGCAGGTATTTGACAGAGTGTGCAAGCACTTCCCGAATAAGCTCGCGTTCGACTATTCAACGCTCGAACACCCCGTCCGCGAGGGTTCAAGCTACCACCGCTCCGGCTATACGCGGACGTATGCGGAGTTTCGCGAGGACGTTGACGAGTTCGCCCGCTCGCTGATTGCTTTAGGCGTTCGCCCGGGGGATAAGGTCGCGATATGGTGCGGCAACGTCCCCGAGTGGTTCATAACGTTCTGGGCGGCTGTGAAAATCGGGGCTGTACTGGTTACTGTCAACACGGCCTATAAAATACACGAGACGGAATTTCTACTGCGGCAAAGCGATACGCATACTTTGGTTTTCGCGGACGGTACTAAGGAGGTTGATTATGCCTCTATAATACATACGTTAGTCCCGGAACTAAAAACACTCGAGCCGGGCGAACAACTCTTTAGCGCAAAACTACCTTTTTTACGCAACGTAATCACTATCGACAGCGAACAGCCCGGCTGCCGCCACTGGACGCAGGCCTTAAAAAAAGCCAGCGAGGTAACACCCGCCGAACTCGCGGCTCAGGCAAGCGTTGTAAAACCCGATGACGTTTGCAATATGCAGTATACTTCGGGAACCACCGGCTTTCCTAAGGGCGTAATGCTCACGCACTATAATATAGCCAACAACGGCAAAAACATTGGCGACGGTATGGATTTATCGACCTACGACAGAATGATGATACAGGTGCCTATGTTCCACTGCTTCGGAATGGTGCTTGCAATGACCGCCTGTGTGACGCACGGGAGCGCGATGTCGCCTATACCGTTCTTTTCTCCGCGTCTGGGGCTTGATTGTATCAATAAGAAGCGGATAACCGCCTTCCACGGCGTTCCGACAATGTTTATCGCTATGCTCGGTCACGACAACTTTCCCGCTACCGACTTTCAGTATATGCGGACTGGGATTATGGCGGGTTCGCCCTGCCCGGAGCCTGTAATGCTCGAAGTCCTCGATAAGATGAATATGAAAGAAATCTGCATAGTATTCGGCCAGACGGAAAGCTCGCCCGGCTGCACAATGACAAGCACGAGCGAGGAGTTAACTGACCGCGTAGGCACCGTTGGCACGGCATTCTACGGAGTGGAGTGCAAAATAGTTGACCCTGAAACAGGCGCAGACCTCCCCGACAACGTTGACGGCGAGTTTGTAGCGCGTGGGTACAATATAATGAAAGGTTACTACAAGCTTCCCGAAGCTACGGCACAGGCGATAGACGCTGACGGCTGGCTCCATACCGGCGACCTGGCACGCCGCGACGCTCGTGGTTACTACAAAATAACCGGGCGCATTAAGGATATGATTATACGCGGCGGCGAAAACATCTACCCAAAGGAAATAGAGGATTTTATATACACCCACCCAAAAGTGCAGGACGTACAGGTAGTAGGCATAGCGGACGAACAATACGGCGAGGAAGTCCTCGCGGCGGTAATCCTAAAACCCGGCGAAACCGCCTCTGCAAGCGAAATAAAAGACTACGTAAAAGCCTCAATGGCAAAACACAAAACCCCGCGCTACGTAGAATTTGTAGAAAGCTTCCCAACAAACGCCGCAGGCAAGGTGATAAAGTACAAGCTACGCGAAATGTTCAGCAAGTGACGCGCATAGGCGGCACAGACCTCTTGCGAAATTCACGCGCACGGCACGGGACGGGGGAAACCACCCCGCCCCTGCGGGGGCACCCCTCCCAAGAGGGGAATAGGACGAGGTTTGGACGCGGATTTGCGTGTCTGCCGCAATTATACATAAACGCAGAGGCAAAATTCCCCTCTTGGGAGGGGTGGCGCGAAGCGCCGGGGTGGTTTTCCCGCGCCGTGCGCGGACGTAACTCCGTCCACCGTCCCGGCGCATTGCGCCGGGACAGGGCAGGGCTAAGCCCTGCCCGTCTTTGCGAAGCCGCCACCGCACTTGCGATACGTACCATTGATATGCGGCGAAGCAATCCAGGGTTGACGTAGTAGTCCTGCGATACGTACCGTATGTTACGCTCCCGGCACTGGATTGCTTCGCACCTGTAACACCCTACGTATCGCGAGCTTACCGGTGCTTCGCAATGACGGGGGTTAATACAATTGACAATTGATAATTGATAATGAATAATTACGGGGGATTGGACGAGGGTACTGGGCTTGGATTGCTTCGCGCGGCTCGCAATGACGGTGCGCCGGGACGGGGAAGGGGCGAACGCATTGCGTTCGCCCCCCAACGTTTCACCCGTTCCGTATATTCTCTACCGCCTGCTTTAAGTCTGTCGCGCCGAATACGTAGTTTCCCGCTACCAGTATATCCGCGCCCGCCTCGCGGCATTTTTTTGCTGATTTGGGGTTTATTCCTCCGTCTACCTCTATGTCGCAAGCTATGCCGCGCTTGTCTATGTACGTCCGCAGGTCGCGGATTTTTTCGAGTGCGGAGTTTTGAAAAGTTTGACCCCCAAAGCCGGGTTCCACGGCCATTACGAGCGCGACGCCTATGTCCGCTAGGTAGGGATACAGCGCCTCAACCGGCGTACCGGGTTTGAGCGACAGCCCGGCGGTTGCCCCGAAGCTTTTTATATCAGCTAAAACCCTGCGAAGCTCCGCGTCCGTAGCGGCCTCTACGTGAACGGTTACAATATTCGCTCCGGCAAGCGCAAATTTACCCGCGTATAATAGCGGGTTATCAATCATAAGGTGGCAGTCAATAAGCGTTTCCGCGTCGAAGCGGCGCAAGGCTTCGAGTACCGGCAAGCCAAGGCTCAAATTCGGGACAAAGTGACCGTCCATAACATCAAGGTGAATTAAATCGGCGTTAGGCATAGACGCAAGCTGCGCCCCAAGCCGCAAAAAATCCGCGGAAAGAATAGAAGGGGCAACCCTGCAAAACGCCCGACCGGGAGCAGTAGCCCCTATATTATGTTCACAATCCAACAACTTACTCCCCGTCTCTGATATTTGATATTTGATAACTGTTAACTGTTTATTCACTGTCCAAACGTTCCCACTCCCCGTCTCTGATATCTGATATTTGATAACTGTTAACTGTCACCTCGCCCATCTGTCGCGGTCGCGGTGTGTGCAGGACGTTTTATAGCCCTCGTCCGCAATAAATTTCGCTAAGGCCCGCGCAATGCAGACGGAGCGGTGCTGTCCGCCGGTACAGCCTATCGCGACGTTCAGCGCGGGCTTGCCGCTGTCGCGGTAACGCGGGACGAAGTACGACAGGAAATCGCAGAATTTTTCTAAAGCCTCCTGCGATTCTTCCGATTCCAAAATGTAGTCGCAGACAGGCTCGTCCTCCCCGGAGAGCTTCGCGAGTTCCGGAACGTAAAACGGATTAGGCAGGAAGCGCACGTCAAAAATCAAATCTGAATCAATAGGCGGCGCGTACTTATACCCAAACGACAGGAAATTGACGGCAAAGCCGCCGTCCTCCGACCCTCCGAACAGTTTTACAAGCTTGAACTGCAAATCGAGCAGCGACAGTTCGCTCGTGTCGATAACGTAGTCCGCTCTGCCGCGAACGTCTGCAAGCTGTGTGCGTTCAAGCTCTATAGCCGCCGCCAAATCAACGCCGCTCGGGTCAAGAGGGTGCCGGCGGCGCGTTTCGCGATAGCGTTTGACAAGGTTCGGGGTAGCCGCGTCAAGGTAGATTATCTGATAAGCCATACCGATGGTATCGAGTTCCTTAAGCGTATTGGCCAGGCCGCCCGCAAAATCGTTGCGCTCGCGAATATCCGTAACAAGCGCAACCTTATCATAACGCCCGTAGGAGGATAAACACAGTTCCGCAAAGCGCGGCATAAGCGCGACGGGCATATTGTCAACGCAGTAATAACCCAGGTCCTCCAGCATATCAGCCGCGCGCGTCTTACCCGCGCCCGATAGGCCTGATACTATTAGAAAATTCATCACACAACCCCCCGTTGTCAATTGATAATTGATAATTGATAATTGACAATTATCCGCGCACTGCGCGGGGAAACCACCCCGGCGCTTCGCGCCACCCCTCCCAAGAGGGGAATAGGACGAGAGTTGCGGTGACTGAAGGTTACATTTCCTCGTAGCGCATCTTACGTCCAAACCCTATTCCCCTCTTGGGAGGGGTGCCGCCCGCAGGCGGCGGGGTGGTTTCCCCGTCGCAACGGACGCTAAAAGTTAAAATATTGACTGCCGCCCCGTATCTTAATTGTTAAGTTTTTCAACAAAACTGGCGCGTATACAGTTTTTCCCGGCTTTCTTTGCGGTATACAGGTTCTTGTCGGCTTCGAGGATTACCTCGTCGAAAGTTTCCACGTTTCCGGGGATTGTGCAGGCTACGCCGATACTGACGGTTGCTCCGGTCAGTGTCAAGGAATCGGTAATTGACGGCACCTGCGTCGCCTCGACCCGCAGGCGTATACGCTCCGCAATCATTTTCGCGGGTATAAGCTCGGTATTAGGCAGGATAACGCAAAACTCCTCGCCGCCGTAGCGCGCCGCAAAGTCAGTCTTGCGGTGAGTAACTGAAACGGCGAAAATCTGCGCCAGGGTCATAAGCAATAAGTCGCCCTGCTGATGTCCGTAGGTATCGTTATAAAGCTTGAAATCGTCAATATCGAGAATAAGGACGGAGAACGGCTGGCACTCGCGAAGCCCGCGCGCCCATTCGAGTTCGAGCCGCTCGTTCAGTCCGCGGCGGTTCGCGATACCCGTAAGACCGTCGATAGTGGTTAAACGCGAAATCTCGCGCATTGCGCCGATTATTTTAAGCTGTGTGCGAACCCGCGCCTTTATAACTCCCTCTGAAAAGGGTTTAATGATGTAGTCGGCGGCGCCCATAAGGAGCGCGGCCTCCTCGTTGTCCTGCTCGGGACTGGAGGTGACGAAGATAACGGGAATATCGCGTGTTTCGGGATTAAGCTGTAAGCGGCGGAAAACCTCGTAACCGTCCATTTCAGGCATCATAAGGTCAAGAAGCACAAGGTCAGGGCGGTTCTTGGTAGCGATAGCGATACCCTCCGCGCCCGACTTAGCCGCAAAGAGCGAGTAATCAGCGGATAAAATCTTAGACAAGGCTAAAATGTTGAGCCTTGAGTCATCTATTATGAGTATAGCGTACTTATTATTATTCATAAGGGAAAACATCTTCCTTGTAGTAAGAGTATGGGTACTAATAAAAAAGTCGGATAATTATTTGTAAATGTCCCCGCGGGGACCTACTTCAGTAACTTCAATTGTTTTAAGAGCCAGCTAATAGCCCTCATCTGCCGGGTAAGCATTGGCACCGTCATAGTTTCAGTCATAAAAAATCCCCCGTCCCACGCCGAGCGCGGCTATCTGATATTTGATATTTGATAACTGTTATTTGCAAAACTCACTCCCACTCTATAGTGGCGGGAGGCTTATCGGTAATATCGTAGACAACGCGCCCTATCTCGCGAAGCTCGTTAGTTATCCGCGCCGAGGCTTCGGAGAGGATATCGTGCGAGAGCGGAGCGTAGCGGCAGGTCATAAAGTCGTCAGTGTATACCGCCCTCAAAGCAAGCACGTAGCCGTAGCTGCGGTCGTCGCCGGTAACGCCTACAGCCCGCATATCCGTCAGTACGGCAAAATACTGGCTCGGACGTTCGGCAAAGGGCAGTTCCTCAACCGCGCTTCTGTAAATGTAATCCGCTCTACGCAAAATATCGAGCCGCTCTTTGGTTATCTCGCCTATAATTCTGATTGCAAGCCCGGGACCCGGGAACGGCTGGCGCTCGACTAAATAATCCGGCAGACCGAGCTTTTTGCCCAAGGCGCGTACTTCGTCTTTGAACAGACCCGCAAGCGGCTCGACTATGCCCTTGAACTTGATGTTATCGGGAATACCGCCGACGTTGTGGTGGCTTTTTATCGTGGCCGCGCCGCCGGTTTCGCTCTTGCCGGATTCTATAACGTCCGGGTAAATGGTTCCCTGCGCGAGATAGAGCGCGGCGTTGCCTCGATTAGCGTCCTCAAAGGTGCGGACAAACTCCTCGCCTATAATCTTGCGTTTGGCTTCTGGTTCGGTTATCCCCTCCAAACGCTTCAGAAAACGCTTCTCCGCGTTGACGCGCGTGAAGTCAAGCTCGCGCCCTGAAAATATCGCCTCAATCTGGTCGCCCTCGTCAAGCCGCATAAGCCCGTGGTCAACAAATACGCAGCGCGCCTGCCCCGGTATGGCTTTTGCGAGAAGCGCGGCGCAGACGGAGGAGTCAACCCCTCCCGACAAGCCAAGCAGGACTTTTGACTTACCGACTATCCGGCGGATTTCAGCGCACTGGGTTTCGATAACGTCGTCGAGGTCGTAATCCGGCTTACAGCCGCAAATATTGAACAGGAAATCCGCGATAAGCTCCGTCCCGCCCTCGGTATGTGCGGTTTCCGGGTGGAACTGCATACCGTAGAGTTTAGCGGCGGGGTTTTCAAAGGCGGCTATAGGGCAGTTTTCCGTGAAGCCCGTTACAGAAAAACCCTCCGGCAGCGACGTAACGCAGTCGCCGTGCGACATAAGCGCCTTGATAGTATTGCCCTTATATGTACAGTCAAAAACACCGAACTCCGATTTTTCAGCGGGTTTTACTACGCCACCCGAATAGTGCGCGATGAGCTGCATACCGTAGCAAATGCCAAGCACCGGGACGCCGAGGTTCAGAATTTCCGGGTCAAAACGCTGCGAACCCTCCGCGTAAACGCTGTTGGGACCGCCTGTGAGTATAATGCCGTCCGGCTTAAAATACGCAAGGGAGTTAGCGCTAATGCGCCCCGGGTGAATTTCAGAATACACAGAAAGCCCCCGAACCCTGCGAGCGATAAGCTCCTTATACTGACCCCCAAAATCGAGGACAACAATCTTACTCATATGTCGGAACCTTTCTGTTTGTTGGAGAGTTGGTTTGTATCAACGCGCCACGCGTCAGTATGTTTGTGTCAATGCCGTTCTACGTAAATGTGTCTATGTCAATGCGCCACGCGACAATGCGCCGTGCGTGACATTGGGGCGGCGTAGCCGCCCGTCATTGCGAAGCCGCCACCGCACTTGCGATACGTAGAGATGATATGCGGCGAAGCAATCCAGGGTTGACGTAGTAGTTTACGATACGTAGGTACGTAAGGCGTATGTTACACTCCCGGCACTGGATTGCTTCGTGCCTGTAACGTCCTACGTATCGCGAGCTTACCGGCACTTCGCAATGACGAGCTCTTGAATCTTTACCGTTTGAATACAGCTTCTTACATTCAACATATATACTCCGTTCACAGATACCAAAACCCACGTCCCGCGCCGCGCGCGACATCTGATATTTGATATTTGATAACTGTTATCTATATCAATACGTTTCCCTCGTATACTAAATGCGCGTCGCCTGTCAGGTATACCGTTTTGCCGTCGTAGAGAACCGAGAGTTCACCGCCGCGCAGTGATACGCGCACATCGCTGTTTAGCTCGCAGTAGCCCGCTTCAACGGCCGCAATGACGCTCGCGCAGGTGCCTGTGCCGCAGGCGAACGTTTCGCCGGAGCCGCGCTCCCATACGCGCATTTGCAGGCGGTTCGGGTCAACTACCGTGACAAATTCGTTGTTGTACTGCGGATAGTCCGCGCCGGATTGTTTAAGCTGTTCGTCAATCGTTTCGACCGACGGGACGAACAACACGCGGTGCGGGTTGCCTACGTCGATGTAGGCCGCTTCGCCGTCCTTGCGGTACTCAACGCTCCCCATATTCACACGAACAGAGGAAACCTTGCCGTTCTGCGTATTCACCCGCAGTTCGCGCACACCCGCGAGCGTTTCAATACGCATATCGCGGGTTTTGACGATGCCCTTGTCATAGAGGAACTTAGCAATACAGCGTATGCCGTTGCCGCACATACTGCCCTCGCTGCCGTCAAGGTTAAACATTCGCATACGCGCATCGTTAGCGGGGCTTAGAGGCGGCATAATGAGGATTACGCCGTCGCCGCCGATACCGATGTGGCGGTCGGAGAGGAAAACTGAAAGGCTCTCGGGACTGCTGACCGCCGCCGCGATATCCGGCTCAAAGCAGTTGAAATAGATGTAGTCATTGCCGCAACCGTGCATTTTAGCGAAGGGAACGGACAAATGCTCGCCGCGCATAGCGTTCAGGTCAACAAGCTCCGTATTTATCTCGCTGTAGTTAGAATAAAAACTATCGGCAACGGCATTAGCCGTATCAAGCGAAGTAAGGCAGGGTATACCGAGTATACAAGCTCTGCGTCTGATTTTAACAGCGTCGGCGGCGGGGTCGCGCCCGGTACTGGAGGTTGAGATAATGTAAGCCGCCCTGCCGCTTTCAAGCAATGTAAGACTGTTTCGCGTATTAGCCTCTGAAAT
>JAISJH010000059.1 GCA_031261635.1 Oscillospiraceae bacterium
TACTTCATTGATACATCGGAGTATCTTAATTTGAGCAGTTCCTGCTCCGTTTTGCTGATTAAATCAGCGATTGTTATTTGATGCATAATACACCCTTTCCGAACCATAGCAGATTGGAGGTTTCATTATGTTCTATGATTCATCTTAGTATATCGAATCAATTCTCAAAATTATTATGCGCAGTGTTTTTAGCCGAAGGGGTTACATCTGCACGGCTTTTTCATATTCACTCCGCATTTGTAAACGCTCCGCATAATGAATCTTAATTTTGCGGTTGTTAACCTCACCAACATATATGCCTATGTGTGAAATTGGCGAGCTTGTACTATAGGTCCCCTCATTATGTTCTGCTAAACATAATGAAAATTATGGACAGCAAAGCGTTATGCTCACTGTTATTTACGAATCAAGCAATAACAAGAAAGCATAACGCTTTGTCTACGCATAATCTTTGACTTGCCTGGAGCTACCCCAAACTTTTAAGGAACTTCATTAGTCCCGGATTGTCCTGCCACGCGGGTAATTGCGGAGCAGAGTCATCGGCGTGAGCTTTTAGGATAGCCTCGCGCTTTAGTTCAGGGTTTGCTTTCGCATACACCTGTGTTGTCTTAACGTCCTCGTGACCGAGAAAATCACGGATGTAAATTAGATTCACGCCCGATTCCAACAGATGCATCGATTTAGAGTGCCGCAGACAATGCGGAGTGATGTCGCCCGGCAGTGAGTTTTCCTTTTCTTCATTCGCTCTGTCAACGTACTTGTTTAGTATATATGACACACCGCCGCGAGTTAGTTTCTTGTTCTGACGATTAGCGAATAGCGGCAGTGAGGCTTTGCCGGGAGCATCCAACCCGCGTTCGGAGATATATTGCGCTAAGAGCGCGGCAACAGTTGCGGATAGTGGTACTATCCGAGTTTTCCGACCTTTTCCGGTCAGTCTGACGGTCGCCGGTGATTCGAGGTGTAGGTCGCCGACCGTTACGTCACAGATTTCCTGCACCCGTGCCGCCGAATCGTACAAGAGATAAAGTAACGCTAAGTCACGGCGTTCGTCCCAGTCGTTTACATCAGGGCAGAAAAACAACGCCTGCGTTTGGTCGTGTGTTAGGTACTTCATAACAGGCTTAGACTTCCGGGCTTTTTGTATCGCGAGTATGCTTGTAGCCAACAGCAGATGTTCCGGAGCCTCAATCTGCAGATACCGAAAAAACGAGCGGATTGCCGCAAGCCGCTGGTTACGCGTAGACGCACTTGCGTGTTGAGAAGATTCCAGCCACAGCATAAAGTCTTGGATTAACTTGGCGTCAATCTTCTCAAAGCGAATCTTCTCCGGAGTAATCCCGCGTTCTTCCTGACAAAAGCGCAATAGGTTTGAAAAAGTGTCGCGGTAAGAGAGAATCGTATTCTGACTTGCATTGCGCTGCCGCGGCAAATACACAGTCAGAAAATTAGTGATGTGATAGGCAAAATCATAGTTCTTCATACCAGCACCTCCTGAAACACATCTCCGAAACTCGTTTCAAATTTTGCTGTCACATACGGAAACACCTCTGCCGTCAATCGTAGGTATACTTGAGTTGACGAAAGGTCCTTGTGACCGAGATAGACTGACAAGAGTTTTATGGTGGTGTATAGGTCGATGCCGTCAAGCGACCACTTCGCAAGCCTATGTACGGCAAAACTGTGCCTAAAATCGTGGACTCTGGGACCTTTCCCGCGTCCTAAGTGCTGTATTCCGGCTTTCCATAGTAAATCGCGGAAACGATTGTATACTGTTGTGCTTGCAAGCTGTCCGCCATAGGGGGAGGGAAAGAAGAACTCGCTCCCTATTGGCAACACTTCTTCAGAGTATGCCCGGCACAACTGCGTAAGCGAGTCAGACATTGGTATCAGTCTGTCCTTGTTGTGCTTTGCGTTCAGGATTGTCAACACGCCGTTTTTGAGGTCAACGTGTTCGGCTCGGAGCGAGGTTGCTTCGGACATTCTCATTCCGCAGCAGTACAACATTCGGAACAGCAGCGGATAGATTTTGTACGCCAATGGAGCCTGACGTTTGTACTCTATACTATCGGCGGCACTAAAGAAGCGTTCAATTTCATAGTGAGTAAAAATGTACGGAACAAACCGCCCGGGGGCTCTTGGCGCGGGTTGAGGTACGAAGTCGCTTCGTCCATATTCACGCAAGAAATTGACGGCACGATTCATTACACCAACTCTTGTATTATGATTGGTATTTTTCTCGTTGGGACCGACTTCACTGGGTTGATAAACAAATGAGCAAACTAACCGCCGGAATGGTTTCACTGACAGCGGCTAACCACGAAACGAAAACGTTTACAACGACCGCAAATATGTGGTCTGCTGACGGAAAAACCGTGACCGTGCCGTATTCCGATTTAGACGGCAGTACGGAATACACGGTAAACATCAGCGGCTTTTCGGACGCCGACGGAAATGTTATGGTTTTAGACAGTAACAATAAATTCACGACCGAATATGTTGAGCCTGCGGCGGTATTGTACGGATATATAAACGACGACGATATAATTGATATTATTGATGTAACTATGGTATATCAGTATTACCGCCAAAAAATTACGCTTACAGACGCTCAATTTCGCGCGGCTAACGTTGACGGCGATGGCGGCATCACAATAGCGGACGTTGAGTTGATTTACCAATTTTACAGGCACAAGATTTCGAAATTCCCTGTGGAAACATCAAGCTAAATCTTGCCCCTTACGCGGGTTTCTTCACATTCATCAACACTATCCCGATTATCACCACAAATATTCCTAAAATTTGCGTAACTGAAACATTTTCGCGCAAAATCGCGACTGACAGCACAAGCGTAATTATATACCCAACGCCGCCCAGCAGCGGTATTATATAGCTCAAATTATATTTGCCGACAATGTGGACGAACAGCAGGAAGCTCGCGACATATAACGCCAGCCCGAGCAGCGTTTGCCAGCTGAAACTCATAAATATCGCGCCTTGCCGAAGCCCTAAATCCGTATTTTCAGAGCCGAGTTTTATTAGTATCACGCCCGCCTGCGTGCAGAAAAGATAAATAATCAACAGCAATATATTTCGCATTGCTTCTCCTTTTTAATATAAACTAAACACCCGCGACAGATAATAATAAATCTCCGGCTTGAATATCATACCTCCCGATTCGCTTGGAATAAGCAGGCAGGGCAACGCGCTTATCACAAACGCCGACGAGAGGAGTTTTGTGATTAGCGCCTTATTCTCGAAGCGCTCCCACACGAAGTACGCGCAAATCAACGCCGCCAGCGCAAACATCCACATATAATCTACCTGATATCTGAACGCCATTCCGACCATTGCCGAGGCAATCCCGGCTATACAAATCGCGGTAATAGGCAACGCTATAAGTACACGCCGAAGTTCCGGCGATACTTCTTTAAGCTTGCGAAATGCTATGAGAATAGTGCATAGTAACCACATTACCGGGAAATTGATGATACCCGCCACACCGTTATAAAATACGGACGGATACTCAAAACCCCTAGTTACCGTTGAACCATTGACAAAGGGAAATATATCAAGAAGTGAAAGCGGAGCAAAAATATTGTCGCGCACTCCCTGCAACAGCATTAAAAATTTGCCGGCGGGGTTAACCTGCTTTAACGCCATTAAACTCGGCGTGGAAATTATATACGAACCGCCGAACTCGAAAATCGAATCAAAACGGAAATAGTTATACAGCATCAGCGGAATTGCAACCACGATATACGGAACGATGGTGACCGCGATTGTTGTTATCGCGGTCTTTTTGCCGCTCTTAATTATCGTCGGAAGCAGCAGCACGACTAAAATCACAGAGGAAAGCAGCATACTCGGGCGGCAACCGACAGACAACGCGAGCGAAAAAGCTGAAAAGCCCAAGCGTACATACGACAGGTTTTCTTTTTTGAATACAGCCTGAAATAACAGATACATTCCCAGCGCGACGAACATTATACCCGCCGCGGACGACATTTCATACTTTCTGAGCATATGCAGATTTACCGTTATTAACGAGCAACAATACACAGCCGCCGCACCGCACATAAAGAATACATAAGGCATTTTATTTAGAAATTTTACCGAAATCGCCCGCCAGAGTAACATCAGAAAAATCCCGGCGGCGATAGTGAAAAACGATATCGCGACGGCGTTAGGAAGATAGTTCCCGGTCAAAATATGATACGGCAGATACATCAACACGACCGGGACAATCCCGTGCTGCATATATACTTTGCCATTGTAAAAAGCGTCGTCCCAAAACTCAAGCGCGCCGTTCCCCTGGTCGGCAAAATACGGTATTCCCAGCGCACTTCTCGCGGAAAAATCATAGGGATTTTCCATAGTTTTTAAGGCCTCGGGAATATTCATATCAAGATTTAATCTGCCCTCCTGCAACGCGTCCACCATATAGTCATACGGATACGCAAACGCTGAGTTTTCTTCGGTAACGCTCGCCGAAGCTGTGATAAACAAGCTTATCGCCGCTAATAAAACTATTAAGGTCAAAAAACCTAAATTTTGCCGGACGCTCTTATTATCGAAAAGCAGCACGCTAAAATCCCGGGTAACAAGCAGATATATAGCAAAAGCGATAAGCGTCAGTATCAGAATACGCAGCGTGTAGACGGACAGCGGTATAACGGCGTTCAGCGTGATTGACTTAAATATAACAGTGCCGGAAAATGTAATAGTCAGACTTGAAACCGCCCCCATTGGATTTATTTCCGCGTGGTTGCTTTCAGGAAGGTTCCGAACGAGATTATTCGCCGGGGTTCCCTTGCTTGTCATATCCTTGTCTGAAAAAATCACTTGATACTGCATTAGCTTGAAATTCTCGTCCGTGATAATATCAAAATTCGGCTCGATATAAATACTCCCGACACTCCGGTCAAGACCGCCGAACGTGACAGAGAGGTTGTCGCCCTCGCCCACAAAGCTCTCGTATTCCGGATAGTAGCTAATGCCTTGCATAGATATATCCGCGCCGTATTGCGACAGTTCCTGCTTCATAAAGTTATAGCTAAGTCCGGCTTTGTCGCCGCTCCAGATGTTGTTATAGTGAGCGCGGTTAGCTATAGTAATCTCAAACACGAATACAAACAGAATTATAACCAAAAGGGTTTTAACAAGGCTTCCCGGAGCCTTGTCAATAAGCAGGGACGCGCCCGCGGATGCCGCGAGTATCCAAAATACCGCCTCAAACGTAGCTGCCCGAGCCAGGTCGTCCGGAGCGGCAACACCGAGCGCATTAATGCACGCGTACAAGTAAAAAAGAACAACCGCGGAGATTGCAAAGATAAGGAGCCGCCGTGTGGTAATTTGAGTTTTCATTATGAGTGGCCTTTCTGATGTGATTTTTTATACATACCGCTTGACGAGGGGGATAAACTTTAGTAATGCTCCTGTTAACATCGAGAGCGCAAAAATCAATAACTCAAGAACAAACAGAGCAAGAGGAAAGGGCAAAATTTGCGTTAGTGGACCAATTAAAAAGAACAGTCTGGCTATAAATACAGATTCGTGAACTAAGTACGCGCCAAAGGTGCATTGCCCCAAACGGCTTATCCAAAGTCCCGTTCGTTCTGATACCGGGAAACGCTCAAAAAACGCTTTCACAAGAACGAATACGCAAATCGCCGCCGAGGTATTAGGTAAAATGCTGAAATTATCGTTAGTATACATAAAGTGTGTCAAGTCGCCGTTTGCCTGATACATAAAGAAAACTTGAAATATAATTGCGGATACAAACACAACCGCCGGAAGAAATATTTTTTTCGCGCCTTTTAGTAGCTGGGTTTTATGAAACAGATAACCCGAAAGAAACAGCCCGAGAGTTACGGGTATCAGTCCCGTTCGAAAATATTCAAAGAAACTGAAATCCGGATAGAATTGTCTGACAATTGTGTATAACCCCATTGGAATAAGCGCGAGCGGGACTAAATATTTCAGTAGCTTTATATCCACGAGCCTGTCAAGCGCCGGAAGCATAAGCAATATAGCCGTATTCAAATATAAATACCAAAGCGGACTAAACGGCAAACACCCCGGGAGCATTACAAAGAAAAATAATTCAAGGTTTGTAAGATTTATTTCCATAGGACTTGCCGGGAAAACGAATCTATATAAAAACGATGCTACAATCAGTACGGCGGCCATTCTCCACGCGGATTTAATCGAACTTTTTACGGACTTTCCGCGTCCTAAAAGAACCGCGCCGGAAATCATCAGAAATATAGGAACGGCGGGCTTAGAAATTAAAAACCAAGTTATAAGCCCCAAGTTCGACGGCATATCGGGAAAGAGCCACCACCCGCTTGTGTGGGTCATAATGACCATAAAACAACATATTATCCTGAGAGCGTCAAGATAGACAATACGAGTGTTCCCTTGGGTTCCCCTTGGGTTCCCCTTGGGTTCCCCTTATAACATTAGTATTTTTCATTACTCATCTCCTCCAAAAGATTTTTTATATACCGCGAGTATTGAGTCGCCGAAGTTGACCGGGATAATCACGTTTCCGAACCCGCGCGGGAAATGTTTGCCTTTCAGAATCGGCAGGTAGCTCGACAGACGCTCTAAGATATAATCCATTGAAAAATACCAGCGCACCGGCAGATATTTTACGAGTTCCAGCCCCGCGCTCTCAAACAGCGCGTTAAGCGTTTTCTTATTAAAATAGCCGATATGCGCGATACGGTAATGCCACCAGCGTTTGCCAAGGATTTTAGCGACGGGCGAGGATACGTTCGGCGTGGTGACGAACATTACGCCGCCGGAGCGCAGATGCTCCGCGTAAAACTTAACGAACGACAGCGGCTCGGAAACGTGTTCGATTACGTCCGTAAGGTAAACCGCGTCAAAAAGCTCGGCGGGGTCAAGTTCCTCCGGCGAAATAAGCGGAATACCGCTGTCTTTCGCAACTTTCAGGAAATATTTGGAAGGTTCTATACCTAAAGCGGTCATTCTCCCCCCCCCCCTTCCAAATTTTACCATTATTGACCAGACGCACAAACGCGCCGGTTCCGGCTCCTACGTCCAGGATTCTGATGTCGCCCGCGACGCCGCCTATGTACGGCGCGGTTTGCTTCAATAGGCGCGACAGCTGTAATTCGCGCTGCGGCAAACTTTCGACATAGCCCTCGTCCGTCATCTCCGAATACAGCTCCGTAACGTCCGCGGTATCGCACTGACGAAAGCCGCAGTCCGGGCATTTATACAAATCGAGGGTGGTACCGTAGGACCTATCCGTGACTTTGAAATCCTCCGGACGCGGCTTTGCGGCGCCTTTTCTTAAAAGCGCCATTTCACCGTTTCCGCAAACCCAGCATTTCATTTTAGCAACGCCTTTCCATAAAATTTATTACGCGCAAAGCGTGATTTATCAAGCACGATGTAATCAATCCCGGCGGCCTCGGCGCAGCGTCCGTCTTTAGCGTAACTGTCGCCAAGAAACAGGCAATCCTCCGGCGCGAGAGAATAACGCCGAAGAACCTCGAGAACCCCGCTCGGATCGGGTTTCAGCGCGCCGATTTTTTCAGACACAAACAGTCCGTCAATCGCGAAAGGCTCGAGAGCGGCCATCTTGTCCTCCAAAGGATAGTCAGAGTATACAATGACGGGAAAACCCTCCGCGCGTTTGCTTTCAAGAAACGCTATCAGACGCTTATCACGAAACCGCCGCACAAGCCCGCGCGGCTTTTTCAGCATCCACGTATCGACTACGCGCCTAGCCTCCGAAGCCTCAAAGCCGTATTTCCGCACAAGCTCTGCGAAACGCTCGCTCTCAGGCAAACCGCGCGAATACAACTGTCTATAGAGGAGCAGGGCAAGCGCTTCGTTCAGCCTGCGCGGGTGAAAAAGCACGTACAGCGCAAGCCGCGCCGCCATAAGCAACTGAACAGGCCGCTGAAAATACAGCGTGCCGTCCATATCGACTATGAACGCGCGATAGTCCGGCAACTCCCCGCGGGCGCCGTTCCTCACTTGATTACCCCCGGAATATTAACGAGCTGCGAATCCGTGAACATAATAAGATAGGGAATATTCACAAAGCACAGCACAGCCATAAGGGCGATAAGAAACATAACGTACAGCATAAGCCCTTTTTCACGGAAAAGTTTTTCCGGCTTCTGAGCGGCCGAATCCGGTTTGTAGCAGATAAACAGGTAATAGCAAAACAGCCCGCAAATGAACGGTATAGCGATAATCAACTCCACCCTGTGCTTAATCATAAATACGCCGCAGGAAAAAACCGATACAAAGCCGTAGAAGACCGCGGAAAGCAGCAACGACACTTCGGAGTAATGAGCGAAGGACTTGCGATAGAGTTTAGCGACATTTTTGTCGCCAATCATTCTGTATTCGGCGAAACGTTTAGCCGCCATTAGGAACGCTCCGCCAAACCAGTAGCCTACGACAAGACTAACAGGCGGGAAAAACACGGTTGTAACGCAAAACCAGCCGATTAAAAGGCGTATGGCGTTATTGAGCGATTCCGACAATACGTCGATATACGGCAGGTCCTTCGAGCGCAGAGGGCGCACGTTGTAAATTATCCCCATAATAAGCAGCCAAAATTCCGTCAGCAATACCGCGCGCGACAGGAAACTCGCTGCGAATAGCGATACCGCGGCAAACAGAAGGTACTCGATAATTATGAACCGCGCCTTAAGAGGGTTCTGAACCAGCGGACGGTTTTTCTTTACGGGGTGGTACTTATCAAACTCGACATCAAGCCACTCGTTGATAACGTAATTAGCCGAAGCCGCCGCCCCAGTTGAAATCAACGCGATAAGCACAGACAGCGCAAGGTTAAAATCAAGTTCCGTCGACGTCATAACAAAAGCGACGACAACGCCCGGCAGGATAAACAGTTGCTTAATCCAATGCTCGAAGCGAGCTATCTTGATATAGTCCGCAAATCTATTACGCACGACAAGTTCTCCTTTGCTATAGTAATACGCGGCTTAGTGGTATTAGCCTTAAACAGAACATTTTTCGCCATATACTTCCCCCCTGTAATTTTTACGATATTCTACATTATAACACGTTTCAACAAGCCTGTCAATCCTCGTAAAAACGAGGGCGTGCAATATTATCCACTCCCCCCACAAAACCCCTCTTGACAACGCCCCCATATTGCTGTATAATACAATCAACACTCTGGGGGTACCGGTAGCCACTTGCAAACCGGTTGAGATTCGGGTAGCGCCCGGGAACTCTTTGAACCTGACGCTGTTAATACAGCCGTAGGGACTGAGTCGCGGCTTTTCATTTTGCCGTTCTGACTTCCTCCGTTGTGTTTGTACATTAAACGGAGGGATTTTTTATGCTCGCACCAGGCAAAATGTCTAAAACCGCTACGCTGACGGAATGTGCAATTCTTGTCGCGGTAAGTTTCGTACTTTCGCTGATTCCAAGTTTCTCTATGCCGCTCGGCGGGACAATCTCGTGGTTCTCAACCGTGCCGATTTTGCTGGCGGCAATTCGTCACGGAACCGCGTGGGGCGCGGGAACCGCGCTCGTGTATAGCCTCACACAGCTGCTACTGGGTATGAGCAACGTATCATACGCGGCGGCGACAAGCCTTGCCGCGGCGGTCGGTTGCGCGCTGCTTGATTATATTCTGGCATTTACGCTAATCGGCGTAGCCGGAGGGCTGTACAAAGCCGCAAAAACGAAAACAGGCGGTATACTCTCCGCGCTGCTTGTAACCGGCTTGTTCCGTCTGCTTTGCAGTTTCCTCTCGGGCATACTGATTTGGGGACCCTACGCGCCGGACGGCTGGTCAATACCGCTCTATTCGCTTGCGTATAACGCGGCGTGGTGCGTCCCCGATGTACTGCTCGCGCTGATTGCGGTTTTTGCGCTAAGTAAAATCAGCGGCTTGGCGCTCCTGCCGGCTAAGACAAATGAATAGCCCGGTATGTTACATATTCGGCGCGTCGCCGGAGGTGCAAGTTATTGAGGTTCTCAATATTCGTCCCGGTGATTTCGTAATCGCGGCAGACGGAGGTTTTCTTCTCACGCGCAAGCTCGGTCTACAACCTGACCTTATCTGCGGCGATTTCGATTCAATGGACGCACCGCCCGCAAACGCTCCGAACGTAATTACTTTGCCCCGTGAAAAAGATGAAACCGATATGTTTCACGCTGTTCAGGAGGGCTATAATCGTGGCTTTCGCAGCTTCTACATCTACGGAGGCTTTGGAGGAAGATTTGACCATACGCTCGCAAATATTCAAACGCTCCTGTGGCTCTCACGGCACGAAGCGCGGGGTTTTATAGCGGCAAACCGCGAATTGATTACAGTAATTACAAACAGCGAAATCAACTTCACCGCCGAAGCCTCCGGGCAAATTTCCGTATTCGCCTGTTTCGGCACAGCGTCCGGCGTCGACATTCTCGGCGGCAAATACGAGCTGCGTAACGCAACACTCTCCGACGATTTTCCTCTTGGAGTAAGCAACGAATTTATAGGAAACGGTATACATATTAAAGTAGCGTCCGGGAGCCTAATAATAGTTTTTCCGATAAACACACAATATAAATAAGAGCGGGCGCGGACAAATCGCGTTGCAGGTTCGTAGGGGCGGGTTTGAAACCCGCCCTCCCCCGTCGTACCCCCGTCCAACGTCCCCGCGCAGTGCGCGGCACAGGGGCAGGGCAAAGCAGTGCGCGGGGGGCAGGGCAAAGCCCTGCCCGTCATTGCGAAGTGCCGCGAGGTTTGAGATACGTACAACGTCTAGGCACGAAGCAATCCAGTGCCGGGGGCGTAACATACGTATGTTATGCTCCCGGCACTGGATTGCTTCGCGCCTAGACCTTGATTGTTAGTCGGGCTTCCCGGCGCTCGCAATGACGGACTTTTGACTTGTTACCTTTTTAATACCCGTTATCGTCCACGAGCCAACCCGCTTCCGTATTTTCGCGGATTAGTATAACGTTCCAGTTAGTATACCGCCCTATATTCCACGCTCCGGGGTCTTGACCCTCTATCGGCGACACTGTATAATCGGCGCAGAAAACTATAACGTTTCCGAGTGTCGCGCCGTTAACGGAACCGCCGCCGTGTTTGAGATAATTCTCGCGCTCGGGGTCATTAGGGTCAAAGCGAATTTCAATTTCCGACAACACCGCCGTAGGAGTATAATCGGCCTGCACCGCTCGTTTAGCCGTCCACACGGCGTTGTGGTCGGCCATTTTGCCGGAGTTCATAGCGTCAAAATATTTTTCTACAACAGCTCTCGCGGCGGCGATTTCAGCCTCTGTAAAACCCTTCAAATTGTCATAATACCACGCGCGCCGTTCCGCGAGCGTATCAAGCAAACCAACCGCCGTCCAGTCACTGCCGTCCGGGAAAACTACCCGCAGATTAACGCTGTCAATTTTCGCCTGTTCCTCAATAGTGCCGAACCAAACAACGTATTGGGCGGTATCCGCGCTGCTATGAAAATGCTCCGGCGTTGTTTCCGTACTGCTCCCGTCCTTGTACACCGTTATAATACGGAACATTTCCGGCGTAGGGTCAAGCTCCCACGGCACGGGAAGCGAAAGGCTCTCGCGCCCGCCGTCTATATAAAACGTAGCCTCGCTCATTGTCCAGCGTAGTAGACCCTCGTTAACCGAATTTTGAAACGTTTCGAGCTTGTCAATTACAATATCTTTAACAAGGTCATATTCGTCAAACAGAAAATCAATTCTGAGCATTTTTTCGTAGTCCTCAAACCACAGCGCCTTAACGCGCTGTTCCTCCGGGCTAATCTCCGGGAAGGCTATAAGCACGTCAATCTTTGTATTGCCGACGACAATACCGCGAGCGATATCGTCAGCTTTTGGGGCAAGCGCGGCGTTGATAAACCCGTCAATTTGCAAATAACTTTCAGCGGTAATTTCAAAATCACCTACGGAAGCCGCGCTGTGCAAATTCATTTTAGTAACCGCTTCGCCAACGTCCGCGTAAACCTGTAAGGACAAATTAGTATCAGCTACGGGATACAGCATATTATATTTATAAAAACTTGAACTGGCGTTAAAACCTTTATAATCAGTAAAATCATTTTCAACGGTCAGTTGCTTTTGTAAATCCGCATAGTTTTTCACAATTTCTTTCAGCTGTTCAAGCGTCATTTCACTGCCGTTAAAATTGCCGTACCACGCTTCGGGAATTTTGATTGTTTCCGGCTCTTTAGCGTTTTTGTCAATTGTAAACTCCGCCCAGACAATAAATCTTTCTTTATAACCGCCGTCAAACCACACTTCGGTCGTAAGACGGTAAAGCCCGTCAGTCAGCGGCTTTTCAAAGCGTTCCGGTGCAATAAGATAGTCAAAACTCTCGCCATATTCTAAACCATAACCCACGGAGGTAAAAGCACCGCTGCCGTCCGCAAAGGGAACAAGCGCCCAGTCCGAGCCGACTTTCTTTAACAATTGAAACATCTGCCCGCAATTGAGAATTTCGTCGCGGTCAAGGTTCATTAACTGCGCGTGAAAGGGAAACTTAGGGTTAATAAAATCGTTGTTTGTACTAAAAAACACGCGGCTGTCGGACGCTTCGGGCAATTGAAATTGTTCGGAATTAGGCGGCGCGGCGAGCGAGGTGAAAATATCATAAATCGCGTCGTAATTAGACTTGCTAATTTTATAAATCCCGCTACCCGGCTCCTCAATATAGTAAGTATCACCCTCGGAATAGAGATAGAGAATACGCCTCACCGTGTCAAGGCTCAAACGCACGGACAGATAACTTTTCGCTACAGGATAATCATTCACGGAGGCTGAACGTATCTTTTCCGCGTCGCTAAACGCCGATAAAAATTCAGCTACGGCCTCTTTTTCAAATATAAACGCAGTCCCGCTAATTGTATAGCCGTCGTATTTGTACATCTCGACCGTTTCCACCGCGTCCGGGATTTGAAATGTTTCCGCGTTCGCTTTGTTCAGCGCAAAGCCTACACTCAAAAGCAAAACCAAGGCAATGGCGGCAATGATAACAACCCTCGCGGGTTTTTTGAATTTTAACACGTTTTTGACCCTTTCCTTTATGCCGCCCTCGCCAAACGCGAGCGGCGAAGCGTTCAGTATTCTGCGATTTGTCGACAGCGACAGGAGCGTCTGCGAGTAGCCCGCCTTAGCGTCCGTTCCGAGTTCGCGAAGTACCCGCTCATCACAGGAAAACTCCATATCCGCGCAAAGTAGCACAAAGGCCACCCACGCAAGCGGATTAAACCAATGCACGCACAGAAGCGCAAAGGCGAACAGCTTAACAATATGGTCGCGCCGGCGAATGTGCGTCTGCTCGTGAAGCGTGACGTAGCGCAGCTCCTCGCCCTCCAGCCCGCGCGGTATGTGAATTTTGGGCTTGAAAAATCCGTATACGAACGGCGTCGGTACGCTGTCCTTGCGCCGGATTAAGCGAACGTATGAGATTACGGCGTAAAGTACCATTGCCAAAATTCCGATTAGCCACACCCACGCGACAATATCATTGAAATTACGTACAATTGCATAGGAATACCCCGACTCAATATACCGCCCGCCTGTATCGGCGACTATCCCCGGCTCAATCCGCTGTTGATTGTATATAAAATTATTCGGGAGAACTATCTCCGGCATTTCGCGCGGTATCAGCGACAGGACGCTCTCAAACGTAAACGGCACGGCAAGCCTAAAGCCCGCAACCGCCCATAGCGCGTAGCTAATCCACTTTGGCGCGCGGAGCTTTTGCAAAACAACGCGGGCAACACAGAGCGCGGCAATGACGAACGCCGCGGTCACGCTCATATTCAGCACAGTCATAAACACCTTAGTCATCGCGCTTGCCCTCCCTGTAGTTGTCAATCAGCCGCTGGATTTCGTCGGCCTGCCGCTCGGTGAGCTTTCGCCCGTTGACAAAGGCCGCGATAAACTTCGGCAAACTCCCGCCGTAGGTATCGTCAACGTACTTAACGCTCTGCCCGGCGTAGAACTCGTCGCGCGTCATAAGCGCGGTAACAAGCGCGTACTCGTTTCTGAAAATGCCCCTGTCACAGAGCTTTTTCAAAACCGTGTACGTAGTAGTCCGCTTCCATTTCATCTCCCGCTCCGCAATCTCCGCGAGTTTAGGCGAATGTATAGGAGCGTTAGCCCAAATAATATCCGCAAACCGCGACTCAGCCTCCGCCAAACGAAAATCAACCATAGTGTCCTCCCCCTAATGTCGATTATCAACCGTCTATAGTCTACCACACATCGACTGATTTGTCAAGAGGGGTTTTTCCAGATAACAGATAGCAAATATCAAATATCAGAGACGAGAGTTAGGACGGGGGTTGCGGGGGCTACGTAGGGGCGGGTTTCAAACCCGCCCTCCCCCGTAAATTCCCCTCTTGGGAGGGGTGGCGCGAAGCGCCGGGGTGGTTCCCCGCGCCGTGCGCGGACGTAACTCCGTCCACCGTCCCGGCGCAATGCGCCGGGACAGGGCTGGGCTTCGCCCTGCCCGTCATTGCGAGCCGCGGTAAGCTTGCGATACGTACCAGTGAAACCGGCGCGGCAATCCAGTGCCGGGAGCGTAACATACGTAAGTTGTCCCCCCGGCACTGGATTGCTTCGCGCCTGTAACATTGTACGTATCGCAAGTGCGGCGGCGCTCGCAAAGACGGCGCACGGCGCCGGGACGCAGGACGTAAGACGCGGGCAGGACGCAGGTACTGGGCTTGGATTGCTTCGCGCGGCTCGCAATGACGGGGCGCCGTTCCGGCGTCCCTCGCGCAACCAAACGTCCAAACCCCCGTCTCTGATATTTGATATTTGATAACTGTTATTTATTTCCTTGACAAAGCTTGCTAAGAAGCGTATAATGAAACGTCTTTGCCAACATTTAGGAGAAACAATGAAAAAATTACTTATTCTTATGCTCGCTTTAACTCTGGCACTTTCAGCTTGCGCCGCAAATACGGTTAACGCGCCGACTAACGCACCCGCTTCACCCGCTTCCGGCGCGAGTTCTACCCCGGTTCAGACTAACAGCAAACTTACGCTTGCCATAGCCGCGTATGAGGACGGTTTTATTCCTCCGGAAGTCAATAGCCTGGTGCAGACGTTCAACGCGGATAATCCCGCTTGCGAAATTACCGTCAAATCATACGCCGCAGATAAGCTCACCGCGGAGATTATTGCCGGGACTGTACCCGATATAATAATGACGCAGGGTATTCCCTTCGACAGCTGGGCGGTCAAAGGACTGTTTGAAAATTTAGCGCCGTACATTGACGCGGAAGCGGAACTGGAACTGGTTCCGGCATACCGAACAGCTCTTTCAACAGGTGACGCGCTTTTTCGTATCGGCAACAGTTTCGCCGTCCAAACCTCATATGGAAACGCGGAACTCGTAGGCGCGGAACCGGGCTGGAGCTTTGACGAAATGCTTGAAAGCCTCAAAAACGCGCCCAAAAATTACGATTTACTAAGCTCAATAGAAGGACAAAGCAGAGAGGGTTACACGGAATTTCTGCTATATCAGAATTTAGATTCATTCATAGACTGGGAAAGCGGAGAGGTTTACTTTGACTCGCCGGATTTCAAGAAGCTGCTTACATTTATCAACGGCTACCCGAGCCGCCCGGAGGGAAGCAATCTGGCGGCTCCAGAACCCAAAGACCCGCTTGTCAATAGGGCAAGGTACGGGCGCGAAAGCGTAAAAATGTACCCGACGTTTGATAATTCTTTGAACGGCAAACTCGCGTTCAAAGGTTTTCCCGGTGACGCAAAAGCCGTTTCCGCACTGGATTTAGAAGCGTCCGCGTTTGCGATTTCCGCCGCTTCAAACGCTAAAGATACAGCGTGGAGATTTATTCGCGGCGTGGTAACCGCTGAAACAGGCGGCGGCAACATCGGTTACACTTTCCCCGTGTTAAAATCGGAGTTTGACAAAATCATAAGCGCGGCAAGGTCCCCGGTCGCGGAAAACGAAGCCTTGTTAATAAACGGAAAACCCCGGGAACAAATGACGCAGACGCAGACAGACAAATTCCTGAATATGCTAAATTCCGCAAAGCACGTAATGGGTTCGGCCTCCGACGATATATTGCGCTCAATCATCAACGACGAAACGGGAGCGTACTACGCGGGTCAAAAGACGGTAGACGAAGTATGCGAAATAATCCAGTCGCGGGCAAGCATCTACATCGCGGAACAGAGCTAAGGGCGGGTTTGAAACCCGCCCCTACGTTTATCGTCTACGTTTATCGCGCCTCGAGCTTCCGCCGCAGAAACTCGTAATCGTCAGTAAAAAACCTGTCGCGGCCTACTAATTTGCCCTCGGCGTTGTAAAACCATATTCCGCGCGATTCGTTTAGTTTACCTTTGCGGCTGTGTTCGCCTTCGGGAGCCTCTATGTAGGCGATTGCGTCGTAGGCAATCGTCCACCTGTTTATGACGAAATACCGCTCCGCAAAAACCGGGAAGCCGTAGTAAGTCTGCGGATTGAGCCCTATCGCCCCGAATAAAGCGTAGGAAGTAACCGCGCCCGTCGGGACTAATTGCAGCATACAGTTTACGGCAATCAGCAGAACCGACATAATCCCCATCATATAATACGCGATAGTCTCACTTGACGACGCGGTTTGCGCCGCCTGCGATTGCACCTTGCCGCCGTCTTTAAGCGCGGCGCGGTATTTTTTCCGAAGCCGCCGCGCGTATCGCCACGAATGTAAAAGCAGCGCAAACGCCAGAGTAGTTTCAATAATCACCATCGGAACCGAATTATTATAGGCAAAGATAAAACTGTCCGAAGCCTTAAGAATAATAGCCAGCGGCCGCGCAAGCGCAAGCCACCCAATAGGCGCAAGCGCAATAAACCACAGCGCCATATACGCCCCAAAAAACGACGGCAGCGGCGCTTCCGCAAAAGTTTCAGCTAAATACTGCCGGTTGACATTTTTCGCCGTACTAATTTCAGTCAAGGTATCGCCCCTCCCCGCGAATGATTGAGATTGTTAACGCTAACAGTATAGCACGAAGTATACAAATTGTCAATACGCCCGCACCTATATATAATTCTCCCGCCGTTAGAATAAATCTCGCGAAACGCGCTCTTGACGCTCGCGTACCACTGTGCTATAATCTAAACAGAAAGGCGGTGGACAATATGACAATACAGCTACCGGAAAACCTAAAAAAACTACGGCGCGTGCGGGAACTCACGCAGGAGGAGCTTGCGGAGCGGCTCGGTGTTTCCCCGCAGTCTATCTCGAAGTGGGAGCGCGGCGATAATTCTCCCGATATTTATATGCTACCCCTTATCGCGAATTTTTTCGAGGTGAGCGTTGACGAGCTTCTCGGAATGGAGATTATCCGCGACGAAAAGCGCGTTGAGGACGCAAAGAAGTGGACGCGCGAATACCACTCGCAAGCGCACATCGACACTTACGAGCCCGTACTCGAACTCTGGGAGGAACTCGCCCGCGAACGCCCGCATAACTGGGACGTTCAGTACGAATACGCGGGCGCGCTGCTCGGCACTCAGGGCGGCAAAAGCCCCGAGGAACAGGAAAAACTGCGCCGCGCGGCAATTGCGGTATTCAGGCGTATTCTGGAGAACAGCGCAGACCCCGAACTTCGCGCCAACGTAAGCGGCAATCTGATTTTCTATTTGCAGACGCTTTACGAATTTGACGAGGCTCGCGAGCTGATTGATAAAACGCCGCGCATTGACCAGTCGCGCCTGCGCTATGAGGTTGACCACGCGCTCGCCGTCCTGCGAAAATATAACGCGGATAACGATTATACCACGCCGGAGCGGTGCAAACAGATTGACCCGGACAAAGCGCGTGAGCTAATCGCGCCGTTCAAGTCGGCGACCGCGCAATATATGTTGCTCGCCACTGTGCCGTTTTCGCAGTATCTGCACTGGGCAAAGGCCTACGGGCTTATCAGCGTAGACGAATACGCCGAACTGGCTAAACTGCGCGTCCCGTTTCAGCAAATAACAATGCTCGACGACATTACCCCGCAGTCGCTGACGCACATCAATTCCTACATAGCCATAGCGTACATCGAAGCGGGCGATATCGACAAAGCGCTTGACTATTTTGAAGCGGAGATTGAGGCCGATTTAACGGTAGACTGGTCGCTAACAAGCGAAACAGTACGCCAAACCGTAGGCAAGGACGGAAGCCTCCACGTAGAACGCTTCAACGAGCCGCTACGCGCCCAACTAATACGCGGCTGGGAGGAAAGCAAAGCCTTCGACCCAATAAAAAACGAGCCGCGCTTCAAAACGGCTCTGGAAAAACTATCAGCGGACAAGCCGGAGGAGAACGAGTGACGTGATTTGTTCCGCACTTGACCGCGCACTTCGTAGGGGCGGGTTTCAAACCCGCCCTTACCCACCAGCCCTTACGTAACCGTATTCAGCCGCTCCGCCAGATAGATGTAGTCGGCGGTTTTTAGTACGTCGTGACCAACCTCGCGGCCGTCCTTGTGAAATAATACCGCCACGCGTTTTATTGAGGGGTCGGTTAGTTTTTCTTTTGTTTTAACCGTCAGACCACGGCTATCGACCTCGTAGCCCGCCGAATAGAAGCTGTCGCCCGCGAATATCAGCCATTCGCTGCTGCTGTTTATGCCAATCGCGGGGTTTATCAGCAGGTTGTTGAAATTTAAGACTAGCAACGGCAATGAAAACGCCGCGCTTGACGACGCGAATTTTTGCAAGCCGTCCTCATTTATAAATATTATGACCGTTACGACTATCGCCGCGTTCAGTAAAAGCATTGCTGAAACGGCGATTGTTTCGCCGACCGGGTTTTTATATTTTTTACCCGAATTTAGAAAGCCGCCGTTCACCAAGAATTTCCCGCGCCTGCTGAAGCGGTTAAATATTCTCTGCACTCCGGCAACCAACGCTAAAAAACATACGGCCAGTGTCACAAGCACAAAAACAGTGTTTTGCGCGGGGCGTGTAGTGAAGTTTATTATCATTGCCGCCGCAACCACAACGCACATAACCGTCAAAATAATTACAAAAATCATATCGTCCGGCGGCTTCGGCGTGAGCAGGATTTCCGCGTCGTAATCGCGTATAGTACGGTTAGGGTAGTACGATTTTTTCATAGTTATATACCTCCGTCGTTTAGTTTGCGTTCACGTTTTATTGTAATTATCGCCGCCGCGAACATCAGCACGAAGCCGGCAAAAATCCGAAGCGTAAGTGGGTCGCGCATTATCGCGATTGAGAATACCGCGCCAAAAACACATTCAAGCGACAGCAAAATCGACACCGTAAGCGGCGATAAATGTTTAGCCGCAAGCGTCTGAAACACAAACGCCAGGAGCGTCGCGAACAGCGCGAGATACAGTAGCGACAGCCACAGCCCCGGCGTGAATAATTCCGCGCCCGGAAACGTTTCAAACACGCACGCGAACAGCCACAGCACCGCCGACGCGAATAGTAATTGCAACACCGCGAGCCTAAACGGGTCGGCGTTCCCGGCGGTTCGCCCCAGAACAAGTATATGCACCGCAAAGGTAAAACTGCTCCCGAGCGTCAAAACGTCGCCGAAGCGCGGCATAAAACTCCCGCCCTCGTTATTCAGCGACAGCAGGGCGATGCCCGCGAGAGCAATCAAGGCCGCGAATATATGCGTTTTGAGTATTTTGTCCCTGTTGACTATCCAGCAGAGGAACGGCACGATTATAACGTAAAAGGTGGTAAGAAAAGCGTTATTGCTGGCGGTGGTATACTTCAAACCGTAGTTTTGCAGAAGGTAGCTAGCCCCGAGCCAAAAGCCCGCGAGCGCTCCGGCTATAATGTCGCTTTTGCTAATCCCGCGCCACTTTTTCCAAAAAACTATAGCGCCCGCAATGCCCGCGATTGTGAAGCGTATGGCAATCAGATAGCCCGGCGGGAACGTTTCCACCGAGTATTTCATCACAACAAAACTGCTCCCCCAAATAATAGTGGCGAGCAGTAACCCCAGGCCTGAGATAAGTTTAATATGTTTTTGCAACGGCAGACCTCGCTGAATAAAACTGTAGGGTACATATGTTACGCCCCCGGCACTGGATTGCTTCGCGCCTAAAATATTGTACGTATCGCAAGTGCAGCGGCGCTCGCAAAGACGGCGCACGGCGCCGGGACGCGGGCAGGACGTGGGACGCGTTCGCGCACGGCGCGGGGAAAACCACCCCGCCGCCTGCGGGCGGCACCCCACCACCGAGGGGATAAGGACGTGGGTTTGGACGAAGGTTGCGTGGTCATATCCCCCCCCGAAGGGCGCAACCTGCGTCCAAGTCCCTATCCCCTCTGTGGAGGGGTGCCGCCGCAGCGGCGGGGTGGTTTCCCCCGCAGGGCGCGTCCCTCGTCCAAACCCACGTCTCTGATATTTGATATTTGAAAACTGTTATCTGTCAAAGCACCGCTTGTAGGAATGTTTTAGTTTTTTCGTGCTTCGGATTGGCGAAGATTTCACCCGGCGGGGCTTGTTCGAGGATTTGACCGTCCGCCATAAAGACTATGCTGTCGGCGACGTCTCGGGCGAAGCCTATTTCGTGGGTTACGATTAGCATTGTCATACCGTCCTGCGCGAGTTTACGAATAACGTTCAGGACTTCGCCGACGAGTTCCGGGTCGAGCGCCGAGGTAGGCTCGTCAAAGAGCATAATCTTAGGGTCCATAGCTAAGGCGCGTGCAATAGCGACGCGCTGTAGCTGACCGCCGGAGAGTTTAGACGGGTACACGTCCGTCTTATCCGTCAGCCCGACTGTTTCGAGCAAGTCGCGGGCGCGTTTTTCAGCGGCTTCTTTTGACACCTTGCGAACTTTTTCCGGCGCGAGCGCAACGTTTTCAAGCACGGTTTTGTGCGGAAAAATGTTAAACCGCTGAAAAACCATACCCATTTCGAGGAGTATGTCGCTCTCCTGCTGCTTTGTAAGCACGGATTTATTGACGCCGTTCTCCCTGTCGTCGAGAACCTCGCCGTCAATGATAATCCGTCCGCTGGTTATAGACTCCAGGTGGTTCAAGGCGCGCAAAAACGTAGACTTACCCGCGCCGGAAGGCCCGATAATACAGATAGTCTCACCTTTACGCACAGAGAGCGAAATCCCCTTAAGAACCTGAAGCTCCCCGAACTGCTTAGTAATATTTTCCGTTTCAATAAGCGGCATAGTTCCTCTCCAGTTTACAGTTATCAAATATCAAATATCAGAGTCCGCGCGGCGGGGTTTGCTTCAGTTTACAGTTATCAAATACTAAATATACAGATATCCGCACGGTGAGGACTACACCTCCGCGCTAAAGGGCAATATCTGATATTTGATATTTGATAACTGTTATTTATTTACTCATATCTAGCGTGGTGTTTTTCCAGGCGGTTGAACAGCCACGTGAATACTCCCGTGAAAATTAGGTACATAACGGCCGAGGGCAGGTATACGAGCGCCGTTGCCGTGGAGGATTGCAGTTGCATAGTCTTTTTCATTAAATCGACGAGCGAAATCATAGAAACGAGGGAGGTGTCTTTCAAAACCATTATAAATTCGTTGCCGATAGGCGGTACAAGCCGCTTGATAGACTGCGGGATAATGACGAGGCGCATAGCCTGACCGTATGACAGCCCGAGCGACCTCGCGGCCTCCATTTGCCCGGGGTCGATAGACTGTATCGCGGCGCGGATAATTTCAGCCTGATACGCCGCCGAGTTCAGCGAAAAGGCTATAACCGCCGCGACAAACCTGTTCTGCAAGGTAAGCGCGGGTATAGCGAGCGGCAGCGCCATCCACAGAAAATACAGCTGCATAAGAAGCGGAGTACCGCGAAAAATGAATATGTACGCGCCGCAGATTTTTTTCAAAAAACCGTTGCGCGATATTCGCCCTAACGCTATGAAAACGCCGCCGATTATCCCGAGTATAACGGATATAACCGACAACGCAAGCGTTACCTGTGCCGATTGAGCGAGCGGAACAATCCAACCCGACATCTGACTTAAAGCATTGAGTATCTTGTCAAGCAACGCTGTTATCCCCCGTTTTCCGAAGTTTTATTATTGGACTTGTTAATGTAGGGGCAACGCACCTTGCCTCGCCCGGAATATTTGATTATTAAAAGGTATACTAAAAAAGGCAAAGGGTCAAGAGCCCGTCATTGCGAGCCGCGGAACGCTTGCGATACGTACTAGTGTTACCGGCGCGGCAATCATGTGCCGGGAGCTTACCATACCTTATCGGCGGACTGCGGAACTGTATTGCCGCGCGCCTAGACGCTCTACGTATCGCAAGTGCGGCGGCGCTCGCAATGACGAACTCTTTAGTCGCCGTCGTACCACTTAGCCGACGACGAACTCTTTAGTCGCCGCCGCGCCACCTAGTTGCCGCCGCACCATTTAGTCGCCGTCGAACTCTTTAACTTTTCGCGTTAAATTATCTCACGTTCTTGGTTATATCGCTGCCGAAGTATTTGTTTGCAATCCCGGCTATTGTGCCGTCGTTGTACAGCTCGTCCACCGCGCTCTCGATAGCCGCGGTCAGCGCGTCGTTGCCTTTTTTAAGCCCCATTCCGAGCGGCTCCGCAACGTCGCTTTCCCACACGGTTTCAAGCTCGCTGTAGTTTTGCAGGTAGTACAGCGCGACAACCTTGTCAACCATAACCGCGTCAACGCGGCCAAGTTTGAGTTCGTCAAAGCACTGGATAATTTTGTCATATACAAAGTAATCGCCAAGAGCGAGACCGCCGTCCTGAAGCTCGTTCATATAGTCGTCTGCGGTGGTTTCAGTCTGCGTGGCGACGAGTTTCCCGGCCAAATCGTCGGTTGAGGCAATGCCGGAGCCGGAGGTCGTGACGAGAACGAGGTTGTTCGCGATATACGCCTTCGTGATGTTGTAATTAGCCTGGCGGCTCTCTGTGATACTAAGCGACGAGATTACCACGTCGTAGCGGTTGCTGTCGAGCGAAGTGAGGATTGCGCCCCATTCGGTATCGACGATTTCGAGGGCAAGCCCGAGTTTCTCGGCGATTTTACCCGCGACTTCGTAGTCGAAGCCGGTGATTGTAACGCCGTCCTCCGCGAGGTATTCCATCGGAGGATATCCGACTTCCATACCGACCTTAAGAACGCCGGGCGTGACGGTAGTCAAGTCGGCGTTTGCCGCGCCGCTGTCGGCGGGAGTATTGCCGGAGGGCGTAGCGGAGGCCTTACCGTCCCCCGAGGCGGAGCAAGCCGCAAACGTAAGTACGCAGGCAAGCGCGAGAACCAGAGCTGAAAGCCTTTTCAGCAGTGAACAGTGAGCAGTGTTCATAGAGTTTTCCTCTCCTGATGTTATAAAATTACGTTAATCGACAATTTACGAATAACTAGTTAAGCATACCACAATAGCCTGTGCTTGTCAAGAGGGGTTTTTTTATAAATAACAGTTAGCAAATATCAAATATCAGAGACGATGTAACAGTTAACAGTTAGCAAATATCAGATATCAGAGACGTTGGGTTTGGGCGGGGTTACGTCCCGGCGCAGTGCGCCGGGACAGGGCAGGGCGAAGCCCTGCCCGAGGTGCGCCGTACCGGCGCACCGTCTTTGCGAAGCC
>JAISJH010000065.1 GCA_031261635.1 Oscillospiraceae bacterium
ATTATTTTACTTATTCGGAGGTTCACTATGGCAAATTTGGTTTCATTATACGGCAGCAAGGTTTTCAATGACGCCGAAATGCGCAAACGGCTCCCCAAGGACATTTACCGCGAGGTTCGGAGGGTTCAGCAGAGCTACTCGCACCTCAATCTCGACGTTGCGAACGTCGTCGCTTCGGCCTTGAAGGAGTGGGCGGTCGAGCAGGGAGTTACTCACTTCACGCACTGGTTCCAGCCGCTTACCGGGCTTACCGCTGAAAAACACGAGAGCTTTATCTCACCTGTTTCAAACGACAGCGTTATCGCGGAGTTTTCCGGCAAGGAGCTTGTGCGCGGCGAACCTGACGCGTCCTCGTTCCCGAGCGGCGGCATACGCGCAACATTCGAGGCGCGCGGCTACACAATTTGGGACATCACCTCACCCGCTTTTATCAAGGGCGACGTGCTTTGTATCCCAACGGCTTTTTGTTCGTATTCCGGCGAGGCGCTTGACCAAAAGACGCCGCTTTTGCGCTCAATGCAGGCAATCAGCAAACAGGCGCAACGTATTTTGAAAGTGTTGGGGAACCCGACCCCGCCCGGCGTGCGGACAACCGTCGGCGCGGAACAGGAATATTTCATCGTGGACGCTTCGGTGCTTGACAAACGCCCCGACCTGCTCTATACCGGGCGCACGCTCGTGGGAGCGCGGCCGCCGCGCGGACAGGAGATGGAGGACCACTACTTCGGAGCCTTGAAACCGCGCATAGCGGCGTTTATGGCGGACGTGGACGCGGAACTCTGGAAACTCGGGGTACTAAGCAAAACCCGCCACAACGAAGTCGCGCCGAGCCAGCACGAGCTTGCGCCGATTTTCACTACTACGAATATTGCGTCTGACCATAACCAACTCGTAATGGAAACCCTGCGCCGCGTAGCTTCGGAACACGGGCTTGCCTGCCTGCTTCACGAAAAGCCCTTTGCGGGAGTAAACGGTTCCGGCAAGCACAATAACTGGGCAATCGGCACGGACGACGGCGAAAACCTCCTCGACCCCGGAGATACGCCGGCAAAGAACGCGCGGTTCCTATTGTTCCTCGCGGCGATTATCAAGGCGGTTGACGAACACCAGGATTTACTGCGCCTGTCAATAGCCACGGCGGGGAACGACCACCGCTTAGGCGCGAATGAGGCGCCTCCCGCGATTGTATCAATCTTCCTCGGGACAGAGCTTACCGGGGTTCTCGATTCCCTAAAGAGCGGGACGGAGTTCGCGGGTTCCGGCAAGGTTACTATGGACATCGGCGTAGACGCTCTGCCGCATTTCCCGAAGGATACTACCGATAGAAACCGCACCTCGCCCTTTGCCTTTACGGGGAACAAGTTTGAGTTCCGTATGCCCGGCTCGAGCCTTTCGATATCGGGTCCGAACATCATTCTGAATACTATTGTAGCGGATACTTTGTCCCAGTTCGCGGACATTCTCGAAAAAGCCCCGGACGTACAGGAATCGCTGAAAACCTTAGTGCGCGACACCTACGTAGCCCACGAGCGCATAGTTTTCAACGGCAACAACTACGCCGAGGAATGGGTAGCGGAGGCCGGAAAGCGCGGCCTGCTGAACCTGACGAGCGCGGTCTCCGCAATCCCGCTGCTCGCCTCACCCGCGAATGTGGAACTCTTTGAAAAGCACGGAGTTTTCTCAAAATCAGAAGCGGAGAGCCGCGTAGAGCTAAACCTTGAAAATTATATTAAGACTATCCACTACGAAGCGCTGACGCTGATAGATATGGTTAACCGCGACATAGTACCGGCGGGTATAACATACAGTACGGAGCTTGCGAAACTCGTAAAACTCGTAGACGGGCTGGACGTAGTAACGCCGTTGCCGACGCTGAAACGCGTATCGTCGCTAGCCTCCGCGCTGTCTAAGAGCGTCCGCGTACTCGAAGCCGCGGTAATAGAAGCCGAGGACATCAACGACGTACACAAGGAAGCCGTAAACTACCGTGAAAAGGTTTTCCCGGCAATGCAGGATTTACGCGCGATAGTGGACGAACTGGAAACAGTCTGCGCGGCAAAATACTGGCCGTACCCAAGCTACGGCGAAATATTATATGGCGTAAGATAAAAAAACAAAACGTAGGGGCGGGTTTCAAACCCGCCCTTTGCTTTTTTACAAAAAAATTCAACCTCAATGCGAAAAAATATCGCAAACCACGCTATTGACCTTTCGCTTATATCGTGGTATCATATTCACGAAAGGCGGTGTTACACTATGAGCATACACATTTCCGGGAATATTAAGAAACTCCGGCGTTCGCGCGACCTCACGCAGGAGGAGCTTGCGGAGATTATCGGAGTTTCCGCGCAGTCAGTATCGAAGTGGGAGCGTGGGGACAATTTCCCCGACATAACAATGCTCCCCGCAATCGCGAATTTCTTTGAGGTAAGCCTCGATGAACTGGTGGGAATGGCGGCAATCCGTGACGAGAAGCGCGTAGAGGACGCAAAGGAGCAGGTACGCGCGCTTGAATGGGAGGACAACAGCGTCAATTACCACGACCGCGTAACAAAAATCTGGGAGGAACTAGCCCGCGAAATGCCCTATAACGACGAGGCGCAAATGCTCTACGCGGCGCATTTAGCAGGCCTCGGCGGTATGGGGAAACCGACCGAGGAGGTGATTGCGCTCCGGCGAAAGGCCATAAAAATTTTCGAGCGTGTCCTAGAAAAATGCACCGACGATAAGACGCGCTATACGATAATCGCGAATTTATCAGAACATTACGGAGGCTTGTCCGAATTAGACAAGGCGCTCGAATACGCAAATCGGCTCCCGGACGTGTGGGTCAGCCGCCAGTTTTATATAGAGCAGGCGGCGCGGCTCGCGATTTACAAATACGGCAACGACCACGGCTATGCGACTACGAGTTTAGACGACTACAAAAAAACCGACCGCGCCGTAGCCGAGGGCTTAGTGAAACCCTTCAAGGACGCGCTTCAGGCCTACCTGCCGCTTGTGCAGAACGGTTTGCGGAATTACCGCTTCTGGCTGAAATATTTGGGGCTTGTTGACGGCGAGGAGTATATAAGGCTCATAAAACTTGATATACCCTTTCAGCAAATTTTTAATTCCGGCAACGACCTTTCTAATAGCTTGATTTACTACGACCTCGCAAAGGAATACGCTGAAATGGGCGAGACCGACAAGGCTCTTGACGAGTTCGCAAAATTTGTGGACGGCTGCAAACATTACGCCGAGGAAAACACGATAAAACAAATAAGCCACACAACCGACGACGAGGGAAACGTAATAGTCTACCACCCCGAGCTTTCAGCGCGCGAAACGCTGTTAAACCAATGCGAAAACGAAGCCGCGTTTACGCCGTTGCGAACCCACCCGCGCTACATAGCCGAAATCGAACGCCTGAAAAAATAAATATCTGTGGTGTGTAGGGGCGGGTTTCAAATCCGCCCTTACCCAACCAAAACTAGGAGAACTCCCGCGAAACGCTCTATTGCATAGCGCCTTTCGATATGTTATAATCATATTGAAAGGCGGTGTTATTTATGGCTCTACACATTTCCGAAAATCTTAAGCGTCTGCGCCACTCGCGCGAACTCACGCAGGAAAAACTTGCGGAAATTCTCGGAGTATCCTCCCAGTCAATTTCAAAATGGGAGTGCGGCGATAATTTCCCGGATATCGCAACGCTCCCCGCAATCGCGAATTTTTTCGAGGTAACGGTGGACGAACTCCTCGGAATGAACGAAATCAACGGCGAAGCCCGTATCGCGGAGGCTCACGCAAAGACTGCGGAACTTCGCAAACCCAAAACGCAGCATAACGAGATTATAAAACTCTGGCGCGAACTCGCCCGCGATATGCCGAATAACTGGACTGTACAAATGTACTACGCCCATTACTTTTCAGACTACGGCAACGGCGGCGTTGACAAAGGCACGCGTGAGCTGAACCTAGCCCACAAGCGCGAAGTAATACCGATATACGAGCGCATACTCGAAAACTGCACGAACGACGACATACGCGGTCAAACGCTCGCGCTGCTCGCAAACGTATACGCCGAGCTTCACGATTTCACTAAGGCTCACGAAATAGCGAACAGGCTCTACCCCGCGGTTGCGTGCCGCGAGTATCTGAACGAGCAGATTGCCATACAGGAAATAAACAAATTCATAGCGGAGGGCAACTTTGAAAACAAAGAAGCCCTAAAAACAGCCGACCGCGAAACGGTTGAAAAACTTATCGCGCCCTTCGAGCGCGGTTTCGAGGCCTTTATGCAGCGCACCAATAATTCGCTGATAAATATTCAAAGCAACCGCGACCGCTTCGGGCTTACGTCAGCCGAGGAAAACCTCAGGCAAGCCGAGCTGCTGAACGCCCTGGTAACGGTAGCCCATATGGATAATCCCGAACTACTCGACCCGCGCGGCCACTATATGAATATGACAGCCGCCTACTGTAGACTGGGCGAGATTGAAAACGCTCTGGACTATCTGGAAAAATACATCGGCGAGGTAATCAAGCGCGTACCCTGGAGCCAAATGGCAAACCACATAACCTGGGAAACAAACGAGTTCGGAAACAGCGTCCCCAAAATACTATTAGAACCTGAACGCAAACTGGTAAAGGGAATGTTTGAACTCCACCCGGAATACGCGGCGCTACTAGACCAGCCGCGCTACATAACCGCAATGGAAAAACTATACGAGGACGAGCCGGAATAAATTGGATTACAACATTAGACCGGCTCTAAAACCCCAGTCCCTCGTCCAATCCCCCGTCCCGGCGCGGTGCGCCGTCTTTTCGAGCCGCGGAAATCCCGAGATACGTATAATTGAAATCGGCGAAGCAATCCAGTGCCGCAAACTCCAAATACGTATCTTTGCTCCCCGGCACTGGATTGCTTCGCGCCGCAAACATTGTACGTATCTTAAGCCTCCCGGCGCTCGCAAAGACGGCGCACAGCGCCGGGACGGGGAAAGACGGCGCGCGGCGCCGGGACGAGGAAAGACCGCGCCAAGACGAGAAAAAACGGCGCGTGGGACGGGACAAAGAACACAGCACGTACCCCGTCCAATCCCCCGTCTCTGATATTTGATATTTGCTAACTGTTAACTGTCTAACTGTAGAAAGGAATAAACACTATGGCTATCCACATTTCCGAACACATCAAGCGTCTGCGTCATTCGCGCGAACTCACGCAGGAGAAACTTGCGGATATTCTCGGGGTATCGAGCCAGTCGGTTTCAAAATGGGAGTGCGGCGATAATTTTCCCGATATTACGCTACTCCCGGCTATAGCGAACTTTTTCGAGGTAACGGTGGACGACCTCCTCGGAATGAACGAAATCCGCGACGCTAAACGCGTTGAGGAGACGAAAGCGAAAACGCTTGACCTGCAATTCAACCAAAGCTTCAAGCACGAGGATATAATCGCGCTGTGGAAGGAACTCGCGCAGGAACTGCCGGGCAACTGGGAGGCGCAAATGCACTACGCGATTAACCTCGAGACGTACTCTGACCGCTCTACTACAGAGAGCGCGAGCGCGGCAATAAGCGCGGTTATCCCGATTTACGAGCGCATACTCGAAAACAACACCGACGAAAATATACGCAATCAGACCTACGCGCGGCTTGTAAATATTTACAGCGGC
The DNA here is from genome assembly GCA_031261635.1 of Oscillospiraceae bacterium. Lineage (GTDB taxonomy): Bacteria > Bacillota > Clostridia > Oscillospirales > Oscillospiraceae > JAISJH01. The sequence continues at coordinate 5,661 of JAISJH010000065.1, forward strand.
CGGGGCGAGTTTGAAAAAGCCCGCGAATATGCGGGGCTACTCCCCCCGGCGGGGATAAGCCGCGAATGGATAACGCAAAATATCGTCTTAGGCGAGATAAGCAACTACGTCCACGATAAAGGTCTGAACACAAGAGAGCTGATGAAAACCGCCGACCCGGACGATGTAAAGGAAATCCTCAAGCCCTATGAAACCGCGCTCGAGGTCTTTGCGGGCTTCACGCAAATGGTGCTGTCTAACCTCCGCACCTGCCGCAAAATTTACGGGCTTATCACAGACATCGAATACATCAAAATGCTCGAACTCGATAAAGCGGCCTTCGCGCTGACCTTTATCGACAAGCCGGAGCGGTATAACGAGGCCGTTATCGGTTACCACTTAAACGTAATTTACGCCTGTATCGAAATAGGCGACCTTGATGGCGCGTTTGAAAACCTTGACAAATACGTTGATTTAGTAGTACAAAAACCCTGGAGCGAAACGGTACAGGTACGCCAGGGAGGAGTAGACGAGGACGGCAAGCCAATTCAAAAGCACTACGAACAGTCACTGCGTCAAATGCAGACAATGATGGTTGAGCATATTCCGGAGCAAATCAATATGTTTACAAAAATG
>JAISJH010000081.1 GCA_031261635.1 Oscillospiraceae bacterium
CCCCCGTCCCGGCGCCCTCTCCGTCCCGGCGCCCTCCTTCGTCCCGGCGCCGTGCGCCAAGGGCGGGGCGTAGCCCCAGCCCGTCATTGCGAGCCGCGGAACGCGTGAGATACGTAGGATTGAAACCGGCGCGGCAATCCAGTGCCGGGAGCGTAACATACGTATCTGGGGTTCCTACTACTGGATTGCTTCGCACCTGTAACACCCTGCGTATCGCGAGCTTACCGGTGCTTCGCAATGACGGGCAGGGCTTCGCCCTTGCCCCCGAGCACGGCGCCGGGACGGGGGAGGGCGGGTTTGAAACCCGCCCCTACGAGCCGCGCAACCCTCGTCCAACCCCACGTCTCTGATATTTGATATTTGATAACTGTTATTTGTTGTCATTTTCCGACGCAGAAGCGGGAGAATATCGTATCCGTTATGTCGCTGCGAACTGTTCTGCCGTTTACCTCGCCGAGGGCTGTCAAGGCGTATTCCACGTCTGACAAGGCCGCGTCAGGGGTTACGCCTGACGCAAGCGCGGCTTCCGCTGTTTTGATCGCGTCCGTTGCGCGCAGAATTGCGGCGTACTGGCGCTCGTTTGATAAGGCCGAGGCGAAGGCGCTATTGCCCGCTTCGGAGATGTTGAACATTTCGCTGATTGTTTTTGAAAGCGCTGTTAACCCGTCGCCGGTTTTTGCTGATACGCGCAGTCCCTCCGCTTCGTTGAGGACCTGCAAGTCGCATTTATTCAGAACCGTCAGACTGCGCCGGGCTTTTTTTATAAATTCGGCTGTTTCGCCGTCGCTGTTAGGGTTGCTTGCGTCAAGCACCGCTAGTGTTAGGTCGCAGTTTTCAATTTCGATGATACTGCGCTCTACGCCCATAGTTTCGATAGTATCCGCGCTATCGCGAAGCCCGGCGGTGTCAACGAGTGTGACGCGCAAACCGTTTAGAACGAGGCTGACTTCGATAGTGTCGCGGGTGGTGCCGGGTATATTTGTAACTATCGCCCTGTCTGAACCCGCGAGCGCGTTTAGCAGCGAGCTTTTGCCTACATTCGGCGCGCCTACGAGAGCTACGCGAACGCCGTCGCGGATTATGCGCCCGCGGTTGTAGGTATCCAGAAGTTTTCCTAATGTTGCAATCGCGCGATAAATTTGCGGGTAGTCTGAAACGTCGCCGATGTCCTCGTCGGGGTAATCCACAAACGCGTGGAAGTGAGCCAGCAGTACCGTTAAATCCTCGTAAACCGAGTTGACCTCGCGTGAGATTGAGCCGTTTAGCTGTGCGGCGGCGTTGACGGCGGCTTGTTCCGTTTCCGCGTCGATTAGGTCTATCACGGCTTCGCTCTGAATGAGGTCGAGTTTGCCGTTAAGAAAAGCCCGGCGCGTGAACTCCCCCGCGAGTGCCTGACGCGCTCCAAGGGCGAACATTGTCCGAAGCACCGCTCCCGCGACTACGGGGCTTCCGTGGCAGTGAAATTCTACACAGTTTTCCCCGGTATAGCTGTTGGGCGCGGGGAAATACAGCACAAGCCCGTTATCAAGCGTTTGCCCCTCCGCACCGTATATGTCACCTACGAGCGCCTGACGCGCCCTAAGCGTTTTGCCGAACATCTGCTGCGCGATATTATAAGCCTCCGCCCCGCTCATACGCAGGATTGCGATAGCGGAGCGCCCGGCGGCGGTACTGCAAGCCGCGATTGTGTCGTGTGTCATAGGTTTGGTGTCCTTATTTTGGGGAATGTTAAAATTTTGGGAATGTTAAAATGGAACTCGGAAATGTCAAAAGTCCGTCATTGCGAGCGCCACCGCACTTGCGATACGTAGGGTGTACAGGCGCGCGGCAATCCAGTGCCGGGAGCGTAACATACGTATGTTTCCCCCCGGCACTGGATTGCTTCGCACCTGTAACGCCCTACGTATCGCGGGCGTACCGGTGCTTCGCAATGACGGGGGTTGGGCTTCGCCGATACGGGGGTTAGGCTTCGTCGTTACGGGGGTTGCTCAAATAACTACCCGCCTAACGCGGCGAACAGGCTTCTCAGGCGTATTTTTACGGCTCCGAGGTTTGTTATCTCGTCAATTTTTATTGCCGTGTAGAGTTTGCCGCCGGCCTCCAGTATGTCGCGGAGTTCGTCGGTTGTAATCGCGTCTGTGCCGCAGCCGAAGCTTACTAGCTGTACGAACTGCATATCGGGCTGGGTTGTGACGTACCTCGCCGCGTCGTACATTCGCGCCTGGAACGTCCATTGGTTCAGCACCTTGCGTTTTTCGTAGCCTCCCGCGAGGTGTGCTATAGCGTCCTCGGTTATGACGACCGCGCCGAGGGAGGTGATTAGCTCGTCAATGCCGTGATTTACCTCGGGGTCGGTATGATACGGCCGCCCGGCGAGGACTATGATACGCAAGCCGTTTTTGCGGGCATAGGCGATTGAGCGTTCGCCCTCTGAAATGATGTCGCGCCGCCATTGTTCGTAGGTTTCATAAGCTTTGCCGATTGCCGCCTTTGTTTCAGCTACGGGAACAGACAGTTCGTCAAAAAGGTATTTTGAAAAAATCTTTTCAAGCCCGCGTCTATTGTGCAAGCCCACATACGGAGCCATATAGCGCACCTTTTTCAGGACGGGGATATTCGCGCCGAGAAGCTCCGGGTAGTACGCGACAACCGGGCAGTTATAGTGGTTATCAGAGCGTTTTTCATCGAAGTTATAGGGCAAGCAGGGGTAGAAAATAATCTTTTCGCCGCTATGTTTTAGAAGCTCCTCAACCAAGACTTCAATGTGGCCGTGCAAGAGTTTAGCGGGGTAACATACAGTATCGCTCGGTATAGTCTTTTGCCCTTTGCGATAGAGTTCGCGGTCGCTTCGCGGGGAGGTTACAACTTCAAAGCCTAAATTTTCAAACAGCGTCCTCCAAAACGGCAAATTCTCAAGCATATTAAGCTGTAAAGGCAAACCAATAACACCACGCGCCGCACCACCGTTAATTGTCAATTGTCCATTGTCAACTGTCAATTGACTATACTTCCATTTATACATATTAGGCAAATCGGACTTTTCGCCGCCGAGGGGTTTACTACAGCGGTTACCGGAGATAAACCGCCGACCGTCCCCAAAAGTGTTAATCGTAAGCGCACACTTATTACCGCAGCCATTACAGGTAGAGGGTCTTGCGGTATGAGAGAAAGACAATAACTCGTCAAGGGTCAAAATCCCCTTATCTGATATTTGATATTTAATATCTGCTATCTGTAACGCCGCTCCGTAGGCTCCCATCAGCCCCGCGATAACAGGACGCACAACGTTGCGCCCGAGTTCGCGCTCAAACGCCCGCAACACAGCGTCGTTCAGGAACGTTCCGCCCTGTACGACTATGCTTTGACCGAGTTCGTCTGCGTTTGCGGCGCGTATGACTTTGTAGATTGCGTTTTTTACGACGGATATTGACAGCCCCGCGCTTATTGCCGCGACTGTTGCGCCGTCTTTTTGAGCCTGTTTGACGGAGCTGTTCATAAAGACCGTACAGCGCGAGCCGAGGTTGACGGGAGCCGGGGCAAAGAGCCCGAGCCGCGCAAATTCGGCAATGCCGTAGCCGAGGACTTTCGCGAAACTGGCTATAAAACTCCCGCAACCGCTGCTGCAAGCCTCGTTGAGGAGTATGCCGTCAACCACGCCGTTGCGTATTTTGAAGCATTTCATATCCTGACCGCCGATGTCGATTAGGAAATCGACCTTCGGGTCAAAGCTCTGCGCGGCCTTTAGGTGGGCGGAGGTTTCGACGAGGCCGAGGTCAATGCGGAACGCATTTTTGATTAGTTCCTCGCCGTAACCCGTGACCGCGCTCCCGACGATTTTAATGTTATCGCCGAGTAAGCCGTAGAGCAGTTTCAGCTGTTCAAGCACGACAAGTACGGGGTTGCCCTTGTTCTCCGCGTAATAGCTCCAGAGCAGTTCACCCGCAGGCGTTATCAAACAAAGTTTTGTGGTGGTGCTACCGGCGTCAATGCCGAGATAGGCCGCACCGGAGTATTCAGACAGCTCAACCGACTTAACGTTAGCTCCCGAATGACGCGCGGCAAACTCGTTATAGTCACCCTCATCGGTAAATAAAGGCGGCAAGGTATCGGTAACACTATCCCCTGTCTGCGATTTGGATAAGCGCTCCACAACCTCGTCAAAAGTAAACACCCCGCGCCCCGAATTGTCAATTATCAACTGTCCATTATCAATTGACACCAGCGCGGCTCCGATTGCCGCGAAGCAGTCGGCGTTATCGGGAAATATGGCGTGTTCGGAATCAAGCCCGAGGGTATCGACAAAGCGGTCGCGCAAACCCTGTAAAAACGTCAAGGGACCGCCGAGGAATACTATTTTGCCGTTAAGCTCGCGACCCTGCGCGAGGCCGCCTACGGTTTGGTCTACTACGGCCTGATAGATTGAGGCGGCGAGGTCTGACTTCTGCCCGCCCTGGTTTAGTATAGGTTGCAGGTCAGATTTCGCGAATACTCCGCAACGGCTTGCTATAGGATATATCTTTTCATATTTCAGCGAGAGCGCGTCAAGCTCCGGGACGGTAACGTCAAGGAGGGACGCCATCTGGTCGATAAACGCCCCGGTACCTCCGGCGCAGGAGCCGTTCATACGCTCCTCTAACGCGCCGCCGAAGAAAATTATTTTAGCGTCCTCGCCGCCTAGTTCTATTACCGCGTCGGCGTCCGGGATATACGTCGCGACGGCCTTTGCCGTGGCGAAAACCTCCTGCGAGAACGGCAGTCCCGCCGCCTTTGCCACGCCTAAGCCCGCCGAGCCTGTTATACTAAGCGTAAATTCGTCCCTGCCGATTATAGCGGACGCGGCGCGGAGCTGTTCGAGCGTTTTAGCCCGCGTCTCGGAAAAATGCCGCTCGTAGCTGCGGAACAGCAGCTCGTTAGTTTCAGAGAGTACCGCAACCTTTACGGTGGTTGAACCGATGTCAATGCCAAGTTTCATACAGTTATAATAGATAGCAAATATCAAATATCAAATATCAGATACGGCTATCTTATCCTTTCAACAATCGCTTGTGCCTGTTCCAGGCGTTCGTTAAATTCTTGTTTTACCCGCGCGTTCATTTCGTCCAGTTCGTCCTCGTTGAAACCCGCCGCCTTTGCCGTTTTTGCGTCAAAGAGAGTGGGCGCGCCGTCGCAGGCTGTTATATAGAGCCCTCCTCGCCGCTTCGGTTCGCCTATAAAATAGCCGAGTTCTCTATACTTTTCATAAGACGCGCCGTCTAGGACTACAATAATATACTGCCAGTCGTTGAGGGCGCGAAGCGTCGGGACGGCTCCGTTGTCCTCGTCGCCGTCGCGGAAGCTGACGACGTTGACTTCAAGCTTCCCGTCCTCGTTGCGGTCGGTCAGAACGTCCGAGAGCAGAGCCTCAATATCCGCGCCGCTCACGGCTTCGGAGCTTTGCGCGGAGTAGACATACGCAAGCTCCCAGTCATACTCGGGCGTGCGTATATTATTGACGACAGTCAACACGGCAAACACGGCAATCATAACGCCGATAAGCCAGTACCACTTGTTGTGATACCAAAATTCGTTTTCGAGCCAAGCCTCGAAGGCGGTTAATTTCTTTTTCATAGCTCTATTATAACACAATGCTCTGAGATTTGCAAATGGTAATTGACAACTCAGTTATAAAAGTGTATAATAACAGGAAAGATATAACAGTTATCAAATTACAGGTATCAAATATCAAATATCAGGTTAAACTAAAGAGTTCGTCATTGCGAAGCGCCCGGAAGCTCACCATACAACGCGGTTTAGGCGCGAAGCAATCCAGTAGTATAGGCCACAGATACGTATGTTACGCCCCCGGCACTGGATTGCCGCGCCGGTTTCAATGCTACGTATCGCAAGCTTACCGCGGCTCGCAATGACGGACTCTTGACCCGTTACCTTAATCAGAGGTTGAAATAACAGCTCGTAGCGATTTCAGACAGACTAATCTGATATTTGATATTTAATATCTGTAAACTGAACAATGCGGAGGACGGACTATGTTTGTTAATAATACGGCTTGGGCTTCCGGCGACGCGCCTGCCTATCTGTTTCACCAGGGGACCAACTTCCGCTCGTATGAGTTCCTTGGAAGTCATCTCAAAGCGGACGGCGCGAAGTTTCGCGTGTGGGCTCCGAACGCCAAGTCCGTGAGCGTTATAGGCGATTTCAACAGGTGGGACGGTTACGCTAACGCCTGTAGTCAGAACAACGGCATTTGGGAAGCGGATATCCCGAACGTTAAACAGGGCGACCGCTATAAGTATCTCATAAGGACACACAACGGGCAGGAACTGAAAAAAGCAGACCCCTACGCCTTTTACAGCGAAACTGACGGTAAGACCGCCTCGATAGCCTACGACCCGGACGACTACGAGTGGTCAGACAGCGTATGGCTCGCGAAGCCGCGCCTTGTCTACGATAAGCCTATGAACATCTACGAGTGTCACCTAGGCTCCTGGAGGCGCGGAGCTGACGGCGAGGAGCTGTCTTACCGCAATACGGCGGATATACTCGTTCCCTATCTTAAGGATATGAGCTATACGCATTTGGAGCTACTTCCGGTTATGGAACACCCCTATGAAAAGAGCTGGGGGTATCAGACCACCGGGTACTTCGCGCCTACTTCGCGCTGGGGTACGCCGGAGGACTTGATGTACCTCATCGACCTGTGCCACCAAAACGATATCGGCGTAATACTTGACTGGGTGCCGTCGCATTTTCCTAAAGACGCGTTCGCGCTGGCCTCCTTTGACGGCGAACCGCTGTATGAGTGTCACGGCTGGGACAGGATTGAGCAGCCGCAGTGGGGGACGCGCTGTTTCGACTACGGCCGCACGGAGGTTCAGTCGTTTCTGATTTCGAGCGCGTACTTCTGGCTCGGGTACTATCACGCGGACGGTCTGCGCGTTGACGCCGTTAGCTCAATGCTGTACCTGGACTACGGGCGCAAGGCGGGCGAGTGGCAACCTAACGCCTACGGCGATAACAAAAACCTCGAGGCTATCGCCTTTATTAAAAAGCTCAATACAGCGGTTTTTGACGCCTATCCCAAGGCTCTTATGATTGCCGAGGAGGCCTCGGCCTATCCTATGGTTACAAAACCCATTCACGACGGCGGCTTAGGCTTCAATTACAAGTGGAATATGGGCTGGATGAACGATATGCTCGAATACACGGAGATTGACCCGCTGTACCGGAAGCATAAGCACAATAAGATTACGTTTTCGCTGTTCTACGCGTTTTCCGAGAACTTTGTGCTACCGATTTCGCACGACGAGGTTGTTCACGGTAAGAAGTCGCTTCTTGAAAAGATGCCGGGCGACTACCGCTCTAAGTTCGCGGGGTTCAGAGCCTTCCTCGGCTATATGTTTACTCACCCCGGCAAGAAGCTGAACTTTATGGGTACGGAGTTCGCGCAGTTCATAGAGTGGAAAGACGACGACAGTCTTGACTGGCACCTCCTTGACTATCCGGCGCATAAAGAGGCCTTTACCTTTACGCGCGACCTTAACCGCTTCTATGTCGATAACCCCGCCTTGTGGGAGCAGGATTACAGTTGGGACGGTTTTAACTGGATAAGCGACAACGATTCCGCGCAGAATATAATTATATTCACCAGAACCGCCGCTAACGGCGATACATTAGTAATAGTGCAGAACTTCGCCCCGGTTGAGCGGCGGAACTACCGCTTCGGCGTTCCCGAAGCGGGGACGTATACGCTGGCATTCAATTCGGACAAAGCCGAGTACGGCGGCTACGGAATTGATATAGCGCAAGCCCGGGAAAGCGAAGCTATAGCAATGCACGGACATCAGCAAAGCCTGAACGTTACAATCCCCCCACTGTCAACGACGATATATCAGGTCAAATAACAGTTATCAAATAACAGTTATCAAATATCAAATATCAAATATCAGATGCCGCGCACGGCGCGGGGAACCACCCCGGCGCTTCGCGGCACCCCTCCCAAGAGGGGAATTGCCTGTCGTAACTCCCAACTAAATCCACCGTTCCGCGTCTACCCCCGTCCCGCGCCGTGCGCGTCTTTGCGAGCGCCGGTAGGCTTGCGATACGTACAAGGTTAAGGCGCGAAGCAATCCAGTGCCGGAAACCCTAGATACGTATGTTATGCTCCCGGCACTGGATTGCTTCGCCGGTTTCAATTCTACGTATCGCAAGCGTTCCGCGGCTCGCAATGACGGGCAGGGCGCACCCTGCCCCCGCGCACGGCGCGGGACGGGGGACGCACCCCGCGCCGTGCGCGGCAACAACAACTACAATAACGTTTTGCTCAAATAATGCAAGGAAAGGAGAATGGTTGCAAATATCTGATATTTGATATTTGATAACTGTTATCTATCACAAAATGTTCACTTCGGAAAAAGAGTGTATCGCTATGCTGCTTGCGGGCGGGAGAGGTTCTCGCTTGTATCAGCTTACTGACAACATCGCGAAGCCCGCCGTAACCTTTGCCGGGAAGTATCGTATTATTGACTATCCGTTGTCTAACTGCGTTCACAGCGGGATTGACACCGTCGGCGTACTGACGCAGTACCGCCCGCTTCTGCTCAACAGCTACATAGGTAAGGGGCAGAGCTGGGATTTGGACAGGCTTCACGGAGGCGTGACAATCCTCCCGCCCTATCACGGCGAATCGGGCGGCGCGTGGTACAGCGGCACCGCTAACGCGATTTACCAGAATATCCCCTTTGTAGACAGCTATTCGCCGGAATACGTGCTTATCCTCTCCGGCGACCATATCTATAAGATGGATTACTCAAAAATGATTGCACAGCACAAGGCGACTAACGCGGACTGTACTATCGCGGTTATTGACGTGCCGCGTGAGGAGGCCTCGCGCTACGGTATTATGAACTGCGACGACAAAATGCGTATTGTAGAGTTTGAGGAAAAGCCCAAAAAGCCTAAGTCAACCCTCGCGTCAATGGGCGTGTATATTTTCACCTGGGACAAGCTCCGCGCTTACCTCAAAGCCGATAACGATGATGTTGATTCCGACAACGATTTTGGTAAGAACGTTATACCGCACTATCTGGAATACGGCGAGCGCTGTTTCGCGTATCAGTTCGACGGCTACTGGAAAGACGTGGGTACAATCGACAGCTTATGGCAGGCTAATATGGATATGCTGACAAACCTCTCGCTCGATATGCCGGAATGGCAGATACTCTCACGAACTGTCGGCAAACCTCCGCAGTATATAGGTCCCGAGGGCGAGGTTACGAACTGCCTAATGACGGAGGGCTGCGAAATATACGGCAAGGCAACTAACTGCATAATCTCCGGCGGCGTAGTAATCGAGGAGGGCGCGGAGGTACACGACACGGTAATAATGTTCAACTGCCGCATAGGAGCCGGCGCGAAAGTCACCCGCGCGATACTAAACGATAACGCGCAGGTGCCTCCCGATGCCGAGATTGGCTCGACGGACGGCAAAATCGCGGTTGTTACGGCTTAGTATTAGATAACAGTTATCAAATATCAAATATCAAATGCCGCGCACGGCGCGGGGTTTGGGTTTTGCGACATATATAAGCCGCCGCGAAGCCCAAGACACGTACAGCTTCGTAGGGGACGATGCCCACATCGTCCCGCCGAGTTTTGCCATTCTGCGTGATACGTGCATTTGTGCAATTCTTCGGGGCGATGTGGGCATCGCCCCCTACAGGAATGTGCAATGTTAACACTCGCAACGAAACAAACGGGCGTGGCAAGGTGCGTTGCCCATACACAGCGTTCAATAGAAATATAACATTCATAATATAAATTAGGTATCATATGAAAGTCGTAAACTTACCCAATATGCTGTCTATATTCCGGTTGCTTTTGGTGCCGGTGTTTATTCTTATGTACTTTGACGGAGCGGACTACGCGGGGTTGCGGGCTGTCTGCGTGTACGCTATCGCGGGCGCTACGGACGTTTTGGACGGTATGATTGCGCGGAAGTACAAGCAGGTTACGCGTTTGGGGCGTATACTTGACCCGCTTGCGGACAAGCTTATGACCTTTGCGGTGCTGATTTGCGTTACCGTTGACGGTGTTGTGCCGCTGTGGGCGGTTACGGTGTTTTTCATTAAAGAGGGTTTAATGGGAATCGGCGGCCTGCTTTTATACCGTAAAATAGCCGATATGCCTCCCTCAAACATCTTTGGTAAGATTTCTACGGTTGTATTTTTTATTGTATGTGTTATACTTATTATCGGCAAAGGTTTTATAAGTGAGCTGTGGGCGAATATTATGATGGGCTTCGCGATAGTTGTAACGCTATTGGCGTTCGCGTCGTATATTTTCAAGTTTGCGTCGATACAGAGTAAGGTTAAGAAGCGTGATAAGGAATAGGTCTGTAAACGCCGGGACGGCAAACGCCTCACAATGGCAAGCAAAACGCGGCAATAAGCGTGGTTTTGTTCATTTGCAGTTCATTTTTATTGTTTATAATAGTTATCGGGTAATGTTCTAAAGAGTGGGCGGGCTCTGCCCGCCTACCCGACGCGGGTAAAGAAAACGCTATATCTGATATTTGATATTTGATAACTGTTAACTAAAAAAACTGTTATCTGAACTAAGGGGGTTTATATTATGGGTTTGCCGATATGTGAACGTTGTAAAAAGAACATCGCGTCTGTATTCGTACAGGCCAGCGAGCAGGGGAAAGTTACTAAGCACGGCTACTGCCTGTCCTGCGCGAGCGAGCTTGGTATGCAGCCCGTTCAGGACGTTATGAATATGATGGGGCTGTCGCCGGAGGACCTTGAAGCGATGAATGACGGAATGAGGGAGCTTCTCGAATCCGGCACTATCGACGGTATGGAACTCTCGGAAATGCCGGAGCTTGAAGGCATCTCTGGCGAGGAGGACGAGGACGATTTATTGTTCCCGTTCAAGAAGTTTTTCGCGCCGGTAAGCAACGGGAACCGCGACAATACGCGGCAGAAGCGCGATACCGACCCTAAAACCCCGGCGCGTAAGTACCTTACGCAGTTTTGCAGTTCGCTTACGGAACGCGCTAAGGAGGGCAAGCTTGATAAGATTATCGGACGCGCCGCAGAGACAGACCGCGTTATACAGATACTGAACCGCAGGAGCAAGAATAACCCCTGCCTTATCGGTGAGCCGGGAGTAGGTAAGACCGCTATTGCCGAGGGCTTGGCGCAGCGCATTAACGACGCGGAGGTGCCTGTAAAACTTCGCGACCGCGAGGTTTGGCTACTTGACTTAACCGCGGTTGTCGCGGGGACGCAGTTCCGCGGGCAGTTTGAAAACCGTATGAAAGGTTTGATTGAGGAAGTCACGAAAGCCGGGAATATTATTCTGGTCATTGACGAGGTGCATACTTTAGTCGGAGCCGGAGACTCCGACGGAGCTATGAACGCCGCTAATATTCTGAAACCCGCGCTGTCACGCGGCGAGCTTCAGGTTATCGGCGCGACTACTTATAATGAATATCGCAAATACATAGAGAAAGACGCGGCTCTGGAGCGGCGTTTCCAGCCTGTAACGGTCGCGGAGCCGTCGATTGACGACGCTATTGAGATTATCAAGGGCATAGCGCACTACTACGAGGATTTCCACGGAGTGCATATAAGCGACGAAACCGCGCGACAGGCCGTGCTGTTGAGCGAGCGTTATATAACCGACCGCTATTTGCCGGATAAGGCTATCGACCTCATTGACGAGGCTTCGTCCGATTTGAATTTGCGGGATAAAAATATTGAGGGTTTGGCCGCGATACGAAAAGAGCTTGACGATTTAACCCGTGAGCGGGAATACCTCCTGTCGCTGAATGAGAGCGACGATACCTGGCGGCGTCTGTCGGAAATTCAGACAGACGAAATGCGCCTGAACGCCGAGTTTGACCGCTTGGCGCGGATTGGCGCGCCGGAGGTTACGGCTGAAAACCTCGCGCGGGTTATAGAGCTGTGGACGAAAATCCCCGCAAGCTCCGTGCGTGAGGACGAGTATGAAAAGCTCTCGCGTTTGAACGAGCGTTTGAAAGCGCACTTAATAGGGCAGGACGACGCTATTGACAGCGTTTGCGCCGCCATACGCCGCTCGCGCGTCGGGATATCGGCGAAGCGCAAGCCTGTGTCGTTTATCTTCGTGGGTTCTACGGGAGTTGGCAAGACGGAGCTTGTGAAGCGGCTTGCGGAGGATTTATTCGATTCACCCGAGGCGCTTATACGCTTTGATATGTCGGAGTTTATGGAGAAGCACAGTTCCTCACAACTCGTCGGTTCGCCCCCGGGTTATATAGGCTACGACGAGGCCGGGCAGCTTACTGAAAAGATACGCCGCAGGCCGTATTCGGTGATACTCTTTGACGAGATTGAAAAGGCTCACCCGGACGTGCTGAACGTCTTATTGCAAATCCTCGACGACGGGCGTTTAACGGACTCTCACGGCCGGACGGTCAGTTTTGAGAATACTATAGTCATTATGACGACTAACGCCGGGAGCGATAAATCCGGCAGTGCGATAGGTCTGAACCGCACTTATACCGAGCAGGATAAGGAGAAGTCAATCAAAGCGTTAAAGGATTTCCTGCGTCCCGAATTTGTCAACCGCGTTGATGAGATTATCCATTTTAATAAGCTCTCCGAGCCCGATTTTGTTAAGATTGCGGGGATAATGATGGACGAGCTTGCGGATAATATGGCTGAAAAAGATTATACGCTTACCTATGATTTGAGCCTGCTTGAATACCTCGCTAAGAAGTCGTATTCGCTCACCTACGGCGCGCGGAATTTGCGCCGCCTTATACAAAAGGAAGTTGAGGACGGCATTACGAGCGTTGTAATCCTAAATTACGCTAAACCCGTTCGCGCTATGAACGTCATAGCCGAGAACGATACAGTAAAAGTAAACTCGGAGGTTACCTCAGACGATGAAAATTCGTAAAGCCGTTATCCCCGCCGCGGGTTTAGGAACCCGTATGCTGCCCGCGACTAAGACCATTCCCAAAGAGATGCTTCCGCTCCTTGACAAGCCCGTAATCCAGTATATCATTGAGGAGGCCGCCGCCGCCGGGATTGAGGACATACTCCTCGTGACTAACCGCAGTAAGTCCGCTATGGACGATTACTTCGACTATTTCCCGGAGCTTGAACAGCGGCTTGAACGTTCCGGCAAGGCCGACCAGGCGGAGGAAATTCGCCGCGCGGCCGACCTCGCGAATATTTTCTACGTCCGGCAGAAAGAAACAAAAGGTTTAGGCCACGCGATTTACAGGGCTAAACGCTTTATCGGTAACGAACCCTTTGCCGTGCTGCTCGGCGACGATGTAATGTTTTCAGACACCCCGGTCATCAAGCAACTTATGGACGTTTCAGAGGAGCGCGGCGGCGCGACGGCTCTCGGCGTGCAGGCTGTATCTGACGCGGCGCTCGCGAGCTATTCGTCGCTGAAAGTCGCGGAAACTGACAAAAGCGGCGTGTTTAAGGTTGAGGATTTAATCGAAAAGCCTACCGCAAAGCAGAAATTTTCAAACTACGCTATACTCGGGCGTTATGTGCTTACCGGCGGGATTTTCAACGCGCTTGAAAATATTCAGCCCGGTTACGGCGGCGAGATACAGCTTACGGACGGTATACGAAGCCAGCTCGCGAGCGAGGCTATGTACGCAGTGGATTTTGAGGGTAAACGTTACGATACCGGCAACCAGCGCGGCTTTTTAGAGGCTACCGTAGAATTTGCGCTTAGGGATTCGGAACTCGGCGCGGGTTTCCGCGAGTATTTGCAAGGCATTTTGAAGGCATAATAAATTACGGCGAGGGCGACAAATGAAAACAGGCTTTATGAACCCCGATATGGCTAAACGGCTTAAGAAATTCCGCGAGAAGTACGGTTACACAATAGACTCGCTCGCTAAAGAGATTGACGCGAAGCCGGAGGACGTTGTGGCGTGGGAGGAGTGCAGAAAAGCCCCGAGCCTTGATAACCTAATTTACATAGCGGGGCTGTACGATATAAGCCTTGAACGTCTGCTGAAAATTAACGGTCAGTTGCCGCCACATATTAACGCTGAAAATATCAATATGCTTGTTACGAGCAAGGCCAGTAGGCTCGAAACCTTCGGGCGTTTTCCCTTTGCCGTGATAGTCCTTGGGTTCTATCTGCTTATCAGCGCGTACTTTAACCTGTGGCGTATCAGTTGGGTTGCGCTGCTGTCTATCCCGATATGGTATTTTATCGTCGGGCGTATGCAGAAAAAATCCGAATACGACTGGAAACAGAAAATCGACACGCCCCCGAAGCCGGAAAAGATACCGCCGATTTGGAGGCGTAAGTAGTTAACAGTTATCAAATATCAAATATCAGAGACGATGGTTCAGTTAACAGTTATCAAATATCAGAGACGATGGTTCAGTTAACAGTTATCAAATATCAGATATCAGAGACGATTGGTTTTGGACGTGGGTTGCGTCCTGCGGGGAAAACCACCCCGCCGCCTGCGGGCGGCACCCCTCCACAGAGGGGATGAGGACGGGGGTTTGGACGTTTGAGTGCGTAGTGACGTAGGGGCGGGTTTCAAACCCGCCCCATTGGTTGAACCAGTATGTAGGGGCGAGACAAGCCTTGCCCGGATTACGCAACCCCGTCCAAACCCCATCCCCTCTGTGGAGGGGTGCCCCCGCAGGGGCGGGGTGGTTTCCCCGCGCCGTGCGCGGACGCAACCTTCGTGTGCGCCCCCTCCAAAGCCCCCCTCTTTAGAGGGGGGGAGCGCCCGCAGGCGCGGGGGGTGCCTCCCGCAGGACGCAACCCTCGTCCTAACTCCCGTATTTGATATTTGATATTTGATAACTGTTATTTGAATTTATAACTGTTATTTGAATTTTCCCTCTTGACAAAGATGGTAGAATATTGTATAATAAGAATAATTCTTATTCCTAACTACTTGATTGCCTGTTTGAAGCCGTTTGCAGCCGGAGGGGAAATGTCTGTTTTGCAGGACGCTATGCTTTCGCTTTTGAAAAATATACGTATCGGTGAGCATTTTACCGCGGAACAAATACTGCGGGAGCTTAGGGCAGCTCATTTTTCTGTGTCGCTCGCTACGGTTTACCGCAACCTCGGTATTTTTACTTCGGAGGGTAGGATACGCCGTGTATCCGTTGCGGGCGGTCCTAAGTTCTACGAGGGGAACGTTCTTCCGCACGACCACGCTGTCTGTCTGCGTTGCGGACGGATTTCAGATTTCGCGCTTCCGGGGCTTTTGGATTTAGTTTCTGAAAACCTTAAAGGTGAGATTATTTCAGCCGATTTGACCGTAAACTATATATGCCGCGACTGCGCGGAGTGAAGGAGCTTTGTCGATTTATGAAATCAAAGATTAAGAAGTATGTTCTAATGTCGCTCGGGTTTTTGGCCTTAGCTGTCGGCGCGGTCGGGATTTTCTTTCCGATACTGCCTACTACGCCGTTTGTGATTTGCGCCGCCACCTGCTTTGGGGCGTCCAGCCCGAAGCTTGCGTTAAAACTTGAAAACAACCGCTTTTTTGGCGAGTATGTCCGCAACTACAGAAATAAGACGGGCATAAGCCGCAAATCAAGGATACGCGCCCTGGTCTTTCTGTGGGCTACGCTGATTATTTCGTCGCTTGCGTTTAGGCACGTACACCTTTGGATTACACTGGCGGTTGTGGGGATAGCCGTGACTATCCATATTCTCACAATCAGGGCGGCGAAAGAACCGCGCGCGCCCGCTTCTATCGGCTCTGTCCCGAATAGGGTTTGAGTATATATATTATTTTTTGAGGAGGTTTACCAATGTCGAACGATTTACACAAGCTCACAAATGAAGTGGGCGCGCCCGTAGCTGACAACGAACATTCCATTACCGCCGGTCCGCGCGGTCCCGTGGTTATGCAGGACGTGTGGTTAATGGAGAAGATGGCTCATTTCAACAGGGAAGTCATTCCCGAACGCCGTATGCACGCTAAAGGCTGGGGCGCATACGGGAAGTTTAGCGTTACAGGTGATATTACTAAATATACAAAAGCGAAAGTTTTCAAGCCGGGCGCGGTTACGGAAACGTTCACCCGCTTTTCAACTGTCGCCGGAGAGCGCGGAGCCGCCGACTGCGAGCGCGATATACGCGGCGTAGCTACGAAGTTCTACACCGAGGAGGGTAACTGGGATTTAGTAGGCAACAATACGCCTACGTTCTTTATCCGCGACGTTCACGATTTCAGCGACTTAAACCGCGCGGTTAAGCGCGACCCGCGCACCGGGCGGCGTTCGGCGCAGAACAACTGGGATTTCTGGACGCTTCTGCCGGAAACTTTCCACCAGCGCACTATTGTTATGAGCGACCGCGGTATACCCGCCTCCTTTAGGAATATGCATTTCTTTGGTGAGCATACGTTTTCGCTGTATAACGAGGCAAACGAGCGCGTGTGGTGCAAGTTCCACTTCATAACGCAACAGGGTATCAAGAACTTCTCAAACGAGGAGGCCGGCAAAATCAACGCAGACGACCGTGAGTTCCACGGCAAGGACCTGTTTGACGCGATTGAAAAGGGCGACTTCCCGCGCTGGAAAGTTTCTATTCAGGTTATGACGGAGGAACAGGCTAAGAACCACTACGAAAACCCCTTTGACATAACGAAAATCTGGCGGCATAAAGAATTTCCGCTGATTGAGGTCGGGGAGCTTGTACTTAACCGCAATCCCGAGAACTACTACGCCGAAGTTGAGCAGAGCGCGTTTACTCCCGCTCACGTTGTGCCGGGTATAGGCTTTTCGCCCGATAAGTTTTTGCAGGGGCGGCTGTTTGCCTACGGCGACGCGCAGCGGTACCGGCTCGGCGTGAACTACAACCATATTCCGGTTAACCGCGCTAAAACCGAGGTTAACGAGTATCACCGCGACGGGGCTATGCGGACTGACGGCAATTACGGACGCGCTCCGGCGTATACTCCGAACAGCGAGGGCTACTGGTCGGCGCAGCCGGAGGTTGCCGAGCCTCCGCTCCCGATTGAGGGCGCGATGTGGCGTTTTGACCCTAAAGACGACCCCACCGAGGATAATTTCAAGGCGGGCGGCGACCTTTGGAGGCTCTTAGCGGAGGATAAAAAGGCGATACTTATATCCAACACCGCCGGGGACATTGAATCAGTTAGCGAAAACGTAAAATACCGCCACGCCGCGCATTGCCAATTGGCCGACCCCGAATACGGCGAGCGTTTCGCCAAGGCCGCCGGGTTAGATTACGCAAAAGTAAAGGAACTCGCAAAGCTCGATAACAACGGACTGATTAAAGCGACGACATAAGGTTTTTGTAGGGGCGGGTTTCAAACCCGCCCTTACGTATAATTTTCAATGTTTCAACCAACGGGGTGGGTTTGAAACCCGCCCCTACGAAAATATGCCGCCCCATATGACACGGGGCGGCACGTTTGCGTTGGTACGCTTTACAAGCGCGGTTCAGTCGAGCGGCAGAACCACTTTCGCGTCGGCGGCTTGGTGCAGCTTATATAGTACCGCGCGCGCTATCGGTTGCGCTATTAACGCTTCTACGGCGAACGATATCGCGAAGTTGCGCGGCCATTTGTAAAAGAAAAGCTGTATCGGCTCGAGGCTTACGCGCCGGCCTCCAATCCACGTTCCGATTATCGTTAGAAATACCGACATCAGCAGTACCGTACACATAATATTTATCGTTATGTGCGCCCTGAAACTGTCGTCCCTGGCGATAATCCTGTCCGTGAGCCACTCGGCGGGCTTGTACGTGAGCAGTACGAGCGCGATTACACTCAGCCATACAAAGGGGATTATCCTAAGTACGTCAGCCCACACGCTGAAGCTAAACCCAAGCTCAAAGCAGGTTATCAGCGGCGCGATAATATTGACCGAGAGAATTGAAACAATTGCCATAAAAAGAGCAAACTCCCGTTTGCCCCGCGGTAGCCGCATATGAAAATCCATAGTGTTCCTCCGAAGTTAATTTTTTGCAACAAAAAACTACGCAAATTCAAGTTGAATTTTACGCAGTGTGTGCTGCTGACAACTTGATTAGTATAGCATAGTTTTGTCGGTTTGTCAAGTGGTTTTTTTGGGGGGTGTGTGAGCAAATTACGTTGAGCTTGTAGGGCTTGCAGGGCTTGTTAGCGCTTGTTAGGGGCGGGGCTTGCCCCTACCCCGTCATTGCGAAGCACCAGTAAACTTGCGATACGTACAGTGTTACAGGTGCGAAGCAATCCAGTGCCGGGAGGAAAACATACGTGCCTACGTAGCGTAAGGGTTGTACGTCAACCCTGGATTGCTTCGCCGCGTACAGATTTGCGAAATTCTACAATGCGAGCGTTTCGCCGTCCGCGGAGGACCGGCTTCGCAATGACGGTGCGCCGGGGCGGCGCACCTCGCTGATTTGTCAGTCAAACCCGACAATAGC
>JAISJH010000008.1 GCA_031261635.1 Oscillospiraceae bacterium
TGTCGTTTGACATTCAGTACGAGATTTATTCAACTTCGCTTAACACTGACTACAAATATTATGATAACCCGGAGTTTTTCGGCAACTACACCTGGGCTGTGCAGAATATGCCGAACCAGATTATGCAGGTTGGCAGCGTGTTGCAAAGCCTTGTGCAGAGCGCGTCGAGTTTCATAGCTATGACGACGTACATTGTTATGGTCGGTCCGGGCGTTATGATAGTATCGCTTGTGAGCCTCGCTATCAACGCCGTGATTATGCGTCAGCAGAACAAAATAACCTTCGGACTAACCGAGAAGATAATGCCGCAAATCCGCCGCGTGCAATACTTTCAGCGAATGTTCTACACCGTTGACCCGCAGGCCGACCTAAAAGCCACTAACCTGCGCGTGCCGTTTTTCAGTGCGTTTCACGCTTCCGTCAAGACTTATATGGATTTTAATATTAACGTCAACAAACGCTATGTCGTAATAAACACCCTGCAAATGCTCACGTCAAACGCGATGAATATTGCGAATATCGCGCTGATACTCGTAAGCCTCGGTACCGGAAATATGACGGATGTCGCCAAATACTCCGCGCTACTCGCGGCCGCGTCCACTATGCAGGCTAATTTGCAGAATTTTGTACAGACCTTTATGCAGCTTGACCAGATTACTATGTATACCGAAAGGATACGCAGGTTTTTCGACCACGATTCGCCGATAGAAGCCAGCGCGGGCATTGGCGATACCCCCGCTAGTAGTCCCTTTGCGCTTGACCTCGACGACATTACTTTCGCCTACGGCGAGGACGGCGAGAACCGCAAAGAGGTACTCTCCGGGCTCGACATTCACATAAAGGCCGGGGAAAAAGTCGCCATAGTAGGCGAAAACGGAGCCGGGAAATCCACGATGATGAAGCTCCTCCTGCGCCTCTACGACGTAAGCGGCGGCGGAATACGCGTTGACGGTAAATCTATAAAGGATTTTGACGTCAGAAAATACCGCGGGCGTATTGGTATGGCCTTTCAGGACGCTACCGTCTACTCGCTGACAGTCCGCGAAAACCTCACGATGTACCGCGAAGCGGACGACGACGCGCTACGCGAGGCGCTACGTAAAGTCGGCTTAGAGCGTTTATTAGAGGGCGCGGGGCTTGACGCGCTAATGCTCCGCGAATTTGACGACAACGGCGTAATGCTCTCCGGCGGCGAAACGCAAAAATTCGCGCTTGCTCGCTTGCTTGTAGGTGGCTTCGAACTGATAATGCTCGACGAGCCGACGGCCTCCCTCGACCCCCTCGCCGAATACGAGCTAAACAAGCTAATCCTAGACCCGAAGCGCAACGAAACCACCATTATAGTTGCCCACCGCCTCTCAACAATACGCGACGCCGACAGGATTTACCTAATCGACAACGGCAAAGTAGCCGAACAAGGCACCCACGACGAGCTAATAGAACGCGGCGGCAAATACTACGAGATGTTTACAAAACAAGCCAAAGGCTATTTATAAATAACAGTTATCAAATATCAAATATCAGAGACGAAGGTTTGGACGGGGGTTGCGCCGCGCACGGCGCGGGGGAACCACCCCGCCGCCTGCGGGCGGCACCCCTCCACAGAGGGGATAGGGGTTGGACGGGGGTTGCGGGGTTGCGGAGGACTTACATTCTGCATAGCCCCCGTCCAAACCCCCGTCCTCATCCCCTCTGTGGAGGGGTGCCCCCGCAGGGGCGGGGTGGTTTCCCCGGCGCATTGCGCCGGGACAGGGCAGGGCGTAGCCCAGCCCGTCTTTGCGAAGCACCGGTATGCCCGCGATACGTAGGGCGTTACAGGTGCGAAGCAATCCAGTGCCGGGGGGACAAGACACTTGACAATTGATAATGAATAATGAATAATTACGAGGGCAGGACGAGGGTACTGGGCTTGGATTGCTTCGCGCGGCTCGCAATGACGGTGCGCCGGGACGGTGGACGGTGGTGCGACCGCGCACGGCGCGGGGAACCACCCCGCCGCTTCGCGGCACCCCTCCCAAGAGTGGAATTTACGGGGGAGGGCGGGTTTGAAACCCGCCCCTACGTCCGTTTATAATCATTTGTCAACGCCCGAGCTTCAGCTTCGCCCTCATCGCTGTCGCTAGCGGTACGCCTATTACTACCGCGCTGGCGGCTTGTACGAGATTGCCGGGGACGGACGTTACCGGCGTTATTATATTGCCGTAAATTATCGCCTCTGTGAAATAGTAGCCTACCACCATTACCGCGCAGCCTATAACCACCGCAACGGTGTTCAGCCAGACGCTTTTGCCGCCCTTGCGCCCGGCTATGAAGCCTATTATAAAGCCCATCGCTCCGCGCACCACGAACGTGAACGGCGCCCAGAGCGTCCAGCCCGAGAGCAGGTCGAACAGTCCCATTCCGAACGCTCCCGCAATCGCGCCGCTGCGTTTGCCGAATACGATTGCCGCCACAACAAGCGGAACGTTGCCAAGATGTATCAGCCCGCCGTTGACGGATATCGGCAGCCGGATATTTATGAACATAGTAGCGACAAGCGTAAGCGCAATCAAAAGCCCGTTAACGCAAACATCAAGCGCGGTGCTGTGTTTTGTACGTGTTGCCATAGTGATATTTTCCTCCGTGCCTAGTATACATATATATTATATCGCATTGCTACGTTCTTGTCAAGAGGGGGAGTGTTCAGTTAACAGTTATCAAATATCAAATATCAGAGACGGGGGTTTGGACGAGGGTTGCGTCCGCTACGGCGGGGAAACCACCCCGCCCCTGCGGGGGCACCCCTCCACAGAGGGGATGGGGACGTGGGGTTGGACGTGGTTGCGGGGTTTGCGTTTAGTACCCCACGTCCAACCCCTCGTCTAGTTCACGTCTAACCTCACGTCCAACCCCACGTCCTCATCCCCTCTGTGGAGGGGTGCCGCCCGCAGGCGGCGGGGTGGTTTCCCCGCAGGACGCAACCCCCGTCCAAACCCTCGTCTCTGATATCTGATATTTGCTAACTGTTATCTGTTACAACGTCTCTGATATTTGATATTTGCTAACTGCTAACTGAACATCGCCAAATGCCTGCCCAGCACCTCCCGGTTTACCGCTTCCAGTTCGCGTAGGCGTATTGTCCCGGGGTTTTCGCGGTTCATTAGGCAGGTTTCTATTATTTCAGAGAGCTTTTCAGCCGTCAAGTC
Organism: Oscillospiraceae bacterium; assembly: GCA_031261635.1. GTDB lineage: Bacteria > Bacillota > Clostridia > Oscillospirales > Oscillospiraceae > JAISJH01. Next base: position 3,186 of record JAISJH010000008.1, read on the forward strand.
CTCTAGCGCCACGTAGTTCCTCTGCCCTAAATGCTCTAAAAAGCCCTGCACCTTCGGGTCGTATACTATGCCGCCGAGCGGGATTTCAGCGGACGCGGCGAATATCAGCGCGTGAAGCCTCATTGACAGGGCGAAGCGCAGTGTACGCATTTCGTCTATAAGCTCCTCGGGGGTATTGAAAACCCCATGTACACGGTACGGACATTTCAGCAGTCCGGAGGTTTTCCGCATTACCGGCAAATCCTTCGCGTCAATCGGGATAAACACGGGCGTTAAGCCGTGCCGGTCGTAAGCGCCGTCTATCGCCGCCGCTATCGCGTTTAACCTGCCGTCTATACCGTGCCAGTCGCGCAGAGTTACGGCGTACTCGCGGCTGTCCTCCGCGCCGCTTGACGTTTCGCCGTTGCCGAGCGTTAGGGCGGGGTCGGCGGCTATATAAACCTCGGGTTTTACAACGCCGAGCGAGCGCAGAACGCTTTCGTTGCCGCCGTCCCGAAGCGTTATCGCGGATACGCAGCCGTCGATTATCTTCCCCGCAAGCCGCCTGTTGAAAGGCTTACTGACGGGACCTATTCCGCAGCCGTACATAAGCACTTTCGTCCCCGATAATTTAGCCGCGAGAATTGTATAGAGGTAGAACCACAGGGAGCGGCTACTCGTTTCGTCCTGTATAAGGCTCCCGCCGCCGTTGATGTAGAGTTTTGACCCGCGCGCTAAAAACGGGAAGCGCAGAACGTTGAACGTATGCACGGCGCGGACGCGGTGAACCCTCCGCGTAAGTTTAGGCTTGCGCGACAGTACGTAAATCGGTATATCGCGGTCAATCGCGCGTATCTCGGAGATTATTGCTTTTAGTATCCCCTCGTCGCCGATGTTGCCCATTCCGTAGGCTCCGCAGAGCGTTACCCCGAAGCGTTCCGCCTTGCTTCGCCTGTGTGAGCTGATTATCCGCGTATAAATATCAAGCTGCGTGTTAACCATAGCCGTTAGCGAGAATTTTTCTTTTACAAGCTCGTAAAGCCGCCCACCGTGAAGCCTCCTAAAAGGCTCGTCAGTCGCGTAACGTATAAACGCTTCGGCCAAAGCGTTTATGTCGCCCACGGGAACAAGGCAGCCGTTTACTCCGCTGTTTATGAGTTCACCCACGCCTCCGACCTTTGTGCTTACCGTCGCGAGTTTATATTTCGCGCCCTCGACCAGGACGTAGGGCAAGCCCTCCGATAAGCTCGTGAGCGCGTTAATATCGAGCGTTTTATAAAACGCGTCAGTGTCGCTTACCCAGCCTAAAAATTCTACAAAGTCCGCTACGCCTAAGTCTGCCGCGAGCGTTTTTAGCATTTCCTCCTCAACGCCCGTTCCGGCAATTTTCAGACGCAGGAACGGTACGCTTTTATGGGCTATAACAAACGCGCGTATTAGCGTCGCGATATCTTTAATCGGTTCGAGCCGCGCCGCTATGCCTATGGTTACTACCGCCGGGTCGATGTGGGCATCGACCCCTACAGTTTTTGCGGTGGCAATCCCCGCGTTAGCGGTATTATCGTCCGCGTTAGCGGTATCATCGTCCGCGTTAGCGGTATTGACGTCTGCGTTAGCCGTGTAATCGTCCGCGTTTTCCGCTTCCACGCCCATTTCTATTCCGTTGTACATTACAAATACCCGCTCCGGCGTGAAACCTCTGTCTATCAGCATTTGAGCCGTCAGCGCGGATACTCCGATATAGTAATCAATGCGGCTCAGGGCGAAGCGGTTAACGTTGCCGTAGGTTAGCGCGGCAAGCGGGCGGCCTTTGTAATCTGAAGCGTAGTCGCTGTGAATAGTCGTCACCACCGGGAGTTTTAACACGGCCTTCAACAAAACCGCCATAGCGTTCCCGCGCGAACCGTGGCTGTGAATAACATCATAGCCGCCCTTTTTAGCGAAACTCACCAAAGCGCGAAGCGTCCCCGCTATCCCGCCCGATATAACAGTCGTCGGAATACCCAAAGCCCGCGCCTCCGAGGCAAAATCGCCCTCGCGGAAACACACAAGGTCGTTAGTATCAGTAAGATTAACACGCCGCAGGATACTGAAAACGTGAGTCTTAGCCCCGCCGTAGTCGCCCCCGCTGATTAGGGTTAGTATTTTCAAGTTAATACCCTCTTGTAATTATGTGTAAATTGTGGTAGAATGTGTTTAACAGATAACAGTTATCAAATATCAAATATCAGAGACGGGGGTTTGGACGTGGGTTGCGCCGTTCCAATGCCGTCTACCGTCCAACGTCTGCCGTCCAACGTCCAACGTCTATCGTCTAACGTCCCGGCGCAGTGCGCCGTCTTTGCGAGCCGCGGAAAGCTCGCGATACGTAGCATTGAAACCGGCGAAGCAATCCAGTGCCGGGAGCGTAACATACGTATCTACGGACTGCGGCACTGGATTGCCGCGCGCCTAGACGCCCTACGTATCGCAAGTGCGGCGGCGCTCGCAATGACGGACTTTTTATCTTACCGCGTTTTCAATACTGCGTCCAACCCGCCGCCGCGCGGCGTATCTGATATTTGATATTTGATAACTGCTATCTAACATAACATTGTACACTAATTTATTCCGGAGGTCAACAAGCAAATGGAAAAAAAACGCGTTCGTCTGAACATTGTGGACATTATCGTCATTGCCGTCGTAATTATCGCGGTGGGATTTTTCGCCTGGCGGGTTAAGACCGCCGACCAGCCTACTTTTTCCACGGGGCATACGCAGAGGCTTGATTATGAGGTCGTGGTCGATATAGCCCGCTCGCAGCTCGCGGATTTCTACGCCGCGCAGGAATACCCCGCGCAGATGGTTGCCTCCGGCAAGTCCGTCAACGGCTTTGTGGACGCTGTAACGGCGGACTACCACGACGCGGAGCGTGTTGAGCTGAACTACGGCGCGGCGATTATTCGCTTGAAGCCCGATTCTAAGTGGTATTGCCGCCTTAAATTCACCTGTCACGCCTTTGTCAACTCTACCGACTTAACCGACCTCGTGGGAGGTCAGGAAATACGCGCGGGCGCGAACTATCTCGTCAAAACCCTGAATTTTGAACATTCGGGGCAGATTATATCACTGACACGAAAGGACGCGGAGTAAAGTGCCGAATGTTGTAAGACAGATAGCGGAAAATATCTTTTCGCTCGAAACATACGCGCCGGAGTTTGCCGCCGTGGCGAAGCCCGGTCAGTTCGCGCATATAGACTGCGGGGGCGGCACGTATCTGCGGCGGCCGCTGTCCGTCTGCGATGTTGACGCTAATATCGGTCTTGTCCGCTTTGTTTTCGAGGTCAAGGGCAAAGGAACTAGACAATTGACAATTGATAATGGACAATTGACAATTTCGCGTATTGGTTCGCCGCTTGGTAATGGTTTTCCTCCTATAGAGGGGCGCGTATTGCTTATTGGAGGCGGACTGGGGGCGGCTCCGCTGCTGTTTGCCGCGCGGCGTTATGATACGGACGCCTTGCTTGGTTTTGCCGACGCTCACCGCGCTATACTTATCCCGGATTTCTCGGCCGCCTGCGGCAACGTTTCAGTTTTTACGATTGACGGCAGCCTCGGAAAAACGGGTATGATTGATTTTATAAACATCGACTACTCAAAATACAGCGCGGTATTCGCCTGCGGCCCAAGAGCAATGCTCCATAATTGTCAATTATCAATTATCAATTATCAATTACCATCGCCGCCGTTGTATGTGTCTATGGAGGAACATATGGCCTGCGGCTACGGTGCCTGTCTCGTCTGCGTTTGCGCTACTAAAAGCGGCTATTCGCGGGTGTGTAAAGACGGGCCTGTATTTGAAAGCGGGGAGGTAATATGGTAAATTTTGCCGGAGTAAACTTCAAAAACCGCGTAACGCTCGCAAGCGGCACCTGCGGCTTTGGGCGCGAAGTTTCAGAGTATTACGACCTGTCGCTTCTGGGCGGGATTTGCACCAAGGGTTTAACGCTTCGCCCGAGGCTCGGCAACGCTCCCCCGCGTACCGCCGAGACGCCTTTTGGTATGCTCAATTCCGTAGGCTTGCAAAACCCGGGGGTTGAGGCCTTTATACGCGACGAACTGCCCTTCCTGCGCGGCTTCGATACTAAAATCATAGCTAACTTTTCCGGCGAAAGCCCGGAGGAATTTGCGCGGGTTGCAACGCTCCTCGCCGAAGCGGGCGTTGATATGCTGGAGGTCAACATCTCCTGCCCCAATCTTCACGCGGGCGGTTTAGCCTTCGGGGTAGACGCTACAGCGGCCGCCGAAGTCACCCGCGCGGTCAAAGAAGTCGCGGGAACTGTCCCGGTAATGGTTAAACTAACGCCGAACGTAACTGACATAGCGGCGATAGCTATAGCCTGCGAAAAGGCCGGAGCGGACGCGCTGTCCCTAATCAACACGCTCCTCGGAATGAGGTTTGACCTCAAAAGCGGCAAACCGGCGCTCGCAAACATAACAGGCGGCTTATCAGGCCCCGCAATCCTCCCCGTAGCCCTACGCTGCGTCTGGCAGGTAGCACAGGCTGTAAAACTCCCGCTAATGGGAATGGGCGGCATATCGGACGTTGACACGGCAAGGGAAATGCTACTTGCGGGAGCTACACTGCTGTCAATAGGCACCGCGCAGTTCAAGAACCCGCTCGTGGCGATTGAGATTGTGCGACAGTTAGATAGCTAACAGCTATATTTAGTTAACAGCTATATTCAGTTAACAGTTATCAAATATCAAATATCAAATATTAGTTTGAAGCTATAAATAAAATGCGAAAAACTAAAGAGTCCGTCATTGCGAGCGCCGCGTGGCTCGCGATACGTAGGACGTATAGGCGCGCGGCAATCCAGTGCCGCAGTCCGCAGATACGTAAGTCACGCGCCCTGCGGGGGAAACCACCCCGCCGCCTGCGGGCGGCACCCCTCCACAGAGGGGATAAGGACGGGGGCTTGGACGGGGGTGACGGGGTATGGAAAGCTTTGCGCGGCTCGCAATGACGGTGCGCCGGGACGTGGGACGTATGTTGCCCCCTCGGCACTGGATTGCTTCGCACCTGTAACGTCCTACGTATCGCGGGCGTACCGGTGCTTCGCAAAAACGGCGCACGGCGCCGGGACGATGGACGTAGGACGTAGGACGTAGGACGTAGGACGTAGGACGTAGGACGTAGGACGTAGGACGTAGGACGCAACCCCCGTCCAAGCCCCCGTCCTTATCCCCTCTGTGGAGGGGTGCCGCCCACAGGCGGCGGGGTGGTTTCCCGCGCCGTGCGCGGCGCAACCCACGTCCAAACCTTCGTCTCTGATATTTGATAACTGTTAACTGTTAGAGGTATATTATGCATATCGGGATTGACATAGGGACATCGGGGGCAAAGGCCGTTGCAATCGACGCTTCGGGCATTGTACTCGCGCAGCACGATGAGAGCTACGAGCTATATAGCCCCCGCGACGGCTTTGCGGAGCAGAACCCGGAGGACTGGTTTAACGCCGCCGTTAAGTGTATCGCCGCTTTAGGAAAAGCCGACGCTATATCGTTCAGCGGGCAAATGCACGGCTTAGTGCTACTTGACGCCGCCGGAAACGTTCTGCGCCCCGCTATAATATGGTGCGACCAGCGCACGGAGGCCGAGGCCGCCTACCTTACTGACACTATCGGTAACGAAAAACTGTCAGCTATTACCGGGAGCCCCGCTATGACGGGCTTTACGGCGGCAAAAATACTCTGGGTGCAGAATAACGAGCCGGATATTTGGGCTAAAACCGCGCATATACTTCTGCCCAAAGACTACGTGCGCTATAAGCTCACGGGAGTGTTATCGACCGAGCCGAGCGACGCGGCGGGTACGCAACTGTTCGATATCAACACGTTAAACTGGAGCGGTGAGCTTCTGGACGCGCTGAAAATTCCGCTTGACAGATTGCCTAAAATACTCGCAAGCAACGAGGTGGCGGGTTTCTATAACAACACCCCGGTATTTTCCGGCGGAGCCGACAACGCTTGCGGGGCTATCGGGATTGGCGTAATTAAAAACGGAACGGCAATGCTGTCAATCGGGACTAGCGGCGTTATTTTAGCTCCCGTAGACCATGCCGTGAGCGATAAACTCGGGCGTATCCACACGCTTTGCACGGCGGCACCCGGCGGGCGTATGCTTATGAGCTGTACTCAGGCGGCCGCCCTGTCTGTGAAATGGTTTGCGGAAACGACCGGGATTGCCGACGACGAGCTTGAAAATATCCCGGACAGCACGAATGTAATCTACCTGCCCTATCTGAACGGCGAGCGCAGTCCGCACCCCGACCCTAACGCGAGAGGCGTGTTTATAGGTCTGACGGCGAACACGACAAAATACGATATGCTTCGCGCGGTATACGAGGGCGTGGCGTTCTCGCAACGCGAGTGCCTCGACGTTTTCCGCGAACTCGGCGTTGAAATAAAAACGCTGACGGCAACAGGCGGCGGGGCGAAAAACCGCAAGTGGCTCCAAATCTTCGCGGACATACTGCGCGTAGCAATAAGCGTCCCCGACGTAGACCAGGGAGCCGCCTACGGCGCGGCAACGCTCGCGTTGCTCGCAATGAATAATGAACAGTTAATAATGAATAATAAGACGACGGTGTACGCCCCGGGTACTGATACGGACTATTCGGGGAAATATGAGGTTTATAAGTCGCTGTATGTTTGTTTGAAAGGGCTGTCAATTTGAAAGCACTGTACACGAACTAAAACCAACGTATCGGCAACGCCCGCGCCCCCGTATCGGCGAAGCGTCCACCCGCGCCGTGCGCGGGAGGACGCGGGGCAGGGCAGCGCCCTGCCCGTCTTTGCGAAGCCGCCACCGCACTTGCGATACGTAGTTAATGAAATGCGGCGAAGCAATCCAGGGTTGACGTAGGCACTCCCGTGTGCGCCCCTCGTAATTATTCATTATTCATTGTCAATTATCAATTATCATAACCTCCCGGCACTGGATTGCTTCGCACCTGTAACGTCCTACGTATCGCAAGCTTACCGGTGCTTCGCAAAGACGGCGCACGGCGCCGGGAAACCACCCCGCCGCCTGCGGGCGGCACCCCTCCACAGAGGGGATCAGGACGAGGGTTTGGACGGGGTTACACGGATATAAGCCCTCGCAACCCACGTCCAACCCCCATCCCCTCTGTGGAGGGGTGCCCCCGCAGGGGCGGGGTGGTTCCCCGCGCCGTGCGCGGGGAGGGCGGGTTTGAAACCCGCCCCTACGAACCGCCGCGAGGGTTTTTGGACACAGCGCGAGGGTTTTGAGACACAGCGCGAGGGTTTTTGGACACAGTCCGTTATAACACACATTCAGCTATATTGAAAGGTAATTATCAATTGTCAATTATCAATTATCAATTATTACTAAAGCCTGGGGAGCTTATTCTTAAGGGCGGCAACCGCCGCTTTTTTGAGGAGCGTTTAATCGGCAACCTTAAGGTGAAACTTCGCGCCGCAGGTGATTTTTATGTTTCCGCGAAGCAAAGCACTATCTATGTCGAGGCGCGTTCGGAGGCGGCCGATATGGAGCTTGCCGCCGCGCTTTGCGCTAAAACCTTCGGCATTGTCAACGTCTGCAAGGCCGTTCCCTGCGAAAAGGACAAGGACGCTATCGCGCGGACGGCGATTGAGTTTCTGGCGGGCGCGTTCAGCAATATCCGCACGTTCAAGGTTGAGTCGAAGCGCAGCGACAAGCGTTTTCCGCTGTCGTCGATAGAGCTGTCGCAGTACGTCGGCGGCGCATTGGACGACGCGTACCCGAATGTTGCGGTTGACGTTCACACGCCGGATTTTTGCGTAAACGTTGAGGTTCGCGACAGTCTCGCGTTCGTCCACGGCGCGCCTATTCCGGGGGCGGGCGGGCTTCCTGTAGGGGTATCGGGGCGAAGCGTCTGCCTGTTGTCCGGCGGGATTGACAGCCCCGTCGCGCTGTACCGAATGGCCAAACGCGGCTTAAAGATTATACCCGTGCATTTCAACGCGCCGCCCTATACTTCGGAGCTTGCAAAGGAAAAGGTTGTTGACCTCTGCCGGGTTCTGCTGCCGTACTGCGAAAAGCTTATACTCGAGGTGATAAATTTTACTCACGTTCAGGAGGAAATACAGCGCAACTGCCCGGAGGAGCTGTTCACGGTAATCTCGCGCCGCTTTATGACGCGCATAGCCGAGCGTATAGCAATCCGCAACGGCGCAGGTTCGCTGATAACCGGCGAATCGCTCGGGCAGGTTGCGAGCCAGACGCAGGAGGCTATAGCGGTAACTGAAAACGCCGTAAAGCTCCCGATAATGCGCCCGCTGATAGGCTCCGACAAGTCGGAGATTGTGGAACTGGCGCGAAAAATCGGAACCTTCGACATATCAGCCCGCCCCTACGAGGACTGCTGCACGGTATTCACCCCGAGGCACCCCAAAACAAAGCCGAAGCTGGACCCGGTAATCGAAGCCGAAGGCAAACTAGACGCAGAGGCGCTGATTATAGAGTGCCTGGCGAATATTGAGAATATCGCGATTGCGTGATTGATGATTTGACAAGCGCGCGGTATGGTGATATAATAACGGTGAGGTGAGCGGCTTGTGAAAGCTTCTGAAAGAAACACGGTTTTACATTCCGTCCTTGAAGTCGAAACTCCGTTTGTCAGAGGGGTTTTGCCTGTCGGAGCGGTTATAAACCAGGTAAGAGCCATTGCGGGATACGGTACGGCGGTGGAATTAAGAATTGCCGCCGACCTAACAGCCGAGTTCGGAGGCGAGGAACAGAAATGGACTAAGCTGGGCGGCATTATCAGAACGGATTATTTTGCCTATGACGTTCATTGGTATGAATATAATCACATACAATACGCTATCAAGCTGAAAGGGGTGCGGTCGATATGAAAATCCGCTATCTTGGGCAAAATGTTATAACGAGTTTTACCAACAACAGAATTTACGATGTTCTCGAAGTTGATAAACTGACCGGGGCGCTGCGTATTACTGACGACAGCGGCGACGACTATTTATACTCGCCCACGGAGCCTAAACTCTTGTCAGAAACGTATAGGGGCGGGCGTTTTGAAATCATTGAGGACGATAAAAGCGGAAGCCTGAAACGCGCAATATTCGGAAACGCCTTCCAAATGTCAATTGATATAATAAAAGGCGGGAACACGATTGAATATACTGCCTAAAGCGGATAGCGCGGTAATACCAATGGAAAAGCTAATCGGTTATGCTCTCCACCCTGTAAAAAGCAAGGGGAAGCATTACGCGTTCGATAAAGCCTTAGGATATAACCTTGAAAACGCTGAAAAATTGCTTGCTAATATTCAACGCAACATAACTAAATTTCCGGCTGTTGCTAAAGGAAATAACAGTTATGGCGAAACTTACCAGATACTAATGGTTTTAACAGGAGAGAATAATAAAACGGCAAATGTTATGACCGCGTGGATAGACGACGCGATAACGGGTGAAATGCGCTTAACGAGTGCTTATATAAAGAAAAGGGGTGCGAAAAATGATTAAGCAATATCAAAGCGTTCGGCTGAAAAACGGCAAACGCGCCGTTATTGTCGAACTCTTGGAACAAGGGAAAGCCTACATCGGCGATATTGAGATTGCTGACGGTGACTTTGATACAGATTTCATATATCAAGACGACATTGCAAGTGTATTCGTGGAAGTGGAACAGCCGCTGCTGAGTGCGGCGTCCTGAAAGGAATAATGTTATGACCGCTGAACTAATCGCTGTTGGCACCGAGCTGCTTCTTGGGGGTACCGCGAACACTGACGCACAGGTTGTTTCGCAGGCCTTGTCCTCGCTTGGGGTTAACGTTTACTATCATACCGTTGTCGGGGACAACGCCGGGCGCGTTAAGGCCGCGGTGGAGCTTGCGCGGACGCGCTCGGATATCGTTATCACTACGGGGGGGCTGGGTCCCACCTATGACGATATGACAAAGGCCGCGGTCGCGGAGGCCTTCGGCTTGAAGCTCGAGCTTTTCCCGGAGGAGGCGCGGAGGGTGCGCGAATGGTTTGCCGATTCCGGCTATCCGTTTACGGAGAATAACCTCAATCAGGCGTATTTCCCGGAGGGCGCGACGATTTTGGAGAACGGGCGCGGGACGGCTCCCGGCTGCGCGTTTGAAAAGGGCGGCGTACACTGCATAATGCTTCCGGGGCCTCCGCGCGAGTGCGGGCCTATGGTGCAGTCGGGGCTTGTGCCTTATATCAAGGCTTTGAGGCCGGGGCTTGAGATTGTTTCGCACAATATCCATATCTTTGGGCTGGGCGAGAGCGCCGTGGAGGATAAGCTTCGCGACTATATGGAGGGGCTGACGAACCCTACGCTCGCGCCCTATGCCAAAACCGGCGAGGTACAGCTTCGCGTAACCGCTAAGGCTCAAACCCACGCCGAAGCAGAGGAGCTTATGAAGCCCGTAATCGCGCACGTTCGCGAGGTTTTGGGCGATATCGTCTACGGCATTGACTGCGACACGCTTGAAAACCGCGTGTTCGAGCTGCTTCTTGAAAATAGAAAAACCGTCGCGACGGCGGAGAGCGTCACGGGCGGCCTGATTGCGAAGCGTCTGACCGATATACCGGGCGCGTCGCGGGTCTTTTCCGGCAGTATAGTGGCCTACAATAACGGCATAAAGCAAAAGCTTCTCGGAGTGCGCCCTAAAACGCTCGAAACCCACGGAGCGGTAAGCCGCGAAACGGCGAAAGAAATGGCCGTAGGCGCACTTGCGCGTTTCGCGACGGATTACGCCGTAGCGACGACAGGCTTCGCGGGAACGCCGGAGGACGCGGGCGGCGACACGGCGTTTATAGCCCTCGCGACAGACGGCTCGCTTAACGTACAGGTTCGCGAGTTCAAAGCGGGCTACGACCGCGAACGCACCCGCGTAATGGCGGCGCATATTGCGTTCGATATGATAAGGCGAGAGCTTACGATAAAGAGTTAACAGTTATTAAATATCAAATATCAGAGACGGAGGTTTGGACGGGGGTTGCGTCCTGCGGGGGAAACCACCCCGCCGCCTGCGGGCGGTACCCCTCCACAGAGGGGATAGGGGTTTGGACGGGGGTTGCGGGGTGCGTCCAACCTACGTCCCACGTCCCGGCGCCGTGCGCCGTCTTTGCGAGCGCCGCCGCACTTGCGATACGTAGGACGTTTAGGCGCGCGGCAATCCAGTGCCGGGAGCGTAACATACGTATGTTTCGCCCCCGGCACTGGATTGCTTCGCACCTGTAACACCTTACGAATCGCAAGCTTACCGGTGCTTCGCAATGTCGGGCAGGGCTTGCCCTGCCCCGCGCCGTGCGCGGACGCAACCCACGTCCAAACCCCTATCCCCTCTGTGGAGGGGTGCCGCCCGCAGGCGGCGGGGTGGTTTCCCCCGCAGGACGCAACCCACGTCCTAACCCTCGTCTCTGATATCTGATATTTGCTAACTGTTAACTGTTACAACGTCTCTGATATTTGATATTTGCTAACTGTTAACTGTACTAAGCAACGCTTTTATCAGCTCGCTGTCGTCCTGCGCGAATAGCGTCACCACTGACCTGTAGCCTTTGTTATCATAGGCGTCGTAGTAGACCGAGTAGTCCTTATAGCCCTGCACTGCAATATCTACTCCGAAGCTCATTTCCCAGTAGGGCTTGTTGTAGTCTAAGTTTCCCGCCGCGTTTTCCGCGGCTAGTTTTATTTTTGCCTTGTCCGTTATGACAAGCGGCTTATTGTCTGTCGTGAACGATATATTGCCGCCGGGTTCGACGTTATACAGCGACAAACTCAAACGCTCTACATCGTTCACCCATTCGTCGAGGCGCGCCTTGTAGCCTGTGCGTTCGAGCCACTCTCTTGAATTTGCGTAGCTCCCGTCAAGAGCCAGTTCGTAGTAATAGTAACCTCTGTCGACTATTTTCGCCGAAGTGTTTTCGTCAGACCGCTCGTGGCTTATTGATATCCCTAATCTATAGGGTGTGTAGTTCTTTTTAGTCCTGATAAACTCCTCCCAGGACTGCGATTGCTGGTCGAGTTCGGCGAGCCTTAGAAGCTCGGCCGCCTCGTCCGTTGAGAGTGTCAGCGTCGTATTCGCGGCGTTGCTAAGATTTACCGAGTCAATAAGCCTCTTGTCGATTGACTGTATGCCAAGCTGGCTGAAAAACTCATCGCTTCCGTATATCTTTTTCGCGGAGGGTTCTACCAGATTGTACGCCGCCGGCATATCGCGCCTTAAGGTTTTGCCATTTTTGAGCTTGTAGACTACCGATAAACTTACGACATCGTTGTAGCTCGCGGTTGTCCCCGCGTAGCCCAGTCTCATATCGAACAGTCTGTCGGGATTGCCGGGGCGTTCGGCGATTATGCTTTTGTGCGCCTCAATAAGCGCCGCGATATTTTCCGGCGACTTGAACGTCACAGTTCCGTAACTCGTCGGCTGTTGAGCGTAGAACAGGCCGTAGGGCTGTACCTCTACGCTCTCTACGTTATCAAGTTCCGGAACCCTCGTTTCGTAGCCGAATACGTCCGCGGTAAAGCCTACGAAAACGCAGAGTATCACCGCGCAGATTATTCCGAGCTGTATAAAATTCGCTTTTGTAAACACGCGCAGGGTTTTCTGCGCTATCATACCGGCGATAAGGAAGGCAATCACCGCGCCTATTAAAGTTCCGAAGTTAAAGGGAAAACTTCCCGCGCCGAGCGCAACGAAGATTTCGCCTAAACCCATCGCGCCGCCTAGCGTCAGCACGGCTGTGAACGCTACCTCCATAAACTTGTAGACTGTACCGTCCCCGGCTTTTTCGTTCTTGCGTTTGGCGTAGAGGAACGCGCTCACGGCGTAGAGCAGTACGGCGATTACTATGTACCACACTATCATCTGCGTATAGCCCTCCGCCACGCCGGAGTGCCGGATATTTCCGAAGGCGGGAGTGCTTGTAATTATGAAAAACGCCGCGGGAACGAGCCGCATAAGCCACAGCTCAAATTCCTGGCTAATCGTAAAGCCGTAGAGCATTTGCAGACCGAACAGCTGAAACGCTCCGGCAAGCGCGGGGAGTACGAGCGCGACAAACGCGCAGCAGATTATGTGCATTACGCTGTTACCCGCCGCCTGCCCCGCTAAGGTGCATATGCCGTAGTAAAAACCCGTCACGAGCAGCATACTACCGAGCGATTGCAACAGGCCGAGCGGCAAAGTCGAGCGCGTTAGGAGAACCGCGTTGAAAAATTCCGGGTCTATGTAAACCCCGCTCGCCTTGTCTTTCGCGAAACTTTCCAGTATTGACGCTTCGCCCGGTATGAACAGATACATCAGCAGGTAGACAACGATAATCGGCACCCAAATCATCGCAAGCCCGGACAGCGTGTTAGAGAAAAACAGGCGTCCGCGCCCTATCGGTAGGGCGTGCATAGCGTTTACGCTGTTAGGCGCGTAGAGGTAGCGGTTCAGCGCGACGCTCACGCTGATTGTAAAGAGCGCGGCAAAGAACAGCATATAGGGATTGACGCTCTCCGCATACGCGGCGATATTGTTAATCCTGTCGCCATTCAGCGGCTCCAGAAACAGTATAAATATCGCGCAGAAAAAGTACGCGACGAAACCCGCGGCGGGGATAACCCAGTAACGCCTGAGGTTTTCAAGAAACAACGGTTTAGACAGGCTAAAATAAGATTTGCATACGCTCACTTAAGCCACCTCCCAGTTCGTAAATAAATATTTCCTCGAGTGTCAGGGGCAGTACGTCAAACAGCAGGGGCGAGTTTTTATAGATAACGCTGTCAACGAGTTCGCGGGGGTTGCGAACGATTACGAGGTCGATAGAGCCCTTGCTCTCCAAATGCAGAACGTTGAGACCCTCGTACAGTCCCTCGCGGCTTACGGAATCTGGGTACGCCACCTGGATTTTGTGAATATCGCTCTTAAGTTCGTCAAGGTCGCGCTCTATCAGCATTTTGCCCTTGTCGAGGATACCGATACTGTCGCAGATACCCTCCATTTCGCGCAGGTTGTGCGACGATATCAGCACGGTCATCTGCCGCGAGGCCACGTCGTCCACAATATACTTCCATACGAGCTTCCTAATCAGCGGGTCAAGCCCGTCAATCGGCTCGTCAAGCACGAGGAAATCGGGGTTTGCCGACATCGTTAGTATAAACGCCGCCTGCTTCTGCATACCCTTAGAAAAACGCGAAATTTTGCGGTTCTCCGGCAGGGCGAATTTTTCAAGCATATCGGCGTAGCGTTCCGCGCTCCAGTTAGGATAAAGTTTCCTGTAAAAGCGCGAACACTCCTTTAGATTGTAGCCGCCGAAGAACCACAGCTCGTCGGGTATGAAGCCCATTCTGCGCTTTACATTGAGGTTGTCAAAGACCGGCTCGCCGCCCATCGTCGCGCTCCCGCCGTCCGGCTTGATTATGCCCGTTATGATTTTCAGAGCCGTGGTCTTGCCGCTTCCGTTAATCCCGATTAGACCGTAGATAGAGCCTTGCCGGACGTTTACGCTTAGACCGTCCAGCGCGCGGAAATTATCAAAGTTTTTTTGCAGAGCTGTGACTGAAATCATCTTGTACCTCCTTCAGGATTTCCTCTTGGGTAAATCCGGCGTATTTGCAGAGTTTGAGCGCCTGCTTAAGCGACTCGACAGCGTTCGCGCGAAGCTTCGGGTCAAGCGGACGCTCCGCGCTGTCTACGGCGAAGGTCCCCAGACCGTGCTTTGTATACACATAGCTGCTGCGTTCAAGCTCGCCAAAGGCCTTCATAATGGTATTAGGGTTAATCGTCAGCAATTCCGCGAGGTCGCGCACGGAGGGCAGCTTCTCCCCCGGCTTGATAATACCCGCGTTGATGAGTTCGCTGAAATGGTCAACGATTTGCCGGTAGATAGGAGTTCGGGAACGTAAATCAATGATAAACAAAACGATAGTCTCCTTTCCGGTAGTGTTCTACATCTGATAGTACGCATAGTATAGCACAAGCGCTCGCGTTTGTCAAGTAGTTATTTTACAGTTATCAAATATCAAATATCAAATATCAAATACGGAGGTTTGGACGAGGGTTGCGCCGCACGGCGGGGGTTATGGCAATTGACAATTGACAATGAATAATGAATAATTACGGGGATTTGGACGGGGTGACGTAGGGGCGGGTTTCAAACCCGCCCCATTGATTGCACAATGTCATTGTAAACGCCGCAAACCATAAGGGCGGGTTTGAAACCCGCCCCTACGTGCCGTTAATTATTTACATACAGCTGCTTGTACGGGTTCTTGCTGTCGGGGTATAGTAGCAAGTAGTCGTCCGCAATCAGTTTTTCCGCGTCGGCGTTTTTGAATAGCTCGCAGTATTCGCGGATTAGCGGGGCTAGTTCCGCTTTATCCTCTGCGGTGGCTACTCTGTGGGCTACCTGAACGGGGAGTTCCGGCGGTAGCGCTGTTCCTCTTATGAAAATTTTGCCGCCGTGTATGCCTGTGGCGCAGAAACGTCCTACAGGTACGCCCTCTATGCCTAAGCCCAGAACTACCAGCACGCCGCCCGCCATATATTCGCCTAGAAAATTCCCGGTTTTGCCGCCTATTACGAGCTTCGGGAACAGGTTTTCATATTGCTTCATATGTATTCCGGCTCTGTAACCCACGCCGTCGCGGACAAAGATTTTGCCGCCGCGCATACCGTAGCCGGTGGCGTCGCCGCTGCTTCCGTGGATTATCAGCGTTCCGCCGCTCATTGTGTCGCCTGTAGCGTCCTGGGCGTTGCCGTTTACGGTTACGCGGTCGCCGTTCATATAGCAGGCGAGGGCGTTACCGGGAGTGCCGTTTATCGTAAGGTCGAGTTTTTCAAGACCCGCGCCGATATAGCGTTGCCCCTCGCAATTGTCGATAGTTACGGCTCCGTCATTAACTATGCCGCGTATAGTATCGTTGAGCTTTTGGAAGTGCAGTCCCTTAGCGTTAATGTTTGTCATCTCTCCACACCTCCGAGTTTAGCTATACGCGCCTGTTTTGAAAACGCCGCAAGCCCCGGCGCGGTTGTCGCTACGTTTATGTTAAGGTTTTCAAGCGGCGTTTGGCTCTTGATTAAATCGGTATAAATCCCGGCGCGGCGTATGTCGCCTATGCGAATGTAACCCACGAGCTTACCGTTTTCGATAGCGGTAAGGCGGTAATACGTTTCGCCGTCGGTATCGATTGTAACGTCGCCGGAATATGAACCTGCCGAGAGTATATGCGTCCCCCAAAAGCCGATTGCGTTCATAGGGATTGCGTTATCATAGGGCTTATTGGTAATCCCCGCGATATGCAGTCCGGCGGTACGCCCCTGCGCGTAGGCGTTAGGCAACAGGGCAAGTACGCGCTTGACGTTCGCGCTGATATCAAAACTCTCCGCGCAGTCGCCCGCCGCGTAGACGTTCACGAGATTGGTACGAGCAAATTCGTCAGTAACAATGCCGCGATTGACCTCGGCTCCCGCGTCCTTAGCGAGCGTAACGTTTGAGCGCACCCCGACGGCTAAGACAAGCACGTCAAAGTCCACAACTTTGCCGGATTTCATCGTCGCGGTATTGCCCTCGAATTTGTCCGCCGTGTCGCCTAGCAGTAGTTTTACACCGTTCTTTTCAAGAACCTTCTGCATAAGGCTAGAAGCGTCCTTATCAAGAATACTCGGCAAAATCTGAGGCGCAAGGTCGCAGACGGTTATGTCCTTGGTTATTTCCGATAAACCCTCGGCGCATTTGAGGCCTATTAAACCCGCGCCGATAATAAACACGCGGGTGTCCGCACTCACGTTCTCCTGCAAAAATTTAGCGTCGTCGAGCGACATAAAGGTCGTCTGCTTCGCAACCGTTTCCAGACCCGCCATAGGCGGTACGAACGGTACGCTCCCGGTCGCTATAAGCAGTTTATCATACGGAACGGAGCCGTTGACGTTTTCTTTCTGCCAATGTACGGTCTGCGTCTTAGCGTCTATAGCGGTAACGGAAGTAGCGTACATTACGTTTACGTTGTTGTCAGTATAAAACGTATCCGGGCGGTATTTCATACGCTCCAAATCAGTCTTTCCGGCGAGCAGATAGGAAATAAGCGGGCGCGAATACGTATGATACGGCTCGTTAGTTATAACAAGAATATCAGCGGCCTTATCAGCGAGCCGTATACCCTCAATACAGCCGACAGCCGCCGCGGAATTGCCGATAATTACAATTTTCATATATACCGTCCCCGTCCCGCGCCGTGCGCGATATTTGATATTTGATATTTAATAACTGTTATTTGCAAATGCATCAATCTCTTTCCTCCAGTACAATCGCCTTATTCGGGCAGTGGGCTACGCAGGCGGGTTCGCCTGTTTTGTTTGAGAGGCAGAGTTCGCATTTTTGGACTACGTGGCCCTGACCCTCGTTCGGGTCGGAGGGCATAATGCAGCCGTAGGGGCAGTTCAGCACGCAGGTGTAGCAACCCACGCATTTTTCCGTATTGAAGCGGATTACGCCGTCCTCCTGCGTTAAGGCTCCCGTTATACAGGCGCGGACGCACTGCGGCTCGTAGCAGTGGCGGCAGGATACCGCGAAGTGTATACCGTCCTCGCCGTCCTCAACCTGTATGCGCGGAACAATGTCCTTACCTTTGAGGTTGCGAACCATATCGCGGGCGGTAACGCCGCCGAGGTTAGCGTTAGCGCAGTGGTACTCACAAAGGTGACAGCCGAGGCACCAGTCCTCATTGACAAATATACGTTTCATATTTTCAAAACCCCCGTCCCCCGTCCGCGCCGCGCGCGTATCTGATATCTGATATTTGATAACTGTTAACTGTCATAACCCCGCGTCCCGCGCCGCGCGCGTATCTGATATTTGATATTTGATAACTGTTATTTATCATAAGGATTCACCTGCGTACTTGATTCCGAGGATTTCAAGCTCTTTCTCACTTAGTCCCACTCCGCGAAGCATTAGTCTGTTGCCGCGCAGGGCTTCGATACTGTTTATACCCATACCGCCCATAACCTCCATAATCTCGTGTTTCCAGGCGTGTACGAGGTTTACCAAACGTTTAGCGCCAAAATCGGGGTTTAAGCGTTTGACGAGTTCCGGTTTTTGAGTTGCAATTCCCCAGTTGCAGAGGTTTTTGTGGCAGCTTCGGCAGAGGTGGCAACCTAGCGACAGCAGCGCGGCGGTGCCTATATACACAGCGTCCGCGCCGAGCGCTATAGCCTTTACAACGTCTGTGGAGCTGTGGATTGAGCCGCCTACTACTACTGAAACCTCGTCGCGTATACCCTCCTCGCGAAGCCGCTGGTCAACCGCGCCGAGCGCGACCTCTATCGGTATACCGACGTTATCGCGTATGCGTGAGGGCGCGGCGCCCGTGCCGCCCTTGAAGCCGTCTATCGCGATAATATCCGCGCCGGAGCGGGCTATGCCGCTGGCTATTGCCGCGACGTTATGCACGGCGGATATTTTGACTATAACGGGCTTAGTATAGGCCGTGGCTTCTTTGAGACTGTAAACCAACTGGCGTAGGTCCTCAATCGAATAAATATCGTGGTGCGGCGCGGGGGAAATAGCGTCCGACCCTATCGGTATCATACGCGTTCTGGCGACGTCCTCGCCTACTTTTATGCCGGGGAGGTGACCGCCTATGCCCGGCTTTGCGCCCTGCCCCATTTTAATTTCAACCGCCGCGCCCGCTGACAGGTAGCTCGGCGAAACTCCGAAGCGCCCCGAAGCTACCTGAACAATCGTATTAGCTCCGTACCGGTAAAAATCCTCGTGCAAGCCGCCCTCGCCTGTGTTATAGCAGATACCGAGTTCGGTAGCGGCTCTCGCCAGGCTCGCGTGAGCGTTATAGCTTATCGAGCCGTAGCTCATCGCGGAGAACATTATCGGCACGTCAAGCTCTATCTGCGGCGTTTTGACGGGGATAATTTTGCCGTCCTTATCGCGCTGAATAGGCATATTTTTCTTGCCGAGGAAGGTTTTAGTTTCCATAGGCTCGCGAAGCGGGTCGATACTCGGGTTAGTAACCTGCGAAGCGTTCAGTAGTATCTTGTCCCAGTAGGTCGGGTAATCGTTTGGCGTACCCATTGAACCGAGCATTACGCCGCCTGTATTCGCCTGGAGGTACACCTCGCGGATTTTCCTGTCCGGCCAGTTGCTGTTTTCGCGGAACTGATGCTCGCTGGCGCGGATTTTCAGCGCGTGAACGGGGCAGAGCGACACACAGCGGTGGCAGTTGACGCAGTTAGCGTCCTCCGCGCAAACTTTCTTTAGGTCCTCGTCGTAATAATGCGTATCATTAGCGCACTGCCGCTCGCAAACGCGGCAGGATATGCATTTATCATAGTCCCGTACAACTTCGTATTCGGGGTGGAGATAAATTTGACCTTGTTCCATTACTGTTTACCTCCTGTTAGTCTTACAACTACGGCTTCGCCCGCTTCCGGGGCGCGTGTGTATTCTAAATCGGGTTCAATCAGCCGTATAGCTGATTCCTCGCTTGCCGCGTAGAAAATGTCGCCCTTTTCCGCTACAACCATTGAGCGGAGTTTTAACCTGTCGCCTAAGACGAGCATACCGCCTGTGAAACCCAGTATAATCGAGAACGGTCCGTTGATTAAGAGGCTCGGGAAACGGTTTCGTAGATAGGTAAAATATTCGCGCTCCTCCGGCGGGAGTGTTTCAATCGTTGACCAGAACGGCGCGGCGACTACGTGCGAGGCTTCCTCAATCGACAGTTTCAGCTTACGCGTGAGGTAGTCAAAGATGTAGGTTATAACCTCCGTATCGGTGCGTAGCGTACACTCGTAGCCGAACATCTCAACGTTTCGCCGGTTAGCGTCATAGCTCGAGATTTCGCCGTTATGTACTACGGCGTAATCGAGCAGGGCGAAGGGGTGCGCCCCGCCCCACCAGCCGGGCGTGTTTGTCGGGTAGCGTCCGTGAGCCGTCCAGGCGTAGCCCTCGTATTCCTCCAGCATATAGAAGCGCCCCACGTCCTCCGGGAAGGCGTTAGCCTTGAACACGCCCATCTTCTTGCCGGAGGAGAACACCGCCGCCTTGCCCTTAAAGCGCCGATTGATTGCAAAGACGCACTCGGCGGTATAGGCCGCCTCGTCAAGCTCGGAGTTCGAGAGCTTTTGAATACGCGGGAATATAAAATACCGCCAGATACCCGGGGCGTCTTTAATCTCGGGGATTTTGCGGGTTTTGATTTCGCCGCTGTTCGTCAGGTCAAAATGCTCGTCAAGGAACCTTTCGACCTCGCCGCGAATGTGCGGGTCAAGGTAAAAGATATGCAGGGCATACCACTCGCTGTACTCCGGGTAGATACCGTAGCCCGCGAAGCCGCCGCCGAGCCCGTTCGAGCGGTCGTGCATAAGCCTGATAGAGTTGATAATGCGCGTGCCGTCCTCCGCGGAGCCGTCTTTCCTGAAAATCCCGGAAATGGCACAGCCGGACGGTATGCGTATGTCGCCCTCAAGTAGTCGCATAAGTAATCTCCTATTAGTAGAGGCGGCCGCCCGGTCGCCCGATTTCACTATATTTGCTATATTATAACTCAATTCTGCAAGTTTGTCAATGGTAAATTTCATTTTTCGCGCGAAAAATGATAAACTATTGACTGGATAAACGGAATTGTGCCGCTCTGTAGGGGACGATGCCCACATCGTCCCGCCGGGTTTTGCCATTCCGCGTGATACGCGCAATCGTGCAACCCTCCGGGGCGATGTGGGCATCGCCCCCTACAAGCCCAAACGTAATTTGTCCGCACTCTTTCGTTTTTTCGCGCGAAAGGGAAAAGAGGACGATACGCCTGTATCGCCCCCAATATCTGTTAATCCGTCAGGCAACCCTCGATGTATGCCATAACCCTGCCGCGTTTAGCGGGCGACAGTAACTGCCACTTTTCTAAAAGCAAACGCTGCTCAACGCTAAGAGATACAATCTCGTCGCCGTCTGAAAAAAACTGTGTCAGCGTAATGCCAAACGCCCCGCAAATCATTTCAAGCGTAGGAATTGTGGGCGTGTTGCCGCGTTTATACAAGTTAGACAGCGTTGTCTGAGATAAATCGGCTTCTTTTGCAAGCCTGTAATCGCTCCACCCGCGTTCGTCGCGAAGTTTTTTTATACGTTCCAGAACAGTCACGCGCTCACCCCCCTGCTTGGAATTATTTTACTACACATTTGGGAAGCAAAATAGCAACAAAAGGGCTTGACAATGCTCCACAAATGGGTTATAATATGGTATCACATTTGCGGAATGATATACTATACAAAAAATCGAGGTACGGTAAAATGAAAACGGCAAAGGGTTCGCCCTTAGCGGACTTCCTTAAATGCGTCGGCGTTGTTATTGTAATCGCGGGCTTTTTTGTCGCCCTTATCGTAACGTACAATATGATGGACGAGTATAATGATTACGCGCATTACTTCGTTTTGATACTGCTTTCCTGTTCTGTAGTCGGTTTATTGACCTACTCGTTCGGCGAAGTCGTCGGGCATTTGCACGTTATACGGAGCGATATGAGCGCGATACGCGAAACTCTCACCGCAATCCAACATAAAACAAACGCGCCGCAGCCCAATACATTTCACCCGGCAACGCAGGATAAATACGGTAACGCCGAACCGCCAAGCAAGACCGAGTAAATCGCGCCAACAATGTACCGCCCGGAGGCTTGTAGGGGCGAGGCTTGCCTCGCCCGGATTGTGCGGGGTAAAATTGGCAATCCGGGCGGGGCAAGGTGCGTTGCCCCTACACGCCGCAACGTACAGGCACCCCCCTCTTAAGAGGGGGGCTTTTTTGGTTTGGACGTAGGTTGCGGGGGACACGTAGGGGCGGGTTTCAAACCCGCCCTCTCCCGTCCCGGCGCCGTGCGCCGTCTTTGCGAAGCACCGGTAGGCTTGCGATACGTACAATGTTACAGGTGCGAAGCAATCCAGTGCCGGGAGGACAACATACGTCTTACGTATCTTAGGTGCCTACGTCAACCCTGGATTGCTTCGCCGCATTTCATTAACTACGTATCGCAAGTGCGGTGGCGGCTTCGCAAAGACGGACAGGGCGACGCCCTGCCCTCCGCGCACGGCGCGGGGGAAACCACCCCGCCCCTGCGGGGGCACCCCTCCACAGAGGGGATAGGGTTTGGACGGGGTGACGAGGCTTGGAAAGCTTTGCGCGGCTCGCAATGACGGTGCGCCGGGACGTAGGACGAGGGAGGGAACGAGGAAAAACCACGAATGTAACATCGTCCAAACCCTCGTCCTTATCCCCTCTGTGGAGGGGTGCCGCCCGCAGGCGGCGGGGTGGTTCCCCCGCAGGGCGCAACCTCCGTCCAAACCACCGTAATTATCAATTGTCAATTGCCCGCAGGCGCGGGGGGTGCCTCCCGCCGCGCGCACGTAACTCTACAATATTTACCATATATAACCGCAATTATCAATTGACAAAATTCGCGAACTGTGGTACAATAGTAATAAAGCTGAACTTTGGTTACTAATCAATAATACTTCAAATATGGGAGAAACAATAAATGCGTATTTCAACAAAAGGACGCTACGCGCTTGCGGCGGTGACGGCTATCGCGCGTACAACAGAGGATTCCATCTCACTTTCGCAGCTTTCGACGTCGCTCGGCATATCAAAACTTTATCTTGAGCAAGTGTTTTCGCTCCTGCGTAAGGGCGGCCTGGTGTCGTCAATAAAAGGGCCGCACGGCGGCTACAAGTGTACCTCGACCCCCTCGAAGCTGACGATTTGGCAGGTAGTCTCGAGCGTGGAGAACGGCCTCCTCGACCCGACCGAGCCGACCGTCCCCGACTCCGCGCCGGACATAGAACTCGGCCTGAAAACTGTCGTTTTCACCCCCCTCGACGACGCCGTGCGCGGCTTCCTGGAGAGCATTACGGTTCAGGACCTACTGGACGCCTCCGACGCCCAACGCTCCGAACAGGCTTATATGCAGAATATGTAGGGCAGTTAACAGATATCAAATATCAAATATCAAATATTAGCTGTTTGATTGCTTGCGCGTGAGCGTTGCTTTGAGAATTTGGTTTTTAGGCTTACTTGAAGCTGTAGTCAAAACGCGAAAAATTCAAAAGTTCGTCATTGCGAGCGCCGCCGCACTTGCGATACGTAGGGCGTATAGGCGCGCGGCAATCCAGTGCCGGGAGCGTAACATACGTATCTGCGGCTCCCGGCACTGGATTGCCGCGCGCCTATACGCCCTACGTATCGCAAGTGCGGCGGCGCTCGCAATGACGAACTTTTGAATTTTTCGCGTTTT
>JAISJH010000057.1 GCA_031261635.1 Oscillospiraceae bacterium
CCGCGAAGGTCAAAGCACTCAATAATACCGAGAAAAGTAAGATGGCTGCGCAATGCCTGTTTCGACCCCGTCGTTTCCGCGTAACTGCGGTAAATCTCGTCGTATGAGTCGCAACCGCCGTTTTCCGCGATTACAAAAACGTGCTCAATCTCGCGTTTGAGCCGTGCTATGTATTCGCAATTGTACCCGCGTTCGTCCAAATACGCGATGAGAGTGGGATAAGTTTCACGTAAATTTTGCATATTCATAATGATATACCTCCACCGAGATTATATCATATGAATATGTACAATTGGTGTACTCCATAAATTAAAATGCGTACCTTTTTGATATGTAAATGCCCATCATTATTGACTTGCATTGAAAGGTTCGTATTTTATTTTAGTGCGGGTTACGAAGGAAATACGAACGTTCGTATTTCCTCCGGCAGTGCTTCGCGTCAGCAGTCGAACGAGAACATCGCAATGTTGCTGATAAGCCAGCTTGCGCCTGTGTATTTGAACTTCGGTATGCTGATATTCTACCTTGTAGTGATGTTACGGTTCAGCGTGACGTTAACGCTTGTCGGTCTAATATCAGTCGCGCTGAATATTGGCGTATCCGCGATAATCTCCAAAAAGCGCGTAAACCTTACGCGCGTGCAAATGCGCGATTCCGGCAAGCTCGCGGGAGCTACCGTTGCGGGCATTGATATGATTGAAACGCTGAAAGCTTCGGGTTCCGAAAGCGGCTTTTTTGAAAAATGGGCGGGGTATCAGGCGACTGTGAACACCTCGCAGGTGAAATTCACAAAGCTCAATATGTACCTCGGTGCGGTACCGTCTTTCGTTTCACAGTTAGCCAATATCGTAATACTTATGCTCGGCATAGTGTTTATTATGGATAAGAGCTTCACGGTAGGTATGTTATTGGTGTTCCAAGGCTACATATCGGCGTTCAGTTCACCCGCGCAGCAGATGATAGGCGTTGGGCAAGCCTTAACTGAAACGCGCACAAATATGGAGCGGATTGAGGACGTTCTAAGTTACCCCGTTGCTCCGCAATGCGCTGCAATGAGCGACGAACTGCCGGAATACGACAAGCTGTCCGGCAGGATAGAATTGAAAACCATCACGTTCGGCTACTCACCGCTTGAAGCGCCGCTGATAAAAGGCTTTGACCTGACTGTTAACCCGGGGGAGCGTATAGCGATTGTAGGCGGGAGCGGCTGCGGAAAGTCTACCGTAGCGAAACTCATTTCCGGGCTGTATCCGTCGGCTTCGGGCGAGATATTATTTGACGGAGTACCGATAGACCGTATCAACCACGAAATATTTACGAGTTCAGTCGCCATGGTTGACCAGGAGATAACGCTGTTCGCTGATTCGATTGCAAACAACATCAAAATGTGGGACAAGTCTATTGAGGACTTCGAGATGATTATGGCGGCGCGTGACGCGCAAATGCACGAGGTAATAATGCAACGCGACGGCGGTTACAAGGCGGAAATCGCGGAGGGCGGCCGCGACTTCTCGGGAGGTCAGCGTCAGCGGCTTGAGATAGCGCGTGTGCTGGCAGGAGACCCTACAATTGTAATTATGGACGAGGCTACCTCCGCTCTGGACGCAAAAACCGAATACAACGTTGTCAAATCCATAACAGACAGGGGCATTACCTGCATCATAATAGCGCACAGGCTCTCCACAATACGCGACTGCGACGAGATTATCGTTATGGAGCGCGGAGAGATTATCGAGCGCGGCAAACACGACGCACTTTACGCAAGCGGCGGACTTTATACAAGGTTGGTGAGTAACGAATAATGGCTATTTATAACGACCAAATCAAGCAGCGAATTAAAGCCGACGAGGAGCAGTTTTACGCGAGCTTTGAGACGCTCGCAAGCGCGGTCACGGGCAAAACAACGTTCGCAGACGATGCGGCAACAGATGACGCGATAGCGCAGATATTCCGCTTCTATCGCCTTACTATGCCCGTTGTAGCGCGGGAGGAGCGCGGACAGACGCTTGATTTCAACGAGCGGCTGAACCGTATGCTCTCGCCGTCCGGGATTATGCGGCGCGATGTTGATTTAAGCGGCGCGTGGTACAAGGACGGCGCGGGAGCAATGCTTGGGCGCGGCAAGAACGGCGAGGTTATCGCGCTTATCCCGGCGGGGCTTTCCGGCTATAAATATACCGACAGGCAAAGCGGCAAGACTGTCAAAATTGACAAGAAGGAAGCCGCGAATATCGACCGTGACGCGATATGTTTTTATAAGCCGTTTCCGCAGAAAAAGCTGTCTATTCCGGACCTGTTGAAGTACATACTGGGAATGTTTTCCGTTGCCGATTTCGTATCGGTTGCGGCTACAACGCTCGCGGTTACGCTGATTGGATTGCTGTCACCCTATGTTAATAAGGTGCTGTTTTCCGATGTTATAAACTCGGCGGATAAGGGTATACTGTTTCCCGCCGCGTTTTTGCTAATCGGCGTAACGCTGTCTACCTCGCTTATCGGGATAACGCGAAGTATGGTTATGTCGCGTCTGAACACCAAAATGGGCATATCTGTTCAGGCGGCGGCAATGATGCGCGTGCTGTCGCTGCCGCCGTCCTTCTTCAAGAGCTACGGCGCGGGCGAATTTTCAAGCCGCACCTCCGCAATTAGCTCGCTGTGCAGTATACTCGCGGGTGCGTTATTGACTGCCGGATTGTCGACGCTGTTCTCGCTTATTTACATCGGGCAAATTTTCACTTTCGCGCCGGCTCTTGTCATTCCGGCTTTGATTATCATTGCCGTGACGCTTGTGTTCTCGGTGTTGAATACGTTTGTGCAAATGAACATCTCCAAAAAGTCATTGGAGCAGAGCTCGAAAGTCAGCGGATTAGTATTCGCGTTCTTATCTGGAATACAGAAAATACGCCTCGCGGGAGCGGAGCGGCGCGTATTCGCAAAGTTGGCGGAGGCGTATGCTAAACCCGCGAAGTTCCAGTATAATCCGCCGTTTGTCGCTAAATACAGCGCGGCTATCTCACTAGTTATATCATCGGTCGGTTCAATCGCGATTTACGTCGCCGCAGTTAAATCGGGAGTGTCAATGCCGGATTATATGGCGTTTTCAGTATCCTACGGAATGGTTGCGGGAGCGTTTATGTCGCTTAGCGGGATTGTTTCGACCTTTGCTAATATTCGCCCGATTCTCAATCTTGTGAAGCCGCTGTTTGACAAAGCTCCCGAAACGTCAAGCGACAAACCCGCTGTTTCGAGCGTGTCCGGCGCGTTGGAGCTTAACAATATATCGTTTCGCTACACTGAAAACACGCCGCTCGTATTAGAGGATTTTACGCTGAAAATCAGGCGCGGGCAGTATATCGCGATTGTCGGTCGGACGGGCTGCGGCAAATCGACGCTAATGCGCTTGCTGCTGGGCTTTGAAACGCCGCAGAAAGGCGCGGTCTACTATGACGGGCGCGACATTTCGAGCGTCGATATAAAGTCCCTGCGGCGCAATATCGGGGTTGTTATGCAGGACGGCAAGCTCTTTTCCGGGAGCGTCTACGACAATATCGTAATCTCCGCGCCGTGGCTGACTGTGGACGAAGCGTGGGAAGCAGCCGTTGCCGCGGGTATCGCGGACGACATACGCGCAATGCCAATGGGTATGCACACGATGATATCCGAGGTTTCGGGCGGGGTGTCCGGAGGACAGCGGCAACGGCTGATGATTGCCCGCGCTGTCGCCCCCAATCCGAAGATTTTAATGCTCGATGAAGCTACCTCCGTGCTTGACAATATTACGCAGAAGCAGGTTATGGACGCGCTCGGAAAGCTCAAATGCACGCGGCTTGTTATAGCTCACAGGTTGTCAACAATCAAGCAGTGCGACAGGATTGTGTACCTTAACGGCGGGCATATTATCGAGGACGGTACTTACGACGAGTTAATTGCAAAGAACGGCGCGTTTGCGGAACTCGTTCGGCGGCAACAACTTGATGGGTAAAAAATATTTTGCAGAAAGGCGGTGATACTTTCCAGATTTGGCGGTATATATTAGCAGAACCACAAAGTAAACCAACAATAATAATTAGGAGGAACACACAATGAACGAGAACCAAAAAGCAAAGCTAAACGCGCTCACCGATGAAGCATTGGACGGCGTGGCGGGAGGGGGAGTGTTCCACTAGGACATTATCGCGTATAACAAGCTACTAGAGATAAAGACGCAGTAGTATCATTATTTCAAGCCGGGCGAGGGCGACTGTGTAGTTACATCTATAATAGAAAATTTCATAGATAGTATTCGCGGCGAAGATAATACGTTCGCAAGCGCGGCAGACATTGCCGCACTTCGCGCGAGGTTTGACGCTTATTTCTATAATTATCTGCCGGCTGTCAATGCGAGGTATCTGGCATAGGAGGACACAGCGATGACAACTTCGCCTCAGACGGGGTTCAAGATTTATGCGACACGATGTGGTGACTGCAAATATTATGGTATGGGTTCTTGCAGTCGATGAGGTGCGTACTGCCCTTTGGTAGCTACTGTTACTAAGTATCTTACCGGAGCGCAACTCAAGGCTACGCTGGAACATTCGGTGCGGCTGTACCACGAATTAATCGGCAGGTTTTTGCAAGTGAGCGGCGTTGAATTTTCATTTGACCTACGCTGCCGGTGGTAGAGCGGATTACAGGCGTTTCTGTCGGCGGAGTGAAATTAGTTGACGACAAACAGTATCTTATTGTCACAAACGACTTTATAGCTGTTGGCGGCGACGGCTACGCGGAGTTCGGAACGGTGCCGATAACCAGCGAGGGCAGAGCGTTGGACGAGGTATTATGCGACTACATCACTTCGCTCGGGACCGTAAATATTGCCGTTGAGGGACGGATAAAAGTTTCGGAACCGATTATTGCCGAAGAACCGACTACAGTTTCGTAGGACGCTCCGTTTGTGATTGAGGAGAACACACCGCCTGTCATTCCCAAGACCGGCGATAGCAGCGATATGGTTATCGCAATGGTTATGTTCTTAGCGGGTTCAGCCGGATTCACAATTGCGCTGAACCGGGGTAAATCGAGAAAAGCGAATTAGTCCGAGCGTTTGCCTAATTAAACCATAGGAAAACATATTAGACCTGTCCTAAACCTATTTTACGGTCTAATGTAGGGGGCGATGCCCACATTGCCCCGTCCCGCAGAATGTGAAATTGATGAACCCTTGGGACGATGTGGTGTCCCCTGCCTTTCCACTTCATATAGCATAGCCGATTCGCATATTTACATTTACGCTAATCCGATTAACGAGGGAAATCCCGATAAATTTCTTGAGGAAAACTCGGAAATCCCATTATATTTCCTTGATAATGGAAATATCGAAAAAACAATAACCTTATAGATTAGCGCCCGGTGACAATTGCGGCGCAGGCATTTAGACCGGGCTTGACAAAGCAAGCCCGATATGTTATAATCTAACCATAGCTAATAATCAGAAAGTCGGTGAGGTTAACGGACGAGCAACATCAGGTGTTTGATGCAGCTTTCAAGCGGCTTATGCATCTCTCCTCAAGAGCGATAATCTCTTTTATAAACGGGCTATTCGGGCTGAACCTACCGCTTGACGGCGAGGTTTTCTACCCCAATACCGAGCAGATTTTCGACAACCTTAGCAAGCAGTACGCGGACATAATAATCAGTATCCGCGCAAATGGCAGGGAATATAGTTTCCTGCTCGAAGCCCAAAGCGATAATGACGGCAATATGCTTATCCGAGTATTCTCCTACGGTTATCAGTTTGCGCTAGGAAATAAGGTGACGGTTGAAAATATTACAACCATTGAACTCCCCGCCGCTATAGTAATATATCTCAACCCAAACGGCAACACGCCGAAGCGGGAAATACTACGGTTCAAATTCCCTGACGGAAAGACTGTTGACTACGTAGTTAACAGCTTGCTACTTCTGAACTATAGTCCCGAAGAGCTAGCCGCACGAAATATGGAGTTGCTACTACCATTTCAACTGCTGAAGCTGCGGAAACAAATCGACGGGGCGAGGAGTCACGAGCAGCGCGTTGAATTAGTTGAAAAACTGAAAGAGCTTATCGGTGAGTTGTTTCCGCTGATTGAAAGTAGCGAGACCGTAGGTAAGCTCACGCCAGAAGATGTATCGACCATATCAGCGATACTCGAAAAACTGAACACATATCTGTACACGGCAAAATACCAAGAATTCAAGGAGGTCAATCAAATGGTGACAGAGATAGTGCGCGACATACAGTATAATCGTATGGACAGAGTAAAGGACGAAGCTATGAACAAGGGGCGCCTAGAGGAACGTCGTGACCTAACACGCAGTGCTATTATAGGGTTTAAGCAAGAAAAGACCCCGGACGAAGTCATAGCTCGTGTGTTCAATATCCCCGTCGAACAAGTACGTGAAATACACGCATAAGTAAAGCCATAAGGAGTTTTTAGATAGCTGAAAGCTCCTTATGGCTTTACTGTTCTTGCCGCCTACTCAATCAGCGCGAGTCGCACATTGCCTAATATCTGATATGGGAATTGTATCGCGCCCTTGCTTGTCTTGTAGCGATACAAGCGCGGAGTGAAGTGTTCCATAGCGTCCGAGCCGAAGTATAGACCGATATGCCGCTTAAATGTCGCGAAGTGTATCAGATTTTGTCCGCTCCAAAACGTCGGCATTTGCCACGAGATTTTCTCGGTCGCGCCGGGCGCGGCGGCGCGGATTGCGGTGCGGACTTGATATAAGAACGATTGATAATTTTTCGGTTACTCGGTGAGTTTCGCGTTAAGCGCGTCCGATTCCGCTCTGTCGAGCGTATCATAAACCTCGTTGTAAACCAGTCTGCCGTGAACGCCGTCAAGCGCGCCGTCATACAGTGGCAACGCCATAAACGCCGGAAAGTTTTTGCCGTCCGCTGTCGTTATGCCATACTCTGACGCGTGCTTAAAACCGAAGCGCGGATAATAACTCTCGTGACCGAAAATCAATACGGCGCGGTAGCCGAGTTCGCGGGCGACTTCAAGCGTCTTGTGTATCAGCGCGGAACCCACACCGTCACGCTGAAACTTTGGTAATACGCTAACAGGTTCGAACGTGAGCGTTTCTCATTCCTCGTCACCGCCCGCGTGTTCGGCGTTTCTGATTATATGCTAAGTCACATAATCCAAACCACTCTACACACGGCGCATATTGCTCATAAATTGCGTTAACCCGCTCGCAAAATTTGCTATATGATGCGGTGCGGCGATGTTCGCGCTCATTTCTTTGTCCAACCGTAGCCGCCGAAATATCTGTCGAAACACTCCTGTTCGTATGCGTCGAAGTCTTTGACGTAACTCTTGTATCTTGTTACAAGTTCTTTTGCTTCGTCGGTAACTATGAACTTCGCGTATTTCTTTTCTCCACCGATGTTTTTTACAATGTCGATACCTAACGCGCTCTCAATTCTTTCGTGTATAACTACGAATGTTTGGTAACTCATTCCCATTGTGTCAACGGCTTTAGTGATATTCTCCGATTCCTCGATAAGCTCTATTAAATGCACAGTTACGGGACCGAAGAAGCGTTCCTCGAAACCTAGACAGTACCTCGTAATCGGGCGCAAAACATTGCGAAGTTCACTGTTATCATAAAGCGATTGCAAATCGGTTTCGGATTGTGAAACGTCTGAAATTGCGCCTAAATCGCCGCACTCGATTTCTACTGCTTTCTTGTATAGCGGCGCGAACTTACCGCTGTTTGCGATAAACATCTCCGAGCAAGTCTGTATTCACAGCGAAAATGTCGCTCTATACCCCGTTGCAAACCGCAACCGCAATCGGCGCGTCCGCTCCGAGGAGCAAGCGGAACGTCTCCGGATTTGTAAAGGGATAATCAGACGAAACTATTACTATACGCTCCACTTTGAGCTACAAATAGCGCAAGCCGTTGACCAAATGGTTGGAAAAACCTTTAGGGTTAAACACGAACTCTACGAACAACCGCTTACAGTTGAGTTTTGCAAGCTCAACCTTTTTGCCCTCGCCGCAGACCGCAATGCGGCTTACTCCGGCTTCAAACAGTGATTTCGAGAGCCACTCAAACGAGGACATATCGAACAGCTTTTTTATAGCTGTCATATGGTAAATCTCTTTGTCTGTGCCAACAAAATCGCCTGAACCCGCAACTATCAACACGGCTGTAGTCATACCTGATACCTCTTAATGCTTTAATGCTTGTATATATTTCTATACAATATAGCACAGGTAGGGGCTATTGTCAAGTTATTACGAAATATGACTCGAAATCTCAAGACCAAAAGCAAGAGAAAAATTTTTCAAAAGTTAACGGCGACAGCATTTACTTTTTTATGGAAAAGCTCTTGACGACCCCTCCCGCCCGTACCGGGTGACCCCCTTTTCGCAAGCGAAAAAGGGGGTG
>JAISJH010000055.1 GCA_031261635.1 Oscillospiraceae bacterium
GAATTTACGGGGGAGGGCGGGTTTGAAACCCGCCCCTACGTAACCCCGACCAAACCTATTCCCCTCTTGGGAGGGGTGCCGCCCGCAGGCGGCGGGGTGGTTCCCCCGCAGGGCGCAACTCCCGTCTAAACCTTCCAAAGCCCCCCTCTTTAGAGGGGGGAAGCGCCCGCAGGCGCGGGGGGTGCCTCCCGCAGGACGCAACCCCCGTCCAAACCCCCGTAATTATTCACTATTCATTATTCATAATCAATTGTCTTAACGTCTCTGATATTTGATATTTGA
Organism: Oscillospiraceae bacterium; assembly: GCA_031261635.1. Lineage (GTDB taxonomy): Bacteria > Bacillota > Clostridia > Oscillospirales > Oscillospiraceae > JAISJH01. The sequence continues at coordinate 283 of JAISJH010000055.1, forward strand.
TAACTGTTAACTAATATCTGTTAACTGTCCGAACATTGTACGAGTATTTTGACAAATTTCCCGCTTACTTGCGCGTCGAAGGCGGCCTCGCTGTCGTCTATTGAGAATACGGTGTTTGTGAACGGTTCGAGGTTCATACGCGGGAGCAGTTCGGCGGCTCTGGGGAACGCGTAGGGGGAAATGTACGTACCTGTAATCGTCAGCTCGTTTGCGTAGCAATACTGGTAGAGGTTGAGCGGCATGTTATAGTCCCTGGGGAACATCGCGGAATAGCAGAGCGTCCCGCCTTTAGCGGTAATCGCGGGGAGCGCTTCGGCGGCTCTGGGAACGCCGGAAACTTCCAAAATTGCGTCGTAGCCTAGGCCTTTTGTAATTTGCATTGCTTCGACCTGCAAATCCTGCGCGGCGGGGTTAATAACGAAATCCGCGCCGAAGGACAGCGCAAGTTCGCGCCGCTCTTTTATAGGCTCGGAAAGCGTCAGACAGGTCGCGCCCATCATTTTCAGCGCCTGGATTGCGAGCAAGCCGATAGGCCCGCCGCCGGATACCAGTACGCGCTGCCCGATTCGCGGTTTCAGCTTATCCATAAAGCGTACGATTACGGAAACGGGTTCTAACAGACAGCCCTGTTTGAGCGTCACACTGTCGGGAAGCTTGAAAACCTGCGACTCGTGCCACACGAGGAACTCTGAAAAACCGGGGCGGTTAGAGTCGTTGGCGTGTTCGCAAAACTGCTCCTGCCCGTTTCGGCAGTAATAACAGGTTCCGCAGAAGCGCAGGAAATTCCCCGCGACGCGGTCGCCGACCTTAAGCCCCTTTTTGGTAGCTTTCGCGCCGAGTTCTACGATAACGCCGGAAACTTCGTGTCCTAAGCCAAAGGGCGGGACGTTGCCAAAAATCCCCTCGATGTTGTGAGGGTCAGAGCCGCAAATCGAGCAGTAAGCGACCTTGATTTTGACGTCCTCCTCGCCAAGGGGGAACTCGGGAATGTCGAGCGTAGCAACCCGCCCGCGTTTAGCGGGGTCAGGGTCGCGAAGCGAGCCGGATTTAACGCAATGGATAGATTTCATAGTAGCGGCCTCCTAGTGTTATGGTTTTTGGGTATATTATAACACGTTAGGCCAAACTGTGCAAGTGGCGTAAGTGGTAGGGGGTGGGTTCCAAACCCGCCCCCAAAAACGTATTACCCTTTAGCCTTTTCAATCTCCAGCGCGGAGAGGTTATCGCCCGGTCTAAACGTTCCCTCTTTGAACAGTTTGAAACACTTTGTACAGAGCGTGCAGCGTTTTGTTGGCTCGAGTACGCACATACGCATATCGTCGCCCATATAGTTGAAGTATTTCGTGCCGTCCGGCTGTTCGCGGCGCGTGATTGTTCCCCAGGTGCCGTTTAGCCAGGTCGCCATAAACTGTATATTGCCGCCGACCTCCGTGAAATTTATCGGGCTGTGCCAGATATTCGGCGGGAGGCGCACAATTGTCGGCTTATCAAGCCAGTGAACCTCCATATGGTCGGGGTCGGCGCCTATATAGAACTCGATTTTGCCTCTGAAATCGAACACGTCGATAAGCCCGTCCTTGCCCGTTTCGCCGCCGAGGAAGAAGATATATTCCTCGCCCTGGTGCATATGGCCGTCCTCCATAGGGAAGTCGCCGTTGAACACCTGGAAGCCTACGTGTAAGCCCGCCTCTTTCATATAGGTCGTGCCTCTGAAATACGCCTGCGGGGTAGGACACCACGGCCCCCACTCGGTAGTTTCAATAGGCAGTTCGCAAACGAGGTCGGCAATCGTCAGACGCTCGCCCTCCGCCGTGAGCAGCGGCGCGGGAAACTCCGCGTTGCCCTCCAGCGCTTCGTAACTGCCCTGCAAAAGCGCCGCCTGATACACAAGAGGCTTGCCGACTTTCGTAACGGTAACGTTGCCGTGCTGCCAGTTGCGCGGTATCCGCACTACGGACGGCTTAGTAATCGTAACGGTGGTAAGCGTAGTAGTCGAAGGTCCAAGCTGAAGCGTAGCCTCCGCGTCCCAGGAACTGAACACGTCCGGCAACGCGCCGCCGAGGAAAATTAAATACTGCTCGGCACTGTGCCGGTGAATTGAACCGTCAAGCACAAGAGGCGCGGTGACGTCCTGATACGTCAGGCTGTAGGTACTGCCCGGAATGTGAGCTTCACCCTTAAACCCGGTATACGGAGGGGTAATCTCATAGAAAAGATGGTCGAATTTGCCGCCGTTCTTAGCTGCCATTGTTATATATCCCCCTAGTTTATGTAATTTAACCATAGCATAACATATTCACCGCACATTGTCAAGACAAATAACAGTTATCAAATATCAAATATCAGAGACGAGAGTTTGGACGGGGGTTGCGTTCGTGCGCGGCGTAACCCCGTCCACCGTTCCGGCGCATTGCGCCGGAACAGGGCAGGGCTTGCCCCTGCCCGTCTTTGCGAAGCCGCCACCGCACTTGCGATACGTACCATTGAAATGCGGCGAAGCAATCCAGGGTTGACGTAGGCACCTCCGTGTGCGCCCCTCGTAATTATTCATTATTCATTATCAATTGTCAATTATCATAACCTCCCGGCACTGGATTGCTTCGTGCCTGTAACGTCCTACGTATCGCGAGCTTACCGGCACTTCGCAATGACGGGCAGGGCGATGCCCTGCCCCTACTTTGAAGCGGGACGCGCGGCAATTGCAACGCCTCCCGCCTCACAAATTCGCAAAACCAATGCATAAACCCGCACAATCGCGGCAATACTACTCTCGTTAAGGCTTAGCTAAGCCATAAAGATATATCGCGAGAAAACACGCGAGCTAACTAGGAGGAATTTCCCAATGAACTCAACCATTAACCAAGGCGTAACCTGTCAGGTGACCAATTGCAGTTATCACCAGGCAAATTCCAAATGCGGCGCAAGCTGTATCACGGTTAACGGAGGGACGACAAGTCCAAAATCCGCTAAAACCGCCTCCGGCACAGCCTGCGACACCTTCAAGGCGCGTTCCGACTCGGGTATGAAGTCAAGCACAGCAAAATCCAAGTAATTTGCGATACTAAAGATATTGTAAGGAAAATGATGGGAACAAGGTGAAAATTTTTTCACCTTGTTCCCGTTGTTTTTTGAGGGTGTATTTTAAGAGTATATTTGAGGGTGTATTTCAAGCGGTGAACGCTCAAAAGTCCGTCATTGCGAAGCACCGGTACGCCTGCGATACGTAGGGCGTTACAGGTGCGAAGCAATCCAGTGCCGGGAGCGTAACATACGTATGTTATCCCCCCGGCACTGGATTGCCGCGCGCCTAAACGCCCTACGTATCGCAAGTGCGGCGGCGCTCGCAAAGACGGCGCACGGCGCCGGGACGAGGGTGGGCGGGGGTACGCCCGCCGGGGGTTTAAGACGGTGTAGTCAAATGGTAACGACTCAATAGTCCGTCAGTGCGAAGCACCGGTACGCCTGCGATACGTAGGGCGTTACAGGTGCGAAGCAATCCAGTGCCGGGAGCGTAACATACGTATGTTATCCCCCC
>JAISJH010000043.1 GCA_031261635.1 Oscillospiraceae bacterium
TGGTCGCGGGGAGGATTCCATCGCAACTTTCGTCCAAGCCTTTGCCCCCTTCCGCAGAAGGGGGTGCGCCCGCAGGCGCGGGGGTTGTATCCCGTATCCCCGTCTAAGCCTTCCAAAGCCCCCCTCTTTAGAGGGGGGAAGCGCCCGCAGGCGCGGGGGGTGCCTCCCGCAGGACGCAACCCCCGTCCAAACCCTCGTCTCTGATATTTGATATTTGATAACTGTTAACTGAATAACTGATAACTGTTAACTTTTTTCACAATCCCTAACATAAATTCGGGGTTTATGAAAAAAAGCACTTGCTTTATTCGGAGATATGTGTTAAAATACAATGTGACTTTAAGAATCGGGGTGCGAGAGCCGGCGAAGGAGGAGTGATTTTCTGTGGCAGAAGCCCTTTCCCAAAAAGAAATAGACGAACTCCTTGCCTCTATGCTCGGCGGCGGCGGTGACGAACCGGCGGACTCCGGCGGTAACGACGCTCCGGCGGCGCAGCAGGAAACTTACGCTCCGGCAGGTCCCGGCATCGCGCAGCCTCCCGCCGTTAAACAGCCGCAGTATATCAACGCCAAGGCCTACGACTTCTCTACGGCGGCGAAGTTTCCTAAGGAACAGGTTCGTACTTTCAAAATCGTCTTTGAAAACTTCGCGCAGCTTCTCGCGAGCCAGCTTACCGCGCAGCTTCGGGCAACTGTCGAGTGCGAGGTGGAATCGACCGACGAGAACAAATTCGGCGATTACAGCAGCGGTCTGCCGGAGCCTGTAATCCTCGCGGCGATATCCGCGCGGCCTATGACGGGTTCATTGCTGTTCGCGGTTCACCCGGAATGTGCGTATATGTTTATCAACCGTCTGCTCGGGGGCAGTTTTGGCGAGCAGGAGGCCGACAAGGACTTCAGCGAGATTGACATAGCCCTCGTCGACCGCGTGCTTCGCCAGGTGTGCAGGTGCTTTACGCAGGCCTGGGAGCGTATAGTCGATTTGGACACGATAGTCGAAAATATCGACACCTCTACGCAGTATATGCAGGTAACGACGCTCAACGAAGCGACTATGGTCGTTCTTCTCAAAATCAAAATTGACGAAGAAGAAGGTATGATGTCGTTTTGTATCCCGCATACGGCTATCGAGCCCATATCGCGGGAACTGGTCGCGCGAAACTACTACACGGCGAGCGAGGATATTGACGAGGACACTCGCGAGCAGTTCCGCGAAACAATGCGCTCGCGAATGCAGCGCACTAACGTTGACCTTATGGCATACTTCGCGGGTACTCAGGCGAGTATTGACGACCTCGCGAGTTTAAGGGTCGGGGACGTAATACGCCTGAACCACCCTATTACCGACCCGCTGTATGTACGGGTTTCGCATATCCCCAAGTTTCGCGGTAAAATCGGGACGACCGGGAAAAATTACGCGGTTCAAGTGAGTGAAATCATACAGGAGGATACCTCGAATGAACTTAACGCAGGATGAAATTGAAAAGATGATGGCTCTCGCCAATGCCGATAATTCAAGCGAGGAATCCGCCGAAGGCGCGGAGGAAGCCGAAGCCCCGGCAACGGAAGCGGCGGAAGCTCCCGCCGGTATTCAGGCTATGCCGGGCAATAGTTTCGAGTCTATCGCAAACGATGAAATGGTTCCCGACCCGGATTTCAACAGCGCGGATTATCAGCTTACTACCGACGAGATTGACATTCTCGGCGAGATGGGCAATATGTGTATGGGCAAGGTTGCCACTACTATGTACAGCCTGCTCGACCGTCCCTGCTCGATTACCACTCCCTCCGTTTCCGTCCATACTACGCGTGAAGTGCTTTCAGTCTATAAAGTTCCGTTCGTTATGGCTGAAGTCGAATACGTTAAGGGTATAGAGGGCAAAAACCTCCTCCTATTGAAAGAATACGACGCCGCGCTTATAACAGACCTCCTTATGGGCGGCGACGGTCACGTCGAGGAACCTATCGAGCTGAACGAGCTTCATATGAGCGCGGTTAGCGAGGTTATGAATCAGATGATTGGCGCGTCCGCGACGTCGCTGTCTAAGATTATTGACGCCGCAGTCGATATTTCAACGCCCTATTGCGAGCGTATTGACACTACCGCCAATATCGGCGACAGGCTTGACCAGTCGGAAGTGCTTGTTAAAATCAGCTTCGATATGGAGATTGAGGGTTTACTTAAAAGCCAGCTTCTCCAGTTAATGCCTTTCGAGCTTGCGCGTTCTATGGCGAAGCGTATGATGGACGTAATGATGGGCGAAGTCAGCGAAGCGCCCGCTTCCGACGCTTTCGCCGCACAGCCGGAGGCTATTGACCCCGCGATGATACAGGGTCCGTCAAGTCAGCAGTACAGCGAGGACGTAGCGGCGTATTTAACTCACGACGGACAGTTCGGCGCACAGCAAGCCGCTCCGCAACAGCAACAGCAACCACCGCCGCCGCCGCAACAGCCTCCGCAACAGCAATACGCCCCGCCCCCCGAACAGCAACAGCAATATCAGCAACAACCGCAACAGCAACCGCAACAGCAATACCAACAACAGCCGCAACAGCAGTATCAGCAACAGCCGCAACAACAATACCAACAGCAACCGCAACAGCAGTACCAGCAACAGCCGCAACAGTACCAACAGCAACCGCAACAGTACCAGCAACAGACCCAGTACCAACAGCCGCAGCAGTACCAGACGCAACCCATACAACAGCAAGCCCCGGTCGATATCCGCGCCGCAGACTTCGTAAGCTTTGACGACGCGCAGAATATGACGACCAATAACCCGCTGGGTATGCTGCACGATATACCGCTTCAAGTCAGCGTGGAACTCGGCAAAACAAACAAATCAATAAGCGAAATTCTCGAATTTACAACCGGAACGGTAATAGTCCTCGACAAAACGGCAGGCGAACCCGTAGACGTAATGGCAAACGGAAAACTAATAGCCCGCGGCGAGGTCGTCGTAATAGACGAAAACTACGGCGTGAGAATAACGGAAATCATCAACAGATAACAAATAACAAATAATAGTTATCAAATATCAAATATCAAATATCAAATGTTGGATTAGAGCGTGTAGTTAAACCGTAACCATTCAATCCCCCGTCATAGCGAGCCGTAGAGCGTGTTGTCAAACCGCAACCATTCAAGCCCCCGTCATTGCGAGCCGCGCGAAGCAATCCAAGCCCAGTACCCTCGTCCTGCCCCCGTATCAGCGAAGCGCCCGCCCCCGTCCACCGTCCCGGCGCCGTGCGCCGTCTTTGCGAAGCACCGGTAAGCTAGCGATACGTACAATGTTACAGGTGCGAAGCAATCCAGTGCCGGGGGGGGAACATACGGACTACGTATCGTAGACTACTACGTCAACCCTGGATTGCTTCGCCGCATTTCATTGGTACGTATCGCAAGTGCGGTGGCGGCTTCGCAATGACGAACTCTTTAATCTTACAGTTTTGTTTACAGTTTTGCATACAGTTTACAGTTTTGTATATACTTTCCAATTATAAGCCCCCCAAAAACTTACCGCACCCCTAAATAAATCGTTAAAACTAAACTATCAGCTGACTGTTGACAGCCGTTGACCGTTAACTGAATAAATCGGAGGATACGAAAATGACCGAGAGCAACATCTTGCTGGATAGCGGCACTAACGAACTGGAAGTCCTGGAGTTTGCTATCGCGGGCAACCAGTTTGGCATTAACGTAGCTAAAATCACAGAGTTAATGCAAATCCACGAGGCGCAGCCTATGCCTAATTCGCACCCCTGCATTGAGGGCATATTCCAGCCCCGCAACGAGGTCTATACCGTCGTCGACCTCGCGCGTTATCTCAACCTTTCCCCGAGCGAAAACCCCTCGAAGGACATCTACATCATTACGAACTTCAACCAGATGAACGTTGCCTTCCACGTTCACGCGGTTGAAAGTATCCACCGCATTTCCTGGAACGACATCGAGAAGCCGGATACCATTATCTACGGCGGCGACGAGGGCGTAGTCACGGGTATTGCCAAAATCGAGGACCACATCGTGTCTATCCTCGACTTTGAAAAAATCACCTTCGACATCAGCCCGCAGACAGGCATAGACCTCTCAACCATAACCGCGCACAGCGGTGTAGGGCGCGAGAAGGTTCCCGTACTGGTCGCCGAGGACAGCGCGCTTCTGCGTAAGATGATTACTCAGGCGCTCCAGACCTCCGGCTTTTCAAACATTATTATGTGCACAAACGGTCAGGAAGCCTGGAACTACCTGCAAGGCCTTAAGGAACACCCCGACGAGCCGCTTCGCGACCACGTGCGGATTGTCATTACCGACATCGAAATGCCGCAGATGGACGGTCACAGGCTTTGTAAGTCGATTAAGAGCGACAAGTTTTTCGCGGGTCTCCCGGTAATAATCTTCTCGTCGCTGATTGACAAAACAATGGAAGTAAAAGGCCGCGAAGTAGGAGCCGACGCGCAGCTATCAAAGCCGGAGATTGCGAAGCTCGTTGACCTCATTGCCGATATCCTCGATTCTATCGACAAAGAATGATGGCAATTGACGGAGAATAGGGTAGGACGCGTATTCAAACGGTAGCGGGTTAAGAGTCCGTCATTGCGAAGCCGCGGTACGCTTGCGATACGTAGGAAGTATAGCGGCGAAGCAATCCAGTGCCGGGAGCGTAACATACGTATCTATGGCTTATCCTACTGGATTGCTTCGCGCCTAGACCTTGGTTATATGTTGAGTTTTCCGGCGCTCGCAATGACGAACGCTTTAGCTTTTTACGTTTTAGATACAGCTTCCAACAATTGTTAATTATAATCGGCAATAACAATGAAAAATAATAACACAACGGCGACAGACAAGCAATTGTCAATTATCAATTATCAATTATCAATTGCCTCCACCCGGGCGGCGCTTCGCGGCGATTTCCCGGCTTTGGCTGAAGTGTGGGCTGACGCGTTCGGGAACTTCGGCGGCGAGATTGAAAAATTCCTCGTGCTTCATTTCAAGGCGGGGAGTTCCTACGTGCTTGAAACTGCGTCGGACGGCATAATCGGCGCGGCGCATTTAGTCTACGGCGGCGGTATACGTTTGGCGGGCGGCGGAGTAATCGCCTGTCCGTATCTGTACGCGCTCGCGATAAAGTCAGATTTTCGCGGCAGGGGCTACGGGAGCGAGTTACTGAAATTTGTAAATCACGAAGCGCGCGCTCTGGGCTTTCGCGGTACCGCGCTATGCCCGGAGCGCGAACCCCTGTTCGCGTACTATAAGCGCGAGGGCTACGGAACGGAGCTAAAGCGCGACAAGCAGTGGACGCTTTTGAGCGTGCGCGATTACGAAGCGTGGTACGATGTTGTTGATACGCTGCCGGTTATGCTTTGTACGTTTGAGGTTTAGGGTGAACGTGGGTTGCGCCGCGCACCGTCATTGCGAAGCCGCCGCCGCACTTGCGATACGTACTATTGAAATGCGGCGAAGCAATCCAGGGTTGACGTAGTGGTCTGCGATACGTGAGAACGTATGTTACTCCCCCGGCACTGGATTGCTTCGCACCTGTAATGTTCTACGTATCGTGGGCTTACCGGTGCTTCGCAATGACGGGGGCGGGCGCTTTGCTAATTACGGGGGTTTGGACGTGGGTACTGGGCTTGGATTGCTTCGCGCGGCTCGCAATGACGGCGCACGGCGCCGGGAAACCACCCCGCCGCCTGCGGGCGGCACCCCTCCCAAGAGGGGAATAGGACGAGGGCAGGACGAGGGTACGCCGTTTCCTCGTGTCTTACGTCTAAATTCCCCTCTTGGGAGGGAACGCACCGCGTAGCGCCGGGGTGGTTTCCCCCGCAGGGCGCACCCCCCGTCCAAACCCCCGTCTCTGAGATTTGATATTTGATAACTGTTAACTAAAGTAGCGGGGTGACGAGTTGCTACACAGGAAAAAATTATGAAGATTTCCCAATGTATGATAGTCAGGAATGAGGAGCGCTGTATTGAGCGGGCGCTTGCGTGGGCTAGTGGTGTTGCGGACGAGCGGATTGTCGTTGACACAGGCTCGACTGACAGGACTGTCGAGTTAGCCATTGCCGCCGGAGCCGTTGTGTATAATTTTACCTGGGTTGATGATTTCAGCAAGGCTAAAAACTACGCTATGAGCCTTTGCAAGGGCGATTGGATACTCTTTCTTGACGCGGACGAATGGTTTACGGAAAGCGATGCCGCCGCACTCCCCACGATTATCGCGGATTATGAAAAGCGCTTCGGAAAACGCTGTAATACGATACCGTTTAATAAGGTCAACATCGACCTCGACGGCAGTGTTTTGGCCGAGGATTCAGACCTTCGCGTATTTCGCAATATCCCGAAGCTGCGCTTTGAGGGCAGTATTCACGAGGCTATGCCGAAGGCGGCCGTGTACCCGGGCGGCTTCATTCCCCCGACCTGCACGGATATTAAGATGCTTCACGACGGCTACGCGCCCGCGATTTACGCTGAAACTAAAAAGCTCGAGCGCAATATAACGCTTCTGCGAAAAGAGCTTGCGTCCGACCCGACTAACCCCTATCTTATGGAGTACCTCTCGGAATCGCTTCGCGTAAACGGCACGGAGCGGGACAGGGCCGAGGCGCTCGAACTCTCGAAACGCGCCATACCGCTGATTACCGACCCTGACTACGGCTATTTCAAGGAAAAGGCCTATAACTATTGCATACACGCGCTGGCGGGGGCGTCAAGCCCGGGGAGCGCGGAGTTTGACGAGGGGTTCCGCTACGCCGAGCTCGCGTATAAGGAGTTTCCCAACTCCGCTGATTTGTCGTATGAATACGCCTTTTGCCTGTATCAGCTACGGCGTTTCCGCGAGGCTTACGAGGTTCTGCTTGTGTCTGAAAAGGCCTTGAAGGACGCGGGGCTTGATTCCGCGCTCTATGACGGGCGGGTGTATTTGGGGCTGCTACTGACGGCGAACGAGCTGAACGAAAAGCCCGCTATAATACGCTCCGCAACCTTTCTGCTGACGAAAAACAAGTTCCACGACGCGGCGGTTACAACGGTCTATATACAAGCTCTGCGCGAAAGCGCGGACGCGGAAACGGTGTTGCGGCTACTCGGCGGGCTGTACGACCTGAATAACCTGCGCGATAAGCTATGGCTGTTGAAAGCCGCAGGCGGCGGCTACCCGGAGCTTTACGCGAAACTGCGGCAACTGATAACGCCGGAGGAACTGGAGTACCTGCGGAGCTAACGCTTGCAAGGGGGGGATTGCGTCGCGCTATTTCGTAGGGGCGGGTTTCAAACCCGCCCTCCGCGTTTTGCAATGTCATTGTAAACGCACCGCCTACAATCCCCGTCATTGCGAAGCGCCGGTAAGCCCGCGATACGCAGAGCGTTACAGGCGCGAAGCAATCCAGTGCCGGGGGGATAACATACGTATGTATCGTAGAGGTACTACGTCAACCCTGGATTGCTTCGCCGCATATCATCAACTACGTATCGCAAGTGCGATGGCGGCTTCGCAAAGACGGGCAGGGCGTAAGCCCTGCCCTGTCCCGGCGCAATGCGCCGGGACGGTGGACGAGGGTTACGTCCGCCCCACGCAAAGGGCGGGGTTAAAACCCGCCCCTACGACCTCGTGCCACGTCCCGCGCCGCGCGCGGCATTTGATATTTGATATTTAATAACTATTAACTGTCAATTCCCAATATACGTCGTCGGGTTTACCTGTACGCCGTTCAGTATCGTTTCGAGGTGCAGGTGTTCCATATCGGGGTATTCCTTGTGTCCCGCCGAAGGTTTTATTAAGCCCCCTAGGGGCTGGGCGGCTCGTACTTCCTCGCCTACTCCCACTATCGGGTTTGATACGAGGTAGCAGTAGACGCTTTGCAGGCCGCCGCCGTGTTCGATTACGAGCCTTGTGCCGTACTGCGCGTCCGGCTCGATTACGCTTACCACGCCGTCTGCTATGGCTTTAGCCTGTGCGCTCGGGGACGCGGGGATATCAATGCCCTTGTGAGCCTGCCGCGTGCCGTTTATAATCGGGAGTATGCCCTTTGCGGGGTCGGAAAATGGGCGCGATATTTCGTGAGCCGCGCTGTCAACAGGCCAGACGAACAGCGAGGGGATTTCGCCGGTTACGTCAGTTTCACTGATAACCTCCCGCGCGGGTTGAACGTCGGGCGCGGCTACGGGCTTTTCAGTGGGCTTCGGCGTAGGCGCAGCCTTAGGAGTAGCGATAGCTTCAGCCCTTGGAAACGGTTCGGGAGTTTGCGCGGGGCTTGCTATAGGCGCCGCGGCACCCTGCGAGGGGCCTCCCGGAACTCCGTTTGATACGTTGCCCTCGGGCGGTGGGGTGACAAGTAAATCGTGCAGGCCGCCGCTTAGTCCCGTTTCCACGCTTTGCATCGTCAGGTTCAGCGTCCACGCCGATACTCCGATTACCGCAACGCAGAGGAACAGGACTATGTAGAAGCCCTTACCCCCAATGAACGCCGCCGCGCGTTCACCAAATGTCGCGCGTTTTTCTTCGAAATCAAACTCGAAGCCCCTGTCGTCGTCTTTGTTGTTGTGCATATAGGAAAATACCTCCTTCGTTTTCGTACAAAGGAAGTATTGCCCTGTTAGCGGTGGATTATACATTTTTTCAGTTTGCAGTTATCAAATATTAAATATCAGAGACGTTGGTTCAGTTAACAGATATCAAATATCAGATATCAGAGACGGAGGTTTGGACGGGGGTTGCGTCCTGCGGGGGAACCACCCCGCCGCCTGCGGGCGGCACCCCTCCCAAGAGGGGAATAGGACGAGGATTGGACGAGAGCTGGACGCAGGTAGGACGAAGGTTACGAGGTTGCCGCATTTTCACAAACGCAGAGACAAAATTCCCCTCTTGGGAGGGGTGGCGCGTAGCGCCGGGGTGGTTCCCCCGCGCCGTGCGCGGACGTATCCCCCGTCCAAACCCCCGTCTCTGATATTTAATATTTGTTATTTGTTATCTGTTATCTGTTATCTGTTATTTGTCACCTTCCTTTGCCGAACGTTTACAATCAGCAGCAGCAACAGCACCGTTATAAACAGTAGCGTTGAGAGGGCGTTAATCTCGGGGCTTACCTGGCGTTTTGCCATTGAGTATATTGTCATTGAGAGCGTCTGAACCTGGCTTCCGGCTGTGAAGTAGCTTATTATGAAATCGTCTATTGACATTGTGAACGCTATCAGCAGGCCGTTAACAATGCCGGGGCGTATCTCGGGGATAATCACGCGCAGGAACGTCTGAAACCAGCTCGCGCCTAGGTCCTGCGCCGCTTCAAAGAGGTTGCTGTCAAGCTGATAGAGCTTCGGCATTACCGAGAGTATCACATAGGGTATATTAAAGGTAATATGCGCGATAAGGAGCGTAATGAAGCCCTGGCTGAAGCCGAGAATTGTCCCCGCCGACACAAACAGGAGCATCATCGACACGCCCGTTACAATATCCGCGTTGATAACCGGCAGGTTATTGATAGCGAGCAGGAAACCGCGCGGACGCTTACGCATATTGTAAAAGCCGATAGCCGCGATAGTCCCCGCAACCGCCGCAATCGACGCCGCCATTACCGACAGCAGAAGCGTTGTCGAGAGAGCGCTCATAATCTGACTGTTGTGGAAAAGCTTGGCGTACCAGTCAAACGTAAAGCCGCTCCAACCCGTGCGCCCCTTTGTGGAATTGAACGAGTACACGACAAGCACGACTATAGGCAGATAGAGGAATACAAACACCAGGACGGAGAGTATACGCCCCGGCAAACGGCGATGCTTCATAATAGCACCACCTCCTCGTCGCCGCCTCCGAAGCGGTTCATTAGGGACATACATATCAGTATAATAATCATCATTACAAGTGCTACCGCGCTGCCGAGCTGCGGGTTATACGCTCCCGCGCCGCCTAGGAATTGCAGTTCTATAAGGTCGCCTACGAGCATATCCTTGCCGCCGCCCAGTAACTTTGATATTACGAACGTACTCACAGACGGAACGAATACCATTGTCACGCCCGAGATTACTCCGGGGATTGACAGCGGGAAGATTATCTTTGTAAACACCCTATAACTGTCCGCGCCGAGGTCGCGGGCGGCCTCAATTAGCGAGCCGTCGAGCTTTATTATAACGCTGTAAATCGGAAGTATCATAAACGGCAGGTAGTCGTAAACCATTCCGAGAACCACGGCGGCGGGGGTATTGATAATATGAAGCTTAGGCAAATGTAAAAAGCCCAAGACCTGATTTAACAAGCCTGTATTCTCGATAATAGTAACCCACGCGTAGGTGCGGAGCAGGAAATTCATCCACCTCGGGAGCATTATCAGCATCATCGCCACAGAGCGAAAACGCTCACCCTCCCGCGAAAACGCGTAGGCTACAGGATAGCCGAGGATTAGGCAAATGACGGTAGCTATTAGCGCAAGACCAAACGAGCGCCCGAATACCCCGAGAAATTTTCGCGCCTCAAGCATATTCGCGAGCGTTACCTGTCCGTCCGGCGTTGTCAGCGCGTAAACCACTACTAACACGAGCGGCGCAACGACAAAAATCGCCATCCAAACGACATAGGGTATCGCCGGTAATTTTTTAGTCATCGTCGTCCTCATCTTCCTCGTCCGCGTCGTAGTCTACGGGTTCCTCTTCGGGGGAGGCGGGTTTATGCATAATGTGTATATCGTCCGGCGTGAGGGTTAGTCCAACCCTGTCGCCTACGGTTTGAGGGTCGGTTGAGTGGATTTGCCACTCCTCGCCCGTGTCGCCTACCACCGTTATCTCGTAGTGAACGCCCATAAAAATAATCGACTTGACGGTTCCGCTTACGGCTCCGTCGCCCGGCGCGGTTACGTCTATATCCTCGGGGCGTATAACGACGTCTACTTCCTCATTCGCCGCGAAACCTCCGTCAAGGCAGGTAAAATCCTGCTCGGCAAAGGTTACGAGCTTATCGCGGGGCATAACGCCGCTGAAAATATTGCTTTCGCCGATAAAATCCGCTACAAAGGCACAGCGCGGCTCGTTATAAATATCAACGGGCGAGCCGATTTGCAGTATCTTCCCGCGGTTCATAACAACCACGCGGTCGGACATTGTGAGCGCTTCCTCCTGGTCGTGGGTCACATATACAAACGTTATCCCCGCCGTGCGCTGTATCTTTTTCAGTTCGCGCTGCATTTCCTTACGAAGCTTCAAATCTAAAGCTCCGAGCGGTTCGTCAAGCAACAGCACCTTCGGGCGGTTTACGATAGCCCGGGCAATCGCCACGCGCTGCTGTTGACCTCCTGAGAGCTGATGTACGCGCCGCTTGTCGTAGCCTGAAAGCTCCGCTAACGCAAGCGCGTCAGTGACACGCTTGCGGATTTCAGCCTCCGGGGTTTTGCGTATACGCAGGCCGAAGGCGACGTTTTCAAAAACGTTCATATGAGTGAACAGGGCGTACTTTTGAAAAACGGTATTGACCGCCCGCTTATTCGGCGGGACCTCGTTAATCCGTTCATTATCAAAAAACACGTCGCCGGAATCGGGTTTCAAGAAGCCCGCGATAATGCGTAGGGTAGTAGTTTTGCCGCAACCGGAGGGACCGAGAAGCGTAAGGAACTCGCGGTCTTTAATTTCGAGGTTTATGTTGTCTAAAACAACTTCACCGTCAAACGCCGTCGTAAGGTCTACGAGGCGAATTCGGGCTTTTTCAGTCATTTATCAGCCGCCCTTTCAGTTCAGTTTACAGATATCAGATATCAAATATCAGAGACGTTGTAACAGTTAACAGTTATTAAATATCAAATATCAGAGACGATAGTTTAGACGAGGGTTGCCCCGCGGGGGAAACCACCCCGCCCCTGCGGGGATACCCCTCCACAGAGGGGATGAGGACGTGGGTTTGGACGGGGGTTGCGGGTGGACGTAGGGGCGGGTTTCAAACCCGCCCTCCCCCGTCCCGGCGCCCTCCTTCGTCCCGGCGCCGCGCACCAAGGGCGGGGCGTAGCCCCAGCCCGTCATTGCGAGCCGCGGAACGCTTGCGATACGTAGCATTGAAACCGGCGCGGCAATCCAGTGCCGGGAGCGTAACATACGTATCTGTGGCGTATACTACTGGATTGCTTCGCACCTGTAACGCCCTACGTATCGCAAGCTTCCCGGCGCTTCGCAATGACGAACTCTTGACCCACGTCCATTTCCTCGCAACCCACGTCCAAACCTCCGTCATTATTCATTATTCATTATCAATTGTCAATTGTCAAAACCTATTCCCCTCTTGGGAGGGGTGGCGCGTAGCGCCGGGGTGGTTCCCCGCGCCGTGCGCGGACGCAACCAACGTCCAAACCCCCGTCCCTATCCCCTCTGTGGAGGGGTGCCGCCCGCAGGCGGCGGGGTGGTCGTACCTCCGTCCTACCCTCCAAAGCCCCCCTCTTTAGAGAGCGCACGTGCCGCCGAAGCGGCGGGGGGTGCTACGGGGGTTGGACGTTGGGAACGGGGGTTCTTGCGACCTGCGGGTCGCGCTGTGAGCATTAGGACGAGAGTTACTGGGTTTCCGCTCGTTGCGACGAGCGTCTTAGGGGCGCCGCCCCTAAGTACCCCGCCACCTTTGAAAAGGTGGACGAAACTTACAAGGACGTGAGTTACTCGTATATTTTTTCCATCAGTTCAAGCGCAATTTCAGCCGTCAGCTTCTTTGGCGCGGTCAGTTGCAATACCGGGTCGTTTTCTATCAGCGGCGCGGCTTTTGCGAGTACCTCGTGCGGAACCCCGGCGGCTTTTAGCGTTGTCGCTACTCCCGAATTTACCGCGAAAGCTTTGAAACGCTGCGATACTTCGCGTCCGAGCTGCGCGTCCGTGTATTCCTCGTTTGTGTTAAGCCCGAATAAACCGCCTACCCAGCGTAGCCGCCCCGGTACAGCGTCCGCGAGGAACTCAATAATCGCGAGAAGCCCGAGGGTGCAACTAAGCCCGTGCGGCATATGCGTCAGCGTCGCTATATTCTGCCCGATATTATGCCCCGAGTGCGTCAGCGAATCGCCGAAGGCAATCCCGCCGAGCGTCGCCGCAAGCGCGAGATTGCTACGCGCGGAAACGTTATCCGGCTGTTCAAGCGCGACAAGCAAATTCTCCGCGACAAGCCGCATTGTTTCCTTTGCGAAAATATCAGACATAGCGTTACGCGCAGTCCCCGTAAAGGCCTCGAAACCGTGCGCGAAAGCGTCCAGCGCGGTTTCCGCCGTGAGCTTCGCGGGAAGCTTGTACGTCAATTCCGGGTCGATAATCGCGAGCTTCGCCTTGGAACATTCGCCGCCTACGCCGACCTTTATGCCGCGCGAAGTATCGGTAATAATCGCGGTGTCTGAAACTTCGCTCCCCGTCCCGGAAGTCGTGGGAATGAGTATAGCTCCGGGACCGAGTTTAACCCCCGGCACAAAGCCGAGGTACTGACTAATCGGCGAGGGATTGGCAAGCAGAACGTTGACGGCCTTGCCTGTATCGAGAACGCTCCCGCCGCCGATTGCGACAATGCCGCCGACGTTTTCAGCCCGCGCAATCGCCGCGGCGGCTTCGATAATTATATCCGTAGGGTCAGGCAAAACCTCGTCAAAGACAACCGCCTCAACACCCGCCGCAGTGAGCGATTCGAGAACCTTTGCGGCAAGTCCCGCCTTTGTAATGCCGCTGTCGGTGATAAGAATAACCTTTTTCCAGCCAAATTCGGCGGCTTTAGCGCCGGTCTGCGAAACAGCCCCGGTTCCGAATAAAAAGGGCGGTTTAGCGGTAAAAGTAAAAGTAGTAGGCATAAGCATTAGTCCTTTCTGTGATAGAAATACCAGTATATTGTATAGCAAATGACGCGAAATGTCAAGTGATAATTCTGATAACAGTTATCAAATATCAAATATCAGAGACGGGGGTTTGGACGGGGGCGCGTCCTGCGGGGGAAACCACCCCGCCGCCTGCGGGCGGCACCCCTCCACAGAGGGGATGAGGACGGGAGTTTGGACGAGGGTTGCGTCCTGCAGGGAAACCACGCCGCCGCGCGAACGCAAGCCCCGTCTAAATCTACGTCCCTCGTCCCGGCGCACCGTCATTGCGAGCCGCGCCAAGCTTTCCAAGCCCCGTTACCCTCGTCCAAACCCCTATCCCCTCTGTGGAGGGGTGCCCCCGCAGGGGCGGGGTGGTTTCCCCGGCGCAGTGCGCCGGAGGGCAGGGCTTTGCCCTGCCCACGCGCTTACCCCGCGACGTCCATTGCGTAGACCGTTTTACCCTTATCATCGTATTTACGCGCGTGTTCGAGTAGGCCGGAGTACAGCGAGATGTAGTATTCGTGCGTATACAGCAGGCCTTCGTAGCGCACCCGCAGGTATACCGAGCCGAAGGCCTCCTTGTATTCCGCTTCGTCTACTATTACCTCCGGCTTTAGGATATCCTCGTAGGTCGGAAGCCCCGCTATCGCGTCGCTGTCGTCAGTTTTGGCGTATTCCTCGCCGTTTACCATTATTATATCGCTTGAAGCCACAAGCTCAATGTTCTGCGCGTATTCGCCGCCGTCCCAGTAGATTGTTACGTTATAATTCATCACGTAGGAACCGGGACGCGCAAGCGTCGCCACAACGGCCTTTGCCGAAGCCGCATTAACCTCGGCGCGCGGAACCGTATTTTCAAGCTGCGCGGGACTGGGTTGCTGTGGCGGCAGCTCCGCGAGCCGTATCGCCGGATAACGCGTAGGGCTTGCGAAATACCATACAGCCGTCAGGGCGAACAGTATTATCACAAGCCCTATTATGACACGCTCCCGAAGTTTCAAATTATTCGTCATCGCCGTTTTGTTCGGAATTTTCGCCGTCCGCGCTTTTGCCGCTATCGCCGTTGCCGTTAGCGCGGTCTCTCAGCGTGAACGCGCCGACTACTCCGGCTATGGCGAATACGGCGATTAGCAGAACCGCCTTAGCCGCGCCCTCGGTCGTGAGTACCACGGCCGACAGCCCGAGGATTGAGCTTGCGCTGTACATTACGGCTACGGCCTGCTTCTGGTTTAGTCCGAGGTCGATTAGCCTGTGGTGCATATGCCCCCTGTCGCGCTCCCAAGGTTTTTGCCCCTTGATAAGGCGGCGAACTATAGCGAAAATCTCGTCAAAAATAGGCAGGGCAAGTATTAAAAACGGCGCGAAAAATGACACCACGGCGTAAAACTTGAACAGCCCGAGAACGCTCATTGCCGCCAGCACATAGCCCAAAAGCAGCGCCCCCGTATCGCCGATAAACATTTTAGCGGGGTTGACATTAGCCGGCAAAAAGCCCAAACAAGCCCCGAGAAGCGCGGCAAGCACTATTGCCGTATTAGCGTCCGAAGCCACGAGCGCGGTTACGAGCATAGTCCCGCTCGCGATTGAGGATACCCCGAGGGCGAGGCCGTCAAGCCCGTCGATAAAATTCACGCTGTTTGTAACGGCGACTATCCATAGTATCGTCACAGGAATGGCGAATATTCCAAGCTCGAAGTAGCTTCCCCCGAACATAAACGCGAAAGGGTTCGACAAACGCTCGAACACAACGCCGTGAAAAACCGTCACAACAGCGGCGGCGGTTTGCGAAATAAACTTAACCCAGGCGGGAAGGTCTACAACGTCGTCCACCGCCCCGGTGATTACGACGATAACCGCCCCGAGCAATACGCCCTGTATCTGCCGATTTATATCGGCGAACAGTATCACGGACAATATAAACCCGAGGAAAATAGCAAGCCCGCCGATACGCGGAATAGGGTGGTCGTGCATACGCGTATTGTCCTTAGGAACGTCAATAGCGCCGACTTTATACGCAAAGCTCTTGACAATAGGCGTGGCGATAAAGCTCATAAGCAAGGCCGCGACAAGCGGCACCACAACTTTAATGAGTATATCCAGGTCAATTTTCATTGTTAGCAACTCCAAGATGTATGTCATATGAAAAAAGGTTACGAGGGGTGTGTTCCCCTATGTAACCCAGCTAATCCGTAGAGGTTATAATAGTTGATAATACGCCTTATAAAAAACTACATATCTATGGATATATTACCATACCCCGAGCCTTTTGTCAATACCCAATTTCTCCGGGGGACAAATTACGTTGCGCCCCGTAGGGGCGGGTTTCAAACCCGCCCTTCGCGTTGCGCGGGGAACCACCCCGTCACGGCTTCGCCGTGCCACCCCTCCCAAGAGGGGAATGGACGCGCCGCGCGGCGGGGAAACCACCCCGCCCCTGCGGGGGCACCCCTCCACAGAGGGGATGGGGGTTGGACGTAGGTTGCGAGGGTTATATCTACGTAACCAAACGTCCAAACCCCCGTCCTCATCCCCTCTGTGGAGGGGTGCCGCCCACAGGCGGCGGGGTGGTTTCCCCCGCAGGGCGCAACCCCGTCCAAACTCTCGTCTCTGATATTTGATAACTGTTATTTAACTCACAAAGCAAGCTCTGTGCGTCCTATCAAATCGGCTTGGAGTTCGCTTGATAGTTCTACGAAGTATGCCGAGTAGCCTGCTATTCTCACTACTAGGTCTTTGTATTTTTCCGGTTCCGCTTGTGCCGCCAGCATTGTTTCGCGGCCTACTACGGAGAATTGGGACTGCATACCTCCGCGCTCGAAGTAGCCGTCCATAAGGTGGATTAGGCCGTCGCGGCCGTCCGTTCCGGCTACTGTTACCGGGGCGAACTTCCAGTTTAGAATTATGCCGTTGCCGATTCGGGCGTGGTCAAGCTTTGCTACGGAGTTCGCAATCGCCGTCGGGCCGCTTCGGTCGTGCGAAGCAACCTGCGTATGCGCGGGACCGATACAGTCGCTCACAGGCTCGCCGGCCACGCGCCCGTCCGGGGTTGCCGACAGCACCGAGCCGTGCATTACGTTATTCGTAACGCTGAAAACACCGGGGGCGAACTCGCCGCCGTGCGCCGTGGGACGGTGCTCGATGTATTTGCAGTACGTAGCCATTACAAAACGCGCGAGGTCGTCCGCGTAATCGTCGTCGTTGCCGTAGTGGTGGCAGTAGTCGGAGTTTACAAGGCCGTAGAGGTAGCCTGACCCCTCCCAATTTTTGTTTAGGATATCCAGAAAGTCGCCGCCGCCCACTTTGCGCTCGTCAAAGACTAACTGTTTTATGACGCTAAGGCTATCGGCGGCGGTGGCTATCCCTACGCCCTGCGGCCCCGAGCCGTTGTATACCGCGCCGCCGCCTGAAACGTCCTGCCCCTTGTCGATACAGCCGTCAATCAGAAGCGACAGATACGGCAGGGGTTTCAAGCGTTGGTGCGTGAAGTCGTTGCGGTTGATAAGCCTCACAAGCATATCGCACCAATATTTCATCTGCTTCTCGTAGCTGTCACGAACCTCGTCAAAGCTCGCGAAGGTGCGAAGCGAGCCGTTGTCGGGGCCGAGCGTCCTCCCCGCTCCGGCGCAGCGTCCGTATTGCTTGCAGGCTTCGGAACAGCCAATGCACTTGCCGCCGTTTATGGCGAGCTGCATAATTTTCGCGAGGTTGACGCTGCCGCTGTCGTGAACGCCGTAGGTTTTGCCCGGTACGGACGGCTCGACACAGCCCACGCCAACGTAGTCGCGGGCGTCCCCGAGGCTTCGCCCGTAGTTCAGCAGGGACTGTATCATCTGTTCGTCGTTGAAAATCTTCGGCTCGCCGGTGCCTATGCGTATAACGTTGAAAGTTTTAATCTTGAACTCGCGCGGCGAATTTTCGTGCAGGCGCACACCCATCCAGGGGTTAGGTATCCGCGTATGCGCGTGAGCGTCAAGCACCATATAGCTTAAATCGTTAGTGCAGTCATTGCCGCTTCGGTCGACACCGCCTACGTCGAGCGCCGTCCCGCCCATTATTGTGCCGGAGGAAAAGAATATTGCGTTCTTGTCGCGGATTTTGCGGAGTTGGTGCATTTTGACAAAGAACAGCTCTATAAGTTCCTGTTCAAACGCTCTGTCCTCAGCGACGTGGAACCTCTCAAACAGGCAGTCGAAACGCCCGTAGGTTACGCTGTGACCGTTTGTTTCAATAATAATCAGGTTTGTGGCGAAGTGATAAAGCTGTATCGCCTCGTAGAAATCGCGCGGCGGCTCCGTGGCGATATGCGTACAGTTTGCCGCTATGCGCTTTAGTTCCTTTGCGCGTAGAGGGTCTTTTTCGCGGATTGCCGTTTCCTCCGCGAGGGCGGCGTAGCGCAGTATCCAGTTCGTTACGCCCGAGAGCATTATCAGCTCGGCGGTATAGAACTCGTTTTTCAGAATATCGCCCGGAAGCGACTGGTCAAGCGCGGACTGCAGCGTTTCAATCTCGCGTTTTATACCGTTCCAGCCTAAGCGGAAAAGTTTTTCGTAGTCGGCGGTGACGTGACCCACTCCGGCGTAGATGAATAAATCCTCCAACAGCACCGCCGCGCCGAGGTGGCTCCCGAGTTTTTCCTCCTCCGTGTACTGCGCCACGGTGGCTTCGGAGGTTGTTTTGCCTTTCCAGTAGCTTTGGATAGACAGCAAATCCGCCTTAGTCTTATCGTCAATCTCGTAGCGGTCGTTTAAGCGCTTGTCAAGCGGCGAGTTAATCATCTCGTCGCACAGCCAGTCGATTACAAACTCCGGGTACACGGGCGCGGCGTTCGGAGGCGCGGCAAGCTCGCCGACAATCAGCTCCCCAGGCCAGATGTTAATTGTGACGCGCTCCAAAACCTCTTTGAGCGTCTTAGCCCACTTGACGTTAACCGCGTCCGCCGAATACTTCTGAAAACATTCCGTGACAATAACCGCGCGTTCGGAGCTTGCGGAGGAGGGACGCTCCTTAGTCCACTTCAGCGCCGAGTTAACACGCGCAAACGGCGAGGGTTCCTCGCAAAGCGCGCTAACCCCAACGCCCCACTCCTTGTCATACGGCTCGATTGGTAATGGTGTGTTGTTGTACATAGCAATCTCCTTTTTATTCAGATAACAGTTATATTCAGATAACAGTTATCAAATATTAAATATCAGAGACGAGGGTTTGGACGTGGGTTGCGCCCTGCGGGGGACACCCCCCGCCTCTGCGGACGCTTCCCCCCTCTAAAGAGGGGGGCTTTGGAGGGGGCGCACACGTGGGTTGCGCCCTGCGGGGGAAACCACCCCGCCGCCTGCGGGCGGCACCCCTCCACAGAGGGGATAAGGACGGGGGTTTGGACGTTTGGTTGCGTGGATATAAACCTCGCAACCTACGTCCAACCCCTATCCCCTCTGTGGAGGGGTGCCCCCGCAGGGGCGGGGTGGTGTCCCCGCCGCGCGGCGCGTCCATTCCCCTCTTGGGAGGGGTGCCGCCCGCAGGCGGCGGGGTGGTCTCCCCGCCGAAGCGGACGCACCCCACGTCCAAACCCTTCGTCTCTGATATCTGATATTTGATAACTGTTATCTGAACTACCGTCTCTGATATTTGATATTTGATAACTGTTATTTATTAAAAAATTTCAACAACCTCCGGGCTCGGGGGTGGTACGTAGTCGGGGGCGGTATCGGGCGGCGGGGTTGGTACGGGCGTGGGGCTGGGTGTCGGCGGCGGCGGGGTTGGTGTTGGGGTAGTATCCGGCTCGTCAGTATCCGGCGGCGGGGTGTAGACGGGGATAGGCTCCGGGTCAAAGGGTACCTCGGGCGGTATATACGGCGGGAGATAGTTTTCGTAGTTATGCACGGTGCAAAGCGGGATTTCGCCGCTTATATAGCCGGGGTAAAAATACTTTCGCGTTATATTGTAGGACTTGCCGAACAGGTCAAGCGCGGAGCGTCTGTAGAGCGTTTCCGGCGGGCAGAAGTCCGTGTGCAGCCCGGTAATAGTGCCGTCCTCCAGGCGGCAGAAGTCCGTCCAGACGTGTACGTCGCAGGTTTTCGTAGGCACTTCGGCCTGCGGAAGCCAGAGGGTCATAGTGTGACCGCCGCGTATATCGCTCGCGCAGGCGTCTGTGGCAAGGAGGCCTGTGTCCTCACAGATTGTCACCTCGCGAAGGTTTGCGGGTTTTTCAAAGTCTTTAGTTTCAAGGTTTTCGTGGATACCGTCCATAACGGTGCGGAAAATCTTGATAGCGGGGTTAGAGCCTGAAAGCTTCTGGTCGCCGACTTTATACCCCGTCCAGACAGAGGCCACGTAGTAGGGCGTATAGCCGGAGAACCAGCGGTCTTTCCAGCTTCCCGAGGAGCCGGTTTTTCCGGCGGTCGGCATATTCGTTACTCCCGCGCCGTAGCCCGTGCCTTGCTTGACGGCGTTTTGCAGTAGGTCAGTCATATAGTAGGCGGTGTTCTCGCTGATTGCGATATTGCTTCGCGGAGAGTTGTCAATCACGATTTCGCCTGTAGAGTTTTCAATATGCGTATAGAAGCGCGGCTTAGTGTACACGCCCTTGTTGTCGAAAATAGCGTAGGCCGCCGCCATTTCAAGCACCGACGCGCCGTCGGTAAGCTGTCCGAGCGCGAGCGGCGAGTAGTCAATATCGGACAAGCCGTTCCGCGCCGTTACAAGGCTCGTAAGATGCAGTTTTTCCGTCAGGAAGTTAAAGCTCACCTGCGGGGTTAGTTTATCAAGCGTCTGCGCGGCGACGGTGTTTTTGGATTCCTGTATGCCGTAGCGCAGGTTTATAAGCCCGCTGTAGTGGAAGTCGTCGTTAGTAACGTGCCAGTCCGGCTTGCCTATTAGGGTAGTCTCGCCGCTGTCCGGCGAAGCGTCGTTATAAAGCGTCCAGGGACGTATATAACCGAGGTCAATAGCGGGAGCGTAGACGGCAAGCGGTTTCAGCGAGGAACCGGGAGCTTTTAGCTGCTGTGTAGCTCCGTTCCATATACGGTTAGCGGTTTTTTCGCCCATATAGCCGCCGAGGCCTTTCACTTCGCCGGTATAGGGGTCGATTATAACCATTGAAGCCTGCAAATTATGCTCCGGGCTTTTGTCGTAAGGTGTAAGGAAAGTATCGTCAAGAAAAACCTCGTCAATTTCAGCCTGGATTTTGGGGTCCAGCGTAGTATATATTCGCAGACCACCATTGTACAGGTAATTAGTAGCGGCGCTCCGCGTCTTGCCCTGCCGCTCCATAACATCGGAGATTACCTGCTCGATAACGGCGTCCGTGAACCACGAGAAGTAGTGCGTTTTCCCTTTCAGCGCCGCCGCGGCTTCCGCCTCGTTCTCCCAGTATTTGCGCTCCTCGTTCAGTTCCGATAAATCGCCGCGCTGGAAAACGAGCGGCTGTTCTTTAGCTTCAAGGTAGCTCGCCTCTGAAATATAGCCCTGGTCGAACATTTCAAATAGTATAATGAGTTGCCGCGTCTTGTTAGCCTCGCGGGTTTTTTCGCTTATATAGGGGTCATACATAGAGGGGTTATTGGTAATCCCGACAAGCGAAGCGCACTCCGCGAGCGAAAGCTCCGACACGGGCTTGCCGAAGTAGGTAAGCGCGGCGGCCCCGACGCCCCGGCAGTTTTCGCCGAGCGGGATAATGTTTAGGTAGTTCTCAATAATCGCCTCTTTTGAGTATTCCTTTTCAAAGTCAAGCGCGCTGAAAATCTCGGTCAGCTTTCGCTTAACTGTATTCTGATTGTTCCCGGTGGCGTTTTTAATGAGCTGTTGGGTAATGGTCGAGCCTCCGAAGTTATTGGCGTTCCGCACAAACATCGAGCCGAAGGCTGCCGTGGTCCTCCACCAGTCAACGCCGTGATGTTTATAAAAGCGTTTGTCCTCTATCGCGACCGCCGCCTTTTCGAGGTTTACCGGTATGTCCTTGTACGGCACCCAAACGCGGTTCTCCGTGCCGTAAAGTTTCTCCAGCTCCATATAGCGGTCAAGGTCCTCGTCCCAGTAGTATATGACGCTCGTTTGGTTGACGGTAGTGTAGTCGCTAAGTTCAACGTTAACGTTGTCCTCGACAAGCCCCTTGATGTAAACCGCGAAAACACAGGTAAAGATAAGCCCCGTAGTAAGGGCGATAAGAATAACCGTTCCGATGGCTTTAAGAAGAAGCGAGATAACGGTTCCGGCAACGCTGCCGGTAACGCGTGCGACTTTCCCGGCGGTTTGAAGGTTCATAGTTCACCATATACGCAATATACGTAAGTTAAAGTTGTCAGACAGCAGCGGCTATTGTCTGCTTATCCGTCCATTATACCACCGCCGCCGCCAAATGTCAAGCGCGGTCTTGACATTCGCCGGCGGCGGTGGTATAATATTAAAAACTAAAGAATTGAGAAGATAAAAATGTCAGACATTTTGCCAAAGCTTGACAAAATAAGAATCCCGGTCGAGAAGTTCACCGAATACGCGCTGAATCCGTATAAGTCTAAGAAATCAAAGGATAAGGCAACCGCGTTTGAGCTTGCTTTAGGTTATAACCTCGGCAATTATGAATTACTGATAAATAGTATTGCCGCAAACATACCATATTACAAGGCTGTTGCAAAAGGCGATAACGGCTATGGTATGACTTACGAAGTCATTATGCCGCTCAAAGGCGATAACGGTAAAACCGCCAAGGTGCTAACCGCGTGGATTGACGATTTAGAACTAGACGAAATGAGATTGATTAACGCGTATGTTGATAAATAAAAAGGAGAGATAATCAAAATGAAAGTTCAGGAGTACGACAAAATCCGTCTTAACACTGACGAGATTGGTACTATCGTAGAAAAAATGTCCGATACTGATTTCTATGCCGAAGTTTTCCTTAAAAAAGGCGGTATAGATACTATGTTCATTACCTTATCAGACATCAAGAGCGTGTTTGTGGAAACCGAACACCCAATCAGCGAATATTCCCAAGCGCGGTGATACGCTCCATAAGCTCGCGGGTTGCCCGCTCCCGCTCCGCGCCCCGTACTTTGCCTATTGCGTAGGGGTCGCCCAGTATCACCGTGTTTAATCTGAACAGCCGCTTTTTCCTCGGGATATGTACGGGGAGGAGCGGCGCGTTTGCGTGCGAAGCTATCACTATCGCCCCCGCCTTTGCCGAAGCCGCTTCGCCCTCGCTGAAGCGGTGTCCCTCGGGGAACAGCACTAGTTTTGCCGCGCCGTCGCTTACGGCGGTCAGCATTTGCCGCAACGCCTTTGTGTCGTTAGCGTCGCGGTCGACGAAGATTACGCGTATCCTCCGAAGTATCGCGCTCAAAACGGGTATACGCGACAGCTCGGCCTTTGCGACAAACACCGGGAACGCTTTGCGCCCCAAAGCGAACGCCATAAACACAGCGTCCCAGTTGGAACTGTGATTGGCGCAGATTATACAGCCCTCTGCGGGAATTTTGCCGCGCCCGACGACTTTCAGCGGGTACAGCAAATGGAAAAACGGATAGACCAGGCAATAAAGAAAACTGTAAAGTTTCATAAAAACACCAAGGTTATAAATACATAACAGTTATCAAATATCAACTCTCAGAGACGAGAGTTTGGACGGGGGTACGCACCCCCCGCGTCTGCGGACGCTCCCCCCTCTAAAGAGGGGGGCTTTGGAGGGCTTGGACGTAGGGGCGGGTTTCAAACCCGCCCTCCCCCGTACGTAACCATCGTCCTGCTCTCATAACAGCGAAGCGCCCGCCCCCGTCATTGCGAAGCACCGGTAAGCTTGCGATACGTACAATGTTACAGGTGCGAAGCAATCCAGTGCCGGGGGGACAACATACGTATGTTACGCTCCCGGCACTGAATTGCCGCGCGCCTATACGTCTTACGTATCGCAAGTGCAGCGGCGCTCGCAAAGACGGCGCACGGCGCCGGGACGGGGAGGGGGCTTCGCCGATACGTGGGTTGCGTAATCCGGGCAAGGCTTGCCTCGCCCCTACATCGCTACAACGCAAATTACGCTAAGCCCGATATCCTGCCTTTTACTATTTCGAGCAGAGCCGCGAAAGCGTCGTCAAGCGACATCTCTGTCGTATCGAGCAGCACCGCGTCCTCTGCCTGGCGCAGGGGGGCTTCGGCGCGTTGGCAGTCGTTCGCGTCGCGTTTTTGGATAGCGTCCAGCACCTGCGACAGCGTACGGTTTTCGCCCCTTAGCAAAAGCTCGTGACGGCGGCGTTCCGCGCGAACCTGCGGCGTCGCCGTCAGGTAGATTTTTACAGTCGCCTCCGGCAGAACTATCGTCGCGATGTCCCGCCCGTCCATAACCACGTTATTTTCAAGCGCAACGTCGCGCTGAAGGTCAAGCAAATACGCCCGAACCGGCGAAAGCGCCGACACATCGCTCGCGAGCTTAGAAATATCGTCGCGGCGAATTTCGTCGGAAACGTCCTGCCCGTTGAGAAGCGTCCTCTGCGAGCCTCCCGAATAATCAAGCGAAACATTCAGCGCGGGCAAAAGCGCGCTAACCGCCGCCAAGTCCGTGGGACACACATCGCCGCGTTCGCAGGCAAGCCCCACGGCGCGGTAAATCGCCCCGGTATCCACATAAGCCCAGGAAAATTCATTGGCAAGCCGCTTCGCAAGAGTAGATTTGCCCGCCCCGGACGGGCCGTCAATCGCGATACTATACATTTGTAACCCTGCTCTCGTAAATTATGTAGCACATCAAGAATTCTATTATATAGCGAAACAGGCGTTTTGTCAAGAGGAGGTTAAGCCAATGAATAATTGATAATGAATAATGAATAATGAATAATTACGGGGGATTGGACGATGGTTGCGTCCTGCGGGGGAAACCACCCCGCCGCCTGCGGGCGGCACCCCTCCCAAGAGGGGAATGGGTTTGAACGAGGGTTGCGGGTCGTGCAATAAACGTAGGGGCGGGTTTCAAACCCGCCCTCCGGGTTTTGCAATTAAACCGCTAAACTCTGTAGGGGCGAGGCTTGCCTCGCCCGGATTGCGTAACCCCCGTCCACCGTTCCGGCGCAATGCGCCGGAACAGGGCAGGGCTTCGCCCCGCCCGTCTTTGCGAAGCCGCCACCGCACTTGCGATACGTAGCGATGATATGCGGCGAAGCAATCCAGGGTTGACGTACAATCCTGCGATACGACGTAAGTTACGCTCCCGGCACTGGATTGCCGCGCGCCTATACACCCTACGTATCGCAAGTGCGGCGGCGCTCGCAAAGACGGCGCACGGCGCCGGGACGTGGAACGGCGCGGGGAACCACCCCGCCGCTACGCGGCACCCCTCCCAAGAGGGGAATTTACGGGGGAGGGCGGGTTTGAAACCCGCCCCTACGGAAGCGTTGCGGCGCAAATCGTCCGCGTTGCGGCGAAATCTGCCCGCTCTATTCTTAAAAAAGCACCTTTACAACGCTTGCGAAACGTGGTATAATCTATCTAAAAATTAGGAAAGGTAAAAAGCCTGAGTTTGGCGCGCTCTTTTGCCGGACTCAGACCCGGTGCTTACGCGACAATGAAAAAATTCACCATTTCAGAGGTAATGGACTCGTTCGGAGTCAGCAAGTTCACTTGGAAAATATTCTTTTTACTCGGCGCGGCAATGGTGTTCGACGGTTACGACTATCAAATCGTCGCCTACACTATGACGCAAATCAAGGCGAGTTTCCCAATGAGCGACGCGCTCGCCGGCAGTCTCTCCGCGTGGAGTATGCTCGGAATGATATGCGGCGGCGTTATGTCCGGCCTCCTCTCGGACAAGCTCGGACGCAAAAAGACGCTTACCTTCGCCATTTTGCTGTACTCCCTGCTGAACCTCCCGCTCTACTGGTCAAGCAGTTTCGCTATGTTCGCGATTTTCCGCGTCGCGGCGGGAATCGGGCTCGGCGCCTGTATCCCGGTTGTTACGACTATGTTCAGTGAATCTACTCCTACTAACAAGCGCGCGTGGTTTATCACGTTCGGAATGGCGTGGATGGTCGTCGGCTGGACTGTCGCGGGGATTATCGGCAGCGCGGTTGTCAACTCAAACCCCGATAACTGGCGTATGTGCTACCTCATCGCGTTTTTGCCGTTTATCTACGGTATTTTCCTGCTTTTCCGTATGCGCGAATCGCCCTACTGGCTCGCGAGCAAGGGGCGCAAGGCGGAAGCCGTCGAGGAACTCCGGCGCATTGAAAAAGCCGCCAGAGGTACCGTAAGCGACTACGACCCGAATAACCTTGTCGTTCCAGAGGCTCCCAAGCGCACGGGACCCGCCGCGCTGTTCAGCAAAAAATACATACGCGTTACCGCCGGAGTGTGGCTTACGTATTTCTGCGGGTGCTTTCTTATCTACGGTCTGAACGCCTGGGGGCCTACGCTTATGCAGGACAAGGGTTTTCAGCTGTCCTCGGCTAACTGGCTCGCGACGGCTAAGGACGCGGCCTCGGTGCTTGCAAACATTTCAGTCGGCTTTGTAGCTGAAATTGTCGGGCGCAAGAAAAATCTTGTCGCGGCGTTCTTTGTCGCGGCGGTTGCTGTATTCGCGATGTTCCTCGTCGGAGGCTCGTTCGGTATGGTTCTCGCGGCTAACATTTTCCTCGGTTTCGCGCTGAACTACGCTAACACCTGCGTTCAGCCGCTTATGGCGGAGGCCTACCCAACGGAGTTCCGAAATACCGGCGTGGCGTGGTGCCAGGCCTTCGGGCGCATCGCGGGTATGGTATCGCCGGTTCTCGTGGGCGTACTGCACGGCCGCTTCGGAGCCGCAAACTCCGGCAGGATTTACCTGCTATACACTATCCCCTGCGTAATCGGCGCCTTGGCGGGTATATTCTTTATCACAAGAGAAACTAAGGGCAAATCACTAGACCAACTTGCGAATGAAAATTAAATAACAGTTATCAAATATCAAATATCAAATACGCTAAGTTTGGACGGGGGTTGCGACTTCCGGACGTGACAAATTGAACAGCGCGTTCCTGTAGGGGGCGATGCCCACATCGCCCCGAGGATTGCACAAGTGTACGTATCACGCGAAACGGCAAAACCCGTGGGACGATGTGGGCATCGTCCCCTACAGACTGCTAATTATCAATTGTCAACACTTCGGGAGAATATTACAATGTCAAGAGCGACTAAAAGCCTTGCAGCGGGTTCTGTGCTGCTGTTATTCCTCGGCATTATCTATGTTTGGAGCGTGTTCGTCGCTCCCGTTGCTACGCTTCTCAATTGGGATACTTCGAGCGTCAAACTCACGGCAAGCTTTATGCTCGCGAGTTTTGTCATCGGCATTTTCGTCAGCGGTCAGCTTATTAACAGGATTCAGCCAAAGAACGTCGTACTCTGCGGCGGTCTGATGCTTGCCGCCGGAATACTTATTGCCTCGACTACTCCCGTCAGCGCGCCCTGGCTTATTTACATAAGCTACGGTATACTCGGCGGCGTAGGCGTAGGCATAGCCTACAACACCATTATAACCTGCGCCCAGCGCAATTTCCCCACGAGACGCGCTGTAGCAACAGGCATAAGCGTGTTCGCCTTCGGACTGTCGACCGTTATTTTCGCGCCCGTAGCTAAATATTTCGCTAACCCCGATGTACTCGGCGTTCGCGGGCTTATGCGGGTGCTTGCGGCTATATTCGCCGTATCCGTGCTTGTGCTGTACCGTTTTATCTCACTTCCGGAGGAGGAATCTCCCAAAGCCGCCGCGTCTAGCACTTCGGACGACCCTACCCTGGCGCAGGCGTTCAGAAGTAAATCGCTGTACATTCTTTTCGCGATAAAATTCTTTGCCGACGGCGTGTACCTAACATTGAACCCCTCGTTCGTGACAATAGCGCAGGACAAGGGCTTAGGCGACAGTTTAACGACAATACTCGTTATGATGACGGGCATCGGTAGCGCGTTCGGTCGACTTATTTTCCCGCTCCTGATTGCAAAATTCGGCGCGCGCACCGCCGCGATAATATGCAGCCTCGGCTCGGCGGTTGTCGTAGTCGGGCTTGCTCTTATGAACGGCCCCGCAATAATGGTCTGCATAATCTTTGTAGCCCTGTTCTTCGGCGGAGCCTCCTGCTACACCCCGATTCTAACGAGCGACTGCTTCGGAGTAAGAAACGTAGGCTCAATCTACAGCATTGTAATGTTCGGCTATATGACGACCGCAATGGTCTCGCCGCTGATATTCAAGGCGCTTGGAGTAGCCGACAGCCCGACAGAGTTCATAATCCTAGCGTGCTTCTCGGTGGTATCGGCGGTGCTCGCGATAGTCCTGCCAAAGAAAAAGTTCCGCGTGAAAGCGTGAGGCGGGGCGGTTTCCCCGTCTAAACGTCCCGGCGCCGTGCGCCGTCTTTGCGAAGCACCGGTACGCTCGCGATACGTAGGGCGTTACAGGTGCGAAGCAATCCAGTGCCGGGAGCGTAACATACGTATCTGCGGACTGCGGCACTGGATTGCTTCGCGCCTAGACCGTGTTGTAAGTTAAGTTTTCCGGCGCTCGCAAAGACGGCGCACGGCGCCGGGACGCGGGACGCGGGTTGGACGAGGGACGCGGGACGCGGTTTGGACGGGGGTTACGGGGCTTGGATTGCTTCGCGCGGCTCGCAAAGACGGCGCACTGCGCCGGGACGTTGGTTGGTGGACGGCGGACATTGGACGATGGACGGCGGACGGTGCATTGGTTACGGACAACGCGGAACCCGCGGGCGACCACAGGTCGCCCCTACAAGCTGTTTTCGCAATTCATAGGCGCGAATATTGCCGAATAGTGTCATTTTGGCAAAAAAGTAAAATTAGCTCTTTACAAATTGGAAACAATGTGTTATACTGGATTATGTAAACAAGCTCCGACTGGTTTTCCGGGTATACATAACCTGGCTAAAGGCAATAATAGCAAGTGTCAGGCAGCGCGCGGAGTTTGATTTTTCAATAATGGAGTAAAGCAGATGGAACGATACTCGATAAACGGCGGTAACCGCCTTTCCGGTGATATAGTTGTTTCCGGCGCTAAGAATGCCGCCGTTGCCGTCATTGCCGCTTCGGTAATGGTCAACGACGTTTCTATAATCGAAAATCTCCCCGCTATTGCGGACGTTAACAGGCTCTACGCGATTGTCGGGAGCCTCGGGGTGCGCGTCCGGCAGCTTACAGACCGCTCGGTTGAGCTTGACTGCCGCGATATCCGCTCGTATTACGCGAGCTGCCCGGAAATGGGGGAGCTTCGCGCGTCCTATTATATGCTCGGCGCGTTGCTCGGGCGTTTTGGTTACGCTAAGATTGCTATGCCCGGGGGTTGTAATTTTGGTATCCGCCCTATTGACCAGCACGTCAAGGGGCTTGAAGCGCTCGGCGCAAAAGTCAGCATAGGCGGCGGCTATATCACCGCCGAAGCTGAAAAGCTTACCGGGGCGCGTATCTCGCTTGATGTCGTAACTGTCGGAGCTACGATTAACATAATGCTCGCGGCGACTATGGCCGTCGGGCAAACTATAATCGAGAACGCCGCTCAGGAACCTCACATCGTTGACCTCGCGAACTTCCTCAACGCCTGCGGGGCGCAAATACGCGGCGCGGGGACGAACACTATCCGCATTACAGGTGTTCCGCAGTTAGAGGGGCGCACCTACGCGATTATCCCCGACCAAATCGAAGCGGGGACGTACCTCGCGGCGGTGACGGGAACCGGCGGCGACGTTACGGTTCATAACGTTATCCCCCGCCACTTAATGTGCATTACATCTAAACTAATAGAAATGGGCGCGGAGGTCGAGGACCTCGGCGACGCTGTGCGTATCCGGCGCAACGCCCCGCTTCGCCGCGCCAATGTCCGCACTATGCCCTATCCCGGTTTCCCGACTGATATGCAGCCGCAGGTTACCGCGCTCCTCTGCTTCGCGCGGGGGACGAGTATCGTAACCGAGGGCGTGTGGGACGACCGCTTCCGCTACGTTGACCAACTCGCGCGTATGGGAGCGCACATAACCGTAAAAGACGGCAGAACCGCCGTAATAGAGGGCTTCGGCAGGCTAGAGGCCGCGCCGCTGATAGCAACAGACCTCCGCGCGGGCGCGGCAATGGTAATTGCGGGGCTCTGCGCGAAAGGTACAACCTACATCGACGAAGTACGCTTCATAGAACGCGGCTACGAGGACCTCGTAACAAAACTGCGCGGCATAGGAGCCGACATCTCCGGAGACGTAGGAGCCGAGCCGCTGATTGAGACGTTTATAAGAATTGCGTGAAATCAAATAACAGTTATCAATTATTAAATAACAGTTATCAAATATCAAATATCAGAGACGTTGGAACAGTTAACAGATAGCAAATATCAGATATCAGAGACGGGAGTTTGGACGTTGGTTGCGCCCTGCGGGGGACACCACGCACGGGGCGGGGCGCAAGCCCCTGCCCGTCATTGCGAGCCGCGGTAAGCGTGAGATACGTACCATTGAAACCGGCGCGGCAATCCAGTGCCGGAGGCGTGACATACGTATCTGTGGCGTAGACTACTGGATTGCTTCGCGCCTATACGTCCTACGTATCGCAAGTGCGGCGGCGCTCGCAAAGACGGGCAGGGCAAGCCCTGCCCTCCGCGCACGGCGCGGAGACAACCCCCGCCGCTACGCGGCACCCCCTTCTACGGAAGGGGGCTTACGGGGGAAGCGTTCCAAAGCCCCCTTCCGCAGAAGGGGGTGCCCCGCAGGGGCGGGGGTTGTCCCCCTACGTCCCCATTCCCCTCTTGGGAGGGGTGCCGCCCGCAGGCGGCGGGGTGGTTTCCCCCGCAGGACGTTACCCGCGTCCAAACCCTCCAAAGCCCCCCTCTTTAGAGGGGGGGGAGCCGCCCGCAGGCGGCGGGGGGTGTCCCGCGCCGTGCGCGGTCTCAATTTCAAATACATAACAAGGTTTATCATTATGAAACTATATACATTCAGCAGCGGTTCAAAAGGCAATGCCGCCCTTATTTGTGAGGGCGGTACATATATCCTTATTGACGCCGGGATATCGCTCAAACGCATTAAGGACGCGCTGCTCAATACCGTCTGCGTGTCGCCCGGGCAACTCGCGGCCGTGCTTATTACTCACGAACATTCCGACCATATCGCCGCGGTTCCGATGTTACATAAATACTTCCCGGCGGTTCCCGTATACGCAACCGGGGGGACTTCGCGGGGACTATACAGCCCCTGCCTTGACGTAACGCCGGGCGTTCCCTTTGAAATCGGGACGCTTCGGGTATCGGCTTTTGAAACGCCACACGATACGGCGCAAAGCTGCGGCTACCGCGTGTCCGACGGTTACAGGAGCTTTTCGCTCCTGACCGATTTGGGGCATATCACCTCGGGCGTTCGCAACGCCGTACTCGGAAGCGATACCGTGCTGCTGGAGTGCAACCACGACCTGGATATGCTCTGGAGCGGCCCCTACCCCTATTACCTGCAAACGAGAGTAGCCGGGGACTACGGCCACCTAAACAACAACGACGCGGCAAACTTCGCGCTTGAACTGGCGCAGTCCGGCACGCAAAGGCTGATACTTGGGCATCTGAGCCAGGAAAACAACACGCCCGAACGCGCCCTATACGCCGTGCAAAGCAAACTAAACGGCGGGATAAACGTATCCTGCGCCGGCCTGACAGTTTCAGAGCCTATCGAGATATAATTTTCGCCCTTGAATTATGGTAAACCTTATGTTATAATAGCTTTGGCTGTAAAAAGCCGCGGCGTTGCCAATACGGTAGCGGTTCTCTTGCCCTCGGAAGGGAGGGCGATGCC
>JAISJH010000056.1 GCA_031261635.1 Oscillospiraceae bacterium
TTACGAGCCGGGCGACAATAAAAACGAACAGGCGGCAGTAAAATACTGGAGGTCGATTAAAAATGAAAATATCAACTAAAGGACGCTACGCCTTACAGCTTCTGACGGATTTAGCCGAATATTCGGAGGGCGGCTATGTACCGTTAAGCGACGTTTCCGAGCGCACGGGGATTTCTAAAAATTACCTCGAACAGATAATTTTTCATTTGAAGGATACTGACTGGCTCGAAGCCGCAAGGGGCGCGACGGGCGGCTACCGCCTTGCAAAAGCCCCCGAAGCGTACACGGTCGCGGACATAATGCGCGTAACGGAGGGCAGCGTAAAACCAGACGACTGCCCGGAGGACGGGGAAGTCTGCACCCACAGCGGAGGAGCAAAATGCCAGTCGCTGAAAGTATGGCGCGGCCTTGATAACGTTATAACAGACTACCTGACAGGGATAAGCCTACAGGACGTGCTGAATGACAGCATAGAATGTACGTAGACGGGGGGGAACGCAATGCTACTGACAATCGACACAATAAGGGAAAAGACTAAGCCATTAGCGGAAAAATACAACGTAAAACATATCGACCTGTTCGGCTCCTACGCTAACGGTAACGCTACGGAGGAGTCCGATGTGGATTTACTTGTCGAATTTAACGAGCCGCCGCGCGTTTCTATGATGAAAATTATGGGCTTGCTGGAATCGCTAATGGAAGTATTGGGAAAATCTGTAGATATTGTGACAGTACCGATAGTGCGTCCGGATAGGCTGTATATTGAACAGACGGAGGAAATTTATAATGCTTGACAGAAATAGAGCATATTTAGAAGATATGACGGAAGAAGTAGACTTTATTATAAAAGTTACAAATAAAATTCCAAAAGAATTGTTTCTTACCGACAATCTTTTACAGCACGGCATAATGATGGCTTTAGTGAATATCGGGGAATCAGCTAATAAGCTGTCCCCCGATTTTAAGGAAAAATATACAGACGTTGAATGGAAAGAAATTGTCGGATTGCGTAATATAACGGCACACGCATATAAAGCTATTGAATTTGACCGTATTTGGGAAAACATAGTTGATGATATACCCAAACTTGCAAACACTCTAAAAAGTGTCAATATATAAACAGCAGTAAAACGCCGGGAGCCGCAATTTGCGACCCCCGGCTCTGATATTTAATATTTAATCCCTATTAACTATTATCTATCACTTGCTCTCAGCTACGTATATGCTCACTCGCGACTGTATAACCTTTGCGGTCTCGGCGGCGGTTTTTTGTCCCGCGAATAAGGGGCCGCATTCCTCGCGCAAGATGCTCAGAACCTGCGCGTCTATATTCAGCATATGCGTTGACGCGTTCAGCACGGCCATTATTTGCGCTACGTCCTCCGGGCTTGCGGCGTAGAACTCTACGGCTTCGCCGTTGCCGTCGCCGCGGCCGCCTTTGGACTGAATAACTGTTTCGCCGTTTTCATCTGTGTAGTATTGTTCGGTCGTCTGTTCCTCTAAGAACCTGTCAAAGGCTTTTTTCGTCAGCGGGAAGCCCCAGAAGCCGCTTGTTGAGCCCACGCCGTTTGCCTGCGCCGCCATAGTCGAGCGCACGAACTCCCACGCTCCCGCCTGGTTTTCAGATTTCGCTGAAATTCCGACGTTCGCTTCTGAAATCCATACGTTGCCTACATCGGGTAGGCCGGCGTAGACCACTTCGTCCTGCCATTTCTGCCTGTAGTATTGTATCGTGCTGAAATCGTAAACCGTTTCCTGAATGAACAGGGATTTAATGCCGTTCATCTCCTCGCTTTGCGTCATACCCCTGTCCTGATATTCCGCGGGGAGCGAGTTGCAGAGTTCCAGCAAGCCTATAAATTCCTCGCTGTCGAAGCTGCACGTTGCGCTCACACGGTCGATAAACTTGTCGGCGGCGGTCAGCGAAATCATTTCAAGCAACGAGCTTTTTGTCGAACTTGCCACAGGCACAGCGTCCGGGTATTTTGCCATAAGCTCGTTAAAGCGCTTGAAGGTAAGCGGCTCGTCCCCTACCACGCTTTTCTTGCCCATATAGGTCATAAGCGTCGCGGACAGCGGCAGGGAGTATAGTTTGCCGTCAATCTCGGCGGCTTTGAGCAGCGGCTCGAACAGGTTGTCGCGTGTAAATTCCTCGTCCGCGTCGATGAACTCGTACATATCGGCGAGTATACCCTTTGCGGCGTATACATCTGCGGGGAAGTAAGTTAAGTCAATGATATCAGGGAAAGTCCCGGCGATTATCTCGGTATTGAGCTTCTGCGTTATAGCCGTGAGGTCGCTGAAATCCTGAAGCCCCTCGCCGTAGGCGTTGACTTTTATGCGGTAATTGGGGTTAGTACGGTTGAACTCCAAAACGGCGTCGCGGTGTTCCTCTGATAGCCTTACGGTTGCGTAGGTCAGAACGGTTTTTGAGTTAGCGGGCTTCGGCTGTTTGGAAAAAGTAATCAGTTCGTATTTTTGAGTGCGGGTCATTTCGTCGTAGTCGCCGCTGTAAATGCCGCGAAACGTTCCGTCCTCTAGCGCGGTTATCGCCGAAATGGAGCCGCTGCTCACATCGAGGTCAAAGCAATCGAAGATTAGGTCCTCTGCTTTTGTAGTGTTATTATAGCCTATGAATTTTTCGTAGCCGTTTATAAAATAGAAGCTATAATCGCCGCTGCCGCGCGTGTATTCCCCGCGATAGCTCTGGCTCTCGAGTATTATGTCGCTTCCCCAGGTTTTTGCGGCTATGTCAATCGAGGTAATTACGAATTTGCCGTCGTTATTGTAGCCCGTCGCGGCGGCTGTGCCGTCGGGGAGCGTTATGATACTGTTCACGTAGCCGTATTTGGGCGTGAGCTTTGTAACGGGCGTGAAGCCCGTTTCGTCGGCATAGGAGTATATGGCGACTTCGTTTGAGGAACCCGTCAGGTATACGTTGCCTTTGCCGTCAAAGGCGCAGTTATACCAGCTGTCACCGGGATTGTTTACGGGGACGACAAAGGCTTCGCCAAGCGTGCCGTCCGCGCCGATTGCCGCGAGTTCCGAGGAACTGCCGCCGGTTTCGTCCCATTTATTTATGAACGTGTAAAAGCGCTCGTCCGGCGAAATGAAGAACTGCGGATAGTCGTTGCCGTCATAAGTATAGATAACGCTATAGCTTTTTGCCGTGAAATCATAACAGCGAAGTTCTATAGTAGGGTTGCCGAGCGGCTCGAACGTAACCGGGTCAGTTTCCGGCGGTATGTAAGCCTGGTAGTAGAGTTTATCGCCGATAGAGGCCGCGTTATACGTCTGCGCGGCTTTGCCGAGGTCGATAGGCGTGCTTTGCGCCGTCCAGACGAGTTCGCCGCTTGTTTCCACGGCGTCGGGAGTATTTGCGGCGGGGCTGTTGGTAGCGTCCGGGTTTCCATCGCCCGGCGTACAGGACGCGAACAGCGCGAAAGTCAGCGCGAGTGAAATTGCTAGAGCGGTAATTCTGGTTTTCAAAGTAAAAATCCTCCATATGTATTATGTAAACGAACTAATGTACTATACCACATATATCACCATTTGTCAAGAGCTTTTGCGAAATCGTAAGAAAATCGTAAGAAGTTCGGGCTTGTTATTGTGGTATAAACAGTAGTATACACCACTACTGTGGAAAAGTCAATAGGTAATCGCAATTTTTTTCAGTTAACAATTATCAAATATCAAATATCAGAGACGATGGTTTGGACGGGGGGACGCACCCCCCACCGCCTGCGGGCGGCACCCCCCTCTAAAGAGGGGGGCTTTAGAGGGAAAGACGGGGGTTGCGTCCTGCACGAGGTGCGCCCCCGGCGCACCGTCTTTGCGAAGCCGCCACCGCACTTGCGATACGTAGTTAATGAAACGCGGCGAAGCAATCCAGGGTTGACGTAGGCACCTGCGATACGTATTCCGTTGGACGTGGGACGTATGTTGCGCTTCCGGCACTGGATTGCTTCGCACCTGTAACATTGTACGTATCGCAAGCCTACCGGTGCTTCGCAAAGACGGCGCACGGCGCCGGGACGGGGGAGGGCGGGTTTGAAACCCGCCCCTACGTACCCCCCTGTGAGCGCGTCCCCCGCAACCAAACGTCCAGACCCTCCAAAGCCCCCCTCTTTAGAGGGGGGTGCCGCCTCAGCGGCGGGGGGTGCCGGGTTGCGGCAGTTACAATAACCTCGTATAACCAAAGGGCGGGTTTGAAACCCGCCCCTACGTTATATTTTTTTCTGTTACCATTTTGAAACTTCCCGCATAAAATATCTGTAACCGGGATATAATTACTTGTAACCAAAATGTTACCAAACGGAGGTTTTTTAATGCGACACATTTTTATATCACCTATTTTGCTACTCGCGGCTATCTTCGCCTTTAACGCCGGAGCGGAGTTTGCCGCTTCGGTTACGGACAGCGCGGAGCCTGTTTCGCAGCCGTATGCTGACGTTTATGATATTGACCCTATTCAGGCGCACGAAACCGCGCCTCCGCAAGCGTTTTATTACGGAGCCGCTCCCGAGTATTTTCCGGGCGATTATCCCGAGGCTTTTGCTGAAATCGCGCCCACGCTCTTTTTCAACGGCGTTATTCCCGAGGCAGAGCCTTCGCCCGAGGTAAAGCCTTCGCCTCAAAAGCAGAGTAAGCCGAATGAATACCTCAAAACTCAAACCGCTATGCTCGCCGGAGAGCTTGACGGTCTGCAAATTATCGACACCCTGAACGTCAGCGCGACCGCTTACACAACGGAGCGTCAGCGCAACAAAACTACCGCCACAGGCACAACCGCCCGCGTGGGCGCGATTGCCGTAGACCCAAAAGTCATACCCTACGGGACAAAGCTATATATCGCGGCTCCCGACAACAGCTGGATTTACGGCTACGCGACGGCCGAGGACTGCGGCGGCGGGATAAAGAAAAACAAGATAGACCTGTTTTTCGACACCTACGACGAGTGTATAGCCTTCGGGGTTAAGAAAGCCGTTGTATATGTGCTGGGCGAGTGATGTAAGGCGGGTCGCGGCGTTAAAATTAAAAACGTGAAAAATTAAAAAGTTCGTCATTGCGAGCGCCGGGAAGCTAAACATACAACCCGGTATAGGCGCGAAGCAATCCAGTAGGATAAGCCACAGATACGTATGTTACGCTCCCGGCACTGGATTGCTTCGCCGCTATACTTCCTACGTATCGCAAGCGTTCCGCGGCTTCGCAATGACGGACTCTTGACCCTTTGCGTTTTGAATACACGCTCTAAACCATAAGGGCGGGTTTGAAACCCGCCCCTACAGTCCGGGCGAGGCAAGGTACGTTACCCCTACATAACGCAGGACGAGGATTGCAAAATCGCAACCCCCGTCCAAACCCCTCGTCTCTGATATTTGTTATTTGATAACTGTTATTTGAACTAAGGCGTTTCCGGTTGTTTGTCGGATTCGAGGGCGCGTTTGCCGGCTTTGTAGCCCGCTCCGATTGCGAATATTACGAATTTTATCGCCAGCGACACCACCATTACCATCACAACGTAGGAAAGCGCGAATTTTAGCGTTATCGAGCCTGTCACTATGCCGTTATTGATGTTACTGCCGCTGAACAGGTATGTGAACAGCCCCCAGCCTTTGCCTGTGTAACGCTCGGCGATTTTGAGGAAAACCGGGATAAGGTTATAGTGGCAGATATACATAATGAGCGACAGCTCGCCAAGGAAACCGAATATCTTGCGGTTGAGGATTTTAGCAATCCAGGTTGAGTTATAGAATCCAAAGAAAATTATAGCCATAATATAGGGTATCTTGCGGAAATTGCCGAAGCCCACGGGGTCGCCGAAGGTCAGCGAAAACAGGCGGTAAATAGCGTAGATTTCGATAAAGGACAGGATAACCTGCCAGACGACACCGAGGTTTTTCGATTTAATATGGGTAAAGAGCGTATAGAGCGCGATACCGAAGGACATCTCGGCGATAGCGTGAACCGTCCCCGCGTTAAAGAAGCCCATAGCGGCCGCGTGGTCAATCAGCATAGTGCTGTTCAGCGTAAAGAAAATGTAGAACAGTATGCCGATTGCGGGCGCGAGGAAAACGACTATATCGCGCTTAATTGTAATCGCAAAGGTATAGAGGTAGCCGACAAGCAGGAGCGCGGTAAGAAACCAGAGCGGGACGTTAGGCGCGGCGCCGTTGTCGAAGCCGAAGGGCGTACCGACCATAAGCAGGAGTTCCCACTCGCTGTTCATAAACGCGCTTACCCTGTCGCCTGTAGTCGCGGGAACGGGCGCGGGTGGCGCAACGTAGCCGTAGCCTCCGCCAAAACCTCCGAAGCCGCCGTATCCTCCGTAGCCGCCTCCGAAGCCGCCCCAGGGGTCGTAGGCGCCGAAGCCGCCGCTTTGCGCGGGCGCTTCGACTGCGGGGGTTACGCTCATAGGATAGACGAAGCAGGCGAGAATGACGCAGATTAGCACTATCGGTACTATGACTTTGAGCTTTTTTACCACGAATGATAAGGCCTCGGCGTGAGCTTCCTTGACCGTTACAGGAGCGCCAGACACGCGGCGTCTGGCGCGGCTGTCCGCTGACATAGCCATTGTAAAGCCCGCGAGTATGAAGAAAAATTCCACCGCCCCGGAACCCGCGGGGATAACTGTCCTCTGGGTAAAGAAAATCTCGAAGTGGTACACCGCGACCATAACCGTAAGCGCAAAACGCCAGAACTCAACGGTCTGTATTCGCGGCTTCTTGACAAGGGTAGGCGCGGTAAGCGAGGGTGCGTCAGGTTGAGCAGTCATAATATGACCCCTTTCTATTTTGGAAGGATTAGTGTGTTAACGTATCCGCGTCAAAACTTGGTTTTGGGTTTATTCCGCGCCGCGCGTTTCGCACTTAACGTCCCGCGCCGCGCGCGTCATTGCGAAGCGCCCGCCCCCGTCATTGCGAAGCGCCGGTAAGCGC
Source organism: Oscillospiraceae bacterium (assembly GCA_031261635.1). Lineage (GTDB taxonomy): Bacteria > Bacillota > Clostridia > Oscillospirales > Oscillospiraceae > JAISJH01. Next base: position 6,945 of record JAISJH010000056.1, read on the forward strand.
GAGACACGTATAGTGTTACAGGCGCGAAGCAATCCAGTGCCGGAGGGGCAACATACGGACTACGTATCGTAGGCGGCTACGTCAACCCTGGATTGCTTTGCCGCATTTCTATGGTACGTATCGCAAGTGCGGTGGCGGCTTCGCAATGACGGGGGAGAGAGCTTCGCCGTTACGGGGGTGGGACGGGGATACGACGTGGGCGCGGCGGCATAATGCCCCCCTGCCGCTTATTCAAACGCCGCGTGTAACTTGTCAATCGCGGTTTTTAGTACGCTTCGCGGGCTTGCGCCGTTTATTCGCTCGAAGCCGGGGATATTTGAGCCGAAGTGGTCGCCGTCCTCGAGCCATAGTTTTGCCTTGTTCGTTACGATACTGTCAAGCTCTTTCTGCGGCAGTCCGTAGGCTGAAAAATCGAGCCAGTAGAGGAAAGTGCCTTCCGGCTCTATCAATTTTACCTTTGGCAACTTTTCAGCAAGGTAAGAGCGGAAAAATTCGAGGTTTCCCAGTAGATAACTCTGCAACTGCGAAAACCAGTCCGCGCCCGTGCGGTATAAACTCTCGCAGGCGACTAAGCCGAATACGCTTATTTGGCTATATCCAAAGCCGTCAATAGCTTTCTTGTAACGTTTACGAAGCTGCGCGTTGCGTATAAAAGTGTTAGAAACCTGCAAGCCCGCTATATTGAACGTTTTAGACGGCGCGGTAACAATCACCGCGTTATCGGACAGCGTTCCGTAGGACGTATAGGTAAAACCCGGATAGGTATAATCGCAGTGAATCTCGTCCGAAGCGACTATCACGCCGTGCCTGTCGCAGATATCGCGCAGGTTTGTAAGCTCCGCGATAGTCCAGACGCGCCCGACAGGGTTATGGGGGTTGCAGAGGAAAAAGAGTTTTACCTTGTTATCGACAATCTGACGCTCGAAATCTTCAAAATTGATTGTATAGCGGTTATTTTCATACACAAGGTGGTTTTCAACGAGAAGTCTGTCACTGCTCCTGATAATCTCAAAAAACGGGCGGTACACGGGCGGCTGGATTAAAATAGCGTCCCCACGCTCCGTAAAGGCGTGAACCGCCGCCGCCATACCGAGCATTACGCCGGGCGTTTTGATTATTTCCTTTGCGGCAATTTCGTAGTTATGGCGTGTTTTGAACCAGTCGGTAATTGCCTCGTAGTAGGACGGCATACTCTCGCTGTAGCCAAAATTCGCGAGGTCAACGCGCCTATGCATAGCTTCAAGTGTTTCATTAGGAAGCGGAAAGTCGAAATCCGCAATCCACAACGGGAGCGCGTCGGCGGGTCGTCCGCGTTCAAGGTTGAAATCATATTTTAAGGCTCCCGTGCCACGCCTCTCCGGCGGATTGTCGAAATTGTAGGTCACTGTGTTTCTCCTTTTTTTGGTTTGGTTGTAATAGAAAATGACGGGGGGTTTATCGCATAGCGTTAAGTAAATCGTCTTTGAGGTCGCCGATGTCCTCTATCCCTACTGACATACGCAGGAGGCAATCGTCTATCCCCCGCGCTACGCGTATCTCCTCCGGGATATCCGCGTGGGTTTGAAGCATTGGGTAGGTCAGTAGCGATTCTACACCGCCGAGGGATTCGGCGTACTGGATAATTTTTACTTTGTTTAGCATAGCCTTTGCGGTATCCGCGCTGTCTGTTGAAAAACTCAGCATTGCGCCGAAGCCCCGCGCCTGCTTGCGTGATAGTTCGTAGCCGGGGTGAGTTTCTAAGCCGGTATAATAGACTTTACGTATTTTAGACTGCGTAGAGAGCCACTTCGCAAGTTCCAAAGCGTTATCCTGCGAGCGGTCAACGCGCAGGGTCAGCGTCTTTATACCGCGTATAAGCAAATACGCGTCAAAGGGCGACAGCACGGCTCCCGTGGTTTTATGCAGGAAGCGCAGACGCTCCAGTATATCGCCGTCTTTAACGACCAGCAGACCCGCGAGCGTGTCATTATGCCCCGCGAGGTATTTAGTGCCGCTGTGAATAACGATGTCCGCGCCGAGGTCAAGCGGGTTGCAGAGATAGGGCGTCAGGAAAGTGTTGTCTACCGCTACTATAATATTGTGATTGTGAGCCAATGTCGCAATAGCGGCGATATCGCAAACTTTCATCATAGGGTTAGTGGGCGATTCAAGGAAAATAAGCTTAGTATCCGCGGTCAGCGCGGTTTCAATAGCCCCGATGTTACTGGTATCGACGTAGCTTGTCCGCAGTCCGTTTTTAATTGAAACGTTATCAAACAGGCGTATCGAGCCGCCGTATAAATCGTCGGTAGCTATGATATGGTCGCCCGGCTTGAACAGCTCCATCATAAGCGTTGTGGCCGCCATACCGCTTGGGAACGCTAACGCGCCCGAACCGTGTTCGAGAGCCGCAACGAGCTTCTCCGCGTGTTCACGCGTAGGGTTGCCCGAACGCGAATAGTCGTAGCCCGTACTTTCCCCCGCTCCGGGGTGTACGAACGTCGCTGATTGAAAAATAGGGACGGCGATTGCCCCGGTAGGGTTGTTTTTCCCGCGCACGGCGTGGAGAACCGCTGTTGATGGCTTCATATGGTATACTCCTAATGTCTGTACTTACGCTAATTGTACCACAAGCCCGCGTAATTGTCAATACGCCGCATACCCTGTCATAAATAACTTTACTTTTTGGAACTTACGCTAATTATATCACAGACCCGCATATTTGTCAATAGTTTGCATACCTTGTTATAAATGACTTTAATTTTTGGAGGATTATATATGCGACGACTATCAATATTACTCGCGGCGGCTTTTTTGTTTTTACAAAGTTCGGCATACGCGGAGGACGCGGGCTTCGAGCTTGACCTTGAAAGTATACCAATTGAGGAGGTATTTTCAGAGGAACCCTGGGCTGAAACATTTGAACAGTCAGCGGATTTGCAAACAAGTATCGCGCCGAACGTCAAGGCCGCGATACTTGTAGAAGCTGAAACGGGAAGCGTCATTTTCAAAATCAACGAACACATTAAACTCGCTCCCGCAAGCGTTACAAAGATTATGACAATGCTGCTCATTTCAGAGGCTATCGCGGACGGCTCGATAAAACTTGACGATATGGTTACGACAAGCACCGCCGCGAGCAGAATGGGCGGCTCGCAAATTTTCCTTAAGGAAAACGAACAAATGACAGTCAGCGACCTGTTTAAGTCTATAGCCGTGGCAAGCGCGAATGATGCTTCGGTGGCCTTAGCGGAACATATATCCGGCTCCGAAGGCGCGTTTGTCGCGAAAATGAATAGCCGCGCTAAGGAACTCGGTATGAATGATACAAATTTTGCCAACTGCACAGGCCTCCCCGGTAACGCCGACCACCTCACGAGCGCGAACGATATCGCCGTTATGTCGCGGGCGCTGATAGCGTTGCCGACGGTTCACGAGTTTTCAACCATCTGGACGGACACGGTACGCAACGGCGAATTTGGGCTGTCGAACACTAATAAGCTAATCCGCTTCTATAACGGAGCCACGGGCTTGAAAACAGGCTTTACCGACGCCGCTAAATTCTGCCTTTCCGCAACGGCGAAGCGCGACGGCATAGAGTATATAGCCGTAGTCCTCGGCGCGCCTACAAGCGACACGCGCTTTGAGGCGGCTAAAACGCTGTTAAATCACGCGTTTTCAACGTACACGCTCGCGGACGTTTGCGCTGATACCGCGCTCGCTCCTATACCCGTAACGCTCGGGAAAGAAAAATTCGTTCAGCCGGCAGTAAGCGGCGAAACGAAGGTATTGGTTGAAAAATCAAAACTCGCGGGCTTGAAACGTTCGGTGACGATTGCCGAAGCGGCGGCGGCTCCGCTTGAAGCGGGGCAGGAACTCGGAACGCTAACCATAGCTGACGCGGAGGGTAATGTAATCATAAAAACCCCTTTGGTCTGCGCCGACGCTGTGGAAAAACTCGGCTGGTGGGATTTATTTAAGCGGTATCTGGAACTCCTGTTTGTAGGGAGGTAGCGTACTGTGCCTTGGCTCTCGCTGCTATGTCGGCAAAAGGGTTTTTGCCGTTCGACGCGTGTATGTTTTCAATGCGCTCCGTATATTTATCGCGTAAAGCGGGGGGCAGTAAAATAGCGCAGTCACGCGCCCAGTTATAGACAATCGGAACATTCGGGGCGCGTTCAAGCGCGTCGAGCGCGTAGTTTACCGCCGCCTCATAATCGCCGTCAGAAAACGCCTCCCGCGATTGCAGATAGGGCGCGTCATACGTTGAGTTGCTATACGGCGGCGCGGTAAAATACGACAGCGTGACTAATATTGTAAACGCGGAAGCCAAAGTTACAACCGAGCGATAAACATTACGACCGCCGCGACAATTTGCTATACAAACCGCCAACATCACAAGCACTGCCGGGAACGTCAAGCTTATATCAATACAGCCGTGAGCGAAAATCATCAGCGCGGCAATTTTCCACATCGAAAACGGCACTCTACGCATAAACAACACGACAAGCGCAATCAGACACAACGCGGCGGGCAGGCCGCACTCCGCCGCTACCGCAAGCGGAGCGGAATGTATGCGCGTCGCGCCGTAGTACGCGCTTTGAAACCTGAAAACTTCGGTTTTCCAATGTCCCGGACCTATACCGAGCGGGTGCGTTACGCTTACCCTTAGCGCGTCGTAGTATTGCATACAGCGGTCAAGCGCGGTAGAAACAGGACGATGCCAATTGATAATTGATAATTGATAATTAGGAACGTTATAGACAGTGCCGCTATTATGATTACCGGGATTATTATTTTTGGGTTTTTATGGTAGAATCGGTATAGCGTTCCTATGGCAAATATGACTATCCCACCTAATGAGAATGTCAGTAATAACGCTTGCGACATTATTGCTATCGCCGCTATGTGTATCGCTGTTTTCTTGAAATTCGCTATTGTTATAAACAGGCAGACCGCTATAATCAACGCGGTTGTGTTCGCGTAGCCGAATGACAAGCGTCCGTCTTTTATCGCGGGGTTTAGGTTTAGGGCATAGCAAACTATCCCCGCTACGGATAGAAGCGTCCCGCAGAGGTAAAACGCCTTTGTGCTTATGTTTGACAGTTTTGAGATAAGCGCGTCCCTCCCTGCGTATTGCGCCATTCTGTAGGGGCGAGGCTTGCCTCGCCCGTATCCCCCGTCATTGCGAGCCGCGGAACGCGTAAGATACGCAGGATTGAAACCGGCGCGGCAATCCAGTGCCGGGAGCAAAAGATACATTTCTTTAGCTTTTACTACTGGATTGCTTCGCACCTGTAACGCCCTGCGTATCGCAAGCGTAGCGGTGCTTCGCAATGACGAACCCTTTTCCCGTTATACCTTCTTAGCTTTCGCCGCCCGGTTTCGCCGTTGCTTCCTCCTCCGCTAAGGCTGCCTCGGCTTCGGCTTTTGCTATTGCCGCGGCTTCTGCTTCGGCTTTTGCCTGTTCGCGTTGTTTGCGCTGGTCCTGTCGTATGAACATACATTCCGCTAAGAGCCACTCGCGCGAATGGCCGTAGTTTATATCCACTATTATCAGCTTCCGCAGACTTTCAAAGCCGGGGTAGGCGTTCAGCCGGACGGCGGGCATAACCGGCAGAACCTCCGGGTGCAGGTTATGGCGGCGTTCGATGTAGTCAATAATATTCTGCTCGGTAAGCGAGGAGGCCGTAAACTCGTACTTCCCGTGGCTCTGAAAATCAATAAGCAGTTCGTCAAGCGCGGAAAAGAACTGCGTCTGATTGTTCAGCGGGACTATCTGCGAGGTTTCCTCCAGACTGCGCTTATAGTTAATGCGAAGCGTAATCTCGTAGTAACTCAGAATAAGCCGCGTGTCCTGCCGGATATAGTCAACGGCGTAGACACCGAGCGGGCTTTCGCGAACTATACTGTTTACCGCGCGTGAAATGTCGTCCTCTACTACCCCGATATAGTTATTCGTGTGAATTGTCCCGGTTTCGCTGTGTTCCGAGACGAAAAGCTCGAGCGCCTCGCGCATACCGGTGTAGTTATGCACCTCGCGTATGCCGGAATTTGGCATAAGCTCGACGTAACCCGCCTCGTAGGGTTCCTCGACATAATACTCGCGGTCAAACATAGCTCCGCAGGCTGATAAGCCTATCAGCAACGCGCAGCAGGGCAGGAGCCGTCTGAAAATAAATTTTGCGGATTTCATAAAAAATTTCAAAATACCTATTGCAAAATGAACGTATTTGTGAGATAATATAGACAGCCAGAAAACAAAGAAAACGTAGGAGGAAATCTAAATGGCAAAAGTACAAACCACGCTAAACATCGGCGACCTCGAGCTTGAAAAAGCGGGTATCAAACTCGACGCTCTCAAAGGCGAAGTCGCGGTAGTCACCGGCGGCGCGAGCAACATCGGGTTAGGCTACGCGCGCTCAATCGCGGCGGCGGGCGGAAGCGTCGTCATCGCGGACCTTAACGCGGAGGGCGGAGCGGAAGCCCAGCGCGTCATTAACGAGGAAAACGGCCGCGACTGCGCCTTATTCGTCAAGACGAATATCACGCAGGAAGCCGACATCAAGAACCTCGCTAAGGAAGCGTTCGCGAAATTCGGCAAGGTCGATATACTCATCAACAACGCGATGAATATGCGGCTGAACGGCAAAATCCTCGAATCCCCAATCAGCGACCTTGACCAGTCGTATGAAATCTCCGGCCGCGGCGTTATGCTCGCGATTAAAGAGTTCGTTCCGGCTATGATTGAGCGCAAGCACGGCACGGTTACATACTCCGCGACGCAGTTCCACTACGCGCCCCCGATGGTCGGAGGCAGTATCTACTGCGCCGGCAAGGCGGCCGCTACGAGCGTAGTGTTCTCGCTTGCGAACGAAGTCAAGGATACGGGCGTTAACGTATTCTGCTTATGTCCGGCGGGCGTTATGCGCTTTGACGCGTCGAAAATGCCGCCTCCGCCTCCCCCCAAAGAGGGAGACCCCCCTCCGTTTGACTTCAGCCTTATGGCGGCGATGTTCAAAACGCCCGAGCAAAACGGCGCGGCGATGATTTATTGCCTGCAACACGCTTCGGAGCTTCACGGTTCGGGTCTTATCCATAACGACGTATTCGCCGCTATGGGCAATCCCTTTGACCCGCCGCGCCCCGAAGGCGCTCCGGCGTTCCCGGTAGGAGAAGCTCCGCGCAGACTGACCGACCAGGAACTAACAATGGTATTCTGCTACGTAGGCGCGGGTTTATAAGAAGCACGTTGCTAACACGTTGCCCCCTTCGTAACGAAGGGGGCTTTTCTACGTTCCAACCCCGCGCCGTGCGCGGTATCTGATATCTGTTATCTGATAACTGTTAACTGACATCAGGTCTTTTGCCTCTGTAGAACAGCGCGATAGTTCCGGGGCCTGTGTGTACGCCTATCAGCGAGCCTATATAGCTTATTACGATGTCTTTTATCGTCGGGAAGCGCTCGCGTATGCTTGCGGCGAGTTCGGCGGCTTTATCCGGGGCGTGGGCGTGGCTTATGAATACCGTCTGACCGTCGGGGTCGGTGATTTGCTTTTCCATACGGTCGATTAGGAGCTTTACGCCGTTCTTAAAACCGCGCGTTTTGTCGATATTGACGAGTTTACCCTCGTGCGATACCGTTATAATCGGCTTGAAGCTGAGAAGCGAGCCTACGAACGCTACGGAGGCCGACACCCTCCCGCCTCTTTGCAGGAAGTGCAGGTCGTCGGCTATAACGTCGTGGACGATGTTGAGCTTTTCGTTTTCCGTGAAGTCGCGGACGTCCTCGATAGTTTTGCCCTTAGCGCGCTCCCGCGCCGCTAAAAACAGCAGTAAGCCTTCGCCGGCAGACGCGCACAGCGTATCGACGGCGTAAATCTTGCGCTCGGGGTATTTGCCCCGAAGCTCGGCGGTTGCCTGCGCCCCGGCGTTATACGTCGCGCTCAAACCCGAGGAGAAGCCGAGGTACAGGACGTCGCGCCCGGCTTTGAGTTCCGGCTCCATAAGCGTGATAAAATCGAAAGCCACCGCCGCGGAGGTGTGCGCTTCCGTCTTGCCGTCGCCAATTAAACCGTAGAAATCGGCAAATTTCAGTACCCTTTCGTCAATATTGCTCTCGTATTCCTTGCCTCCGATAACAACGCCCATAGGAACAGGCACGATATCAAGGTCTTTAGCAAGCTGAAGCGGCAAATCGCAAGCCGCGTCAGTAATAATCGCGAATGACATTCTGTTTCCCCCAAAGTCTGTGATATAGTGAACAATTTCAATAAAATGCACTATTATGATATGTAACACTGCGACATAGTATAGCACATTTTTACCGAGTTGTCAAGAGCGTTTGCGGCGGGGGCAAATAACAGTTATCAAATATCAAATATCAGAGACGTTGGTTCAGTTAACAGTTAGCAAATATCAGATATCAGAGACGATGTAACAGTTAACAGATATCAAATATCAGATATCAGAGACGGGGGTTTGGACGTGGGTTGCGTCCTGCGGGGGTTGCGTCCTACGGGGGAAACCACCCCGCCGCCTGCGGGCGGCACCCCTCCACAGAGGGGATAGGGGTTGGACGGGAGTACGTAGGGGCGGGTTTCAAACCCGCCCTCCCCCGTCCCGGCGCCGTGCGCCGTCTTTGCGAAGCGCCGCTACGCCCGCGATACGTAGAACGTTACAGGCGCGAAGCAATCCAGTGCCGGGGGGACAACATACGTATGTCACGCTCCCGGCACTGGATTGCCGCGCGCCTGTAACGTTCTACGTATCGCAAGTGCGGTGGCGCTCGCAAAGACGGCGCACGGCGCCGGGACGCAGGTAGAACGTGAGACGCAATCCCGCGTCCAACGTCCAAACCCTCGTCTCTGATATCTGATATTTGATATTTGTTAACTGAACAAATCGTCTCTGATATTTGATATTTGCTAACTGTTATTTGTCGCCAACGGCGACCAGCCACCAGCCGCTTCGTTCTACCACCTCTACAATCGTCAAGCCCTGTTGCGTCAGCACGGCTTGTACTTCCTCCTGCCGTCCCTCGATTATGCCGGAGCAGAGGAGTTTACCCTTAGGAGCAAGCCACAGCGGTAATTTTTCCGCTAGATTTATAAGCAGGTCGGCTACGAGGTTTGCGAATATTACGTCGTAGCGGCCGTTTATAAGGCCGTCTTTCCGCACATCGCCCACCGCGAACGCCGGGGTGACGCTGTTCAGCCGCGCGTTTGCGTTCGCGATGTCCGGCATATGCGGGTCTATGTCGTAGCCGTCCGCGCTTTGCGCCCCGAGGAGCAGGGCGGCGATTGACAGCACGCCGCTCCCGCAACCGAGGTCGAGAACGCTGCAACCCGGAGTTACGTATTTTTCAGCGGCTTCGAGGCAGAGGGCAGTAGTGGCGTGGCCGCCCGTGCCGAATAACATACCGGGGTTCAGGCGTATTATAGTTGTCCATTCCGGCACCACGCAAAGATTCAGCCCGAGCGCGATAGGTTTATAAAACGGCTTCCAGTTATTCTCCCAGTCGGTTTCGTCAACGTATTCGGCGCGGCTGTCGAGTATAAATTCGCCGATTTCGAGCGCGATTTTCCTCGCGGCAAGGTCGTCGTCAGGGTAGACTTTGAGCGTCACCGGGCGCGCGGCGGTGACGTCCTCCTCCGCGTAGTCCCAGATGTCGCGGTTTCCCTCGAGGAAATCGCGGTTAGCGTCAGCGTCGTCAATTGAATACGCGAGGCTGTTTTTGTCAAAATACTCGCAGACCTCGCCCGCCTTGCCGGGCTTCGGGTACAGCGTAAATTCCAGATATTTCATCAGCGCCGTCCTCTCAAATATGCCGCGAAGTCGATAGCTTTACCCCCGGGAGCCTGTACGATGTCGGGTATCAGCTCGCCGTTCTCGATATGCGCCCTGTGAAGTTTTAATGCTTTACCGTCCAGTACGCAGTTTAACGGACCAATCGCGCGTAGGCGGCGGTAGTTTTCAATCGCGCTCTTGTCGGGGTTTAGCGCGCGTTCAGCTTTCTGTATAGGCGCGGCGTATGTAAAGTTTCCAGCTTGTGGGATTATTGGCGGCATTGTTTTTAGCGTTTCAATTAAAATGTCCGCGCCTAAGTCCGCTAAAGCGTCGTGCAGTTCATTAAAATACTCGTCGTCACCGATTTTTCTCGAAGCCGACAAATACACGCCGCCCGCGTCAAGTTCGCGCTCTATCGCCATCGTACATACTCCCGTTTCAGCGTCGCCGTTCAGTATAGCCCGCTGAATGGGCGCGGAACCGCGCCATTTTGGCAGCAGAGACGCGTGAACGTTGATAGCCGTCCCCGTGAGCCAATTTTCCGGCAGAAGTTTTCCGTAGGCTACGACGATTATAGCGTCAACGTCCGGCGGCGCGGTTCCTTTCAGCGTGTCCGGCTGATACAAGGGCAAACCGCGCTCTAAAGCGAGCGTTTTTACAGCTCCGTAGACTATCTTTTTTCCGCGCGCGTTAACCTTATCGGGCTGGCAATATACCGCCGTGACGTTGTGACCGGCTTCAAGCAGCGCGTTCAGCGATACCGCCGCGAAGGCCGGGGTTCCCATAAAAGCTATGTTCATTCCGGCGCGTCCCCGCTTACTTCCGTGAGCTTTGATATATACTGCATCGCGGTTTTTTGCATAAGCTTTTTTGTTCCCGCCGTCTTGAAGTTGATTTCGAGGATTACGTCGCCCGTAACCTGCGGGGTTATCGCCGCGATTACGCCCTCGCCGAAGGCCTTGTGAATGATTTTGTCGTCTTTATACAGCGAAACGAACTTCATCGACGGTGCCTTTGGCGGCGGAATCGGGCTGAGGTTAACAGGGTCGGAGCGTAGGAACAGCGGCACCTGCGAGGTCGGAATAACTGTTTTAGGCTTAGGCTTCGGCGCGTGTTCGGTCTCCGCGGCAGGTTTTACGACCTGCAAATTTGGGATATCGCCCAAAAACCTTGACGGGAGGTTATTGGTTGTTCTGCCGTAAAGCATACGGCTCTTTGCCGCCAGTACCCACAGTTTTTTCTTGGCGCGGGTCAGCGCGACGTAGCAAAGTCTGCGCTCCTCCTCCATTTCCTCGCGCTCGCCGATTGAGCGCGAACTCGGGAAAATGTTCTCCTCCGCGCCGACGAGAAATACCGTCGGGAACTCCAGACCTTTCGCGCTGTGTATTGTCATCAGCGTGACCGTGTTGTCGCCGTCCTCCCCGTCCTCGAGGTTTGAGTACAGCGAGATTTCGTTGAGGTAGTCCGCGAGTGTCGCGTCCTCGCCTGTGCGCGAGATATAGTCGAGCAGCGTGGATTTAAGCTCTAAAATGTTTTCGCGCCGCCCCTCGCCGTTTTTCAGCTCTTTCTTTGTACTAAGCATTGCGAGGTAGCCGCTGTCCTCGAGCAGTTCGTCATACAGCATATCCAGTTTATTGCCGAATACCGCCATCTTCTCGATTAAGCCGTTTATAACCGATACGAACTGCCCAAGTTTAACCGCGCTGTAGGCGAGTTCGTGATATGACGGTACGTTTGAGATTACGTCAAACAGCGACAGCCCCTTTTCAAAGGCAAGCTGCGAGGCTATCTCAATTGTCCGCTCGCCTATGCCGCGCGGCGGCTTATTTATTATGCGGAGGAGGCGCAGGTCGTCATTAGGGTTCACGATAACAGACAGATACGCCGCCATATCCTTAATTTCAGCGCGGTCAAAGAAGCGCAGACCACCGTAAACCCTGTGCGGTATATTATAGCGTCTGAAAGAGTTTTCAAAGTTAAACGACTGCGCGTTAGTTCGGTAGAGTATAGCGAAATCACGGTAGTTGTCGCCGGAGGAAACCGCATCGCGTATCAGCAGGGCGACAGTGTCGCTCTCCTCGCGCTCGTTCATTACAATTTTCAGCGTAACGGGTTCGCCCTCCGCGTTATCCGTCCAGAGGGTTTTGCCTTTTCTGTCAATGTTCTTGCTGATAACCGCGTTCGCGGCAATAAGAATGTTCTCCGTAGAGCGGTAGTTCTGCTCCAAGCGGATTACGCGGCAGTTACGAAACTCTTTTTCAAAGCCGAGTATGTTGTCGATTGTAGCCCCGCGGAATTTATATATCCCCTGGTCGTCGTCACCTACTACGCAGAGGTTTTTATTCCCCCCCGACAAGAGGCTTACAAGCTTATACTGGAGCTTGTTGGTATCCTGGAACTCGTCAACTAGGACGTAGCGGAACTTCCGCTGGTAGTATTCGCGGACGTCGCTATATTCGTTCAGAAGCCGCACGGTAATGTAGACTAAATCGTCGAAGTCCATAGCGTTCGATTCTTTCAGACGCTTCTGGTATTCGGTAAATACGCGGGCGGCGCTCTTAATCTTCGGGTCGTTATTAGACTGCGCGCTATCGGCGAAATCCTCCGCGGACTGCATATTATCCTTGACCTTGCCGAATATTGACATCAGATAGTTTGTCGGGAGCAGCTTGTCGTCAATATCGAGGTCTTTCATAATGCGCTTTAATAGAGCCTTGCTGTCGGCGGTGTCGTAGATTGTAAAGCCCTTAGTCCAGCCACCCAAACGCTCAATATTGCGCCGCAGAATACGAACGCAGCAGGAGTGGAAGGTGCTTGCCCACACGTCGTTCCCGGAGGGTCCGAGCATTGCCTCTAGGCGGGATTTTAATTCCCCCGCAGCCTTATTTGTGAACGTTATCGCGAGGACTTCCCACGGCAGGGCGGGGGAGAGCCGCAGAAGCGGCGCCATACGCTCCCGCCAGTTGGGGTCGGGGTTTGCCGCGAGATATTCAAGCGCGGCAACGTCCTCCTCCTCGAGATTATCGGGGGCCTCGTCGCTGTCGGTTGCGGAGCCGTAGCGCAAAATATTCGCGATACGGTTGATTATAACGGTAGTCTTACCGCTCCCCGCTCCGGCGAGCAGCAGGAGCGGCCCCTCTGTAGCGGAAACAGCTTCAAGCTGCATAGGGTTAAGGTTTGCAAAGTCGGTCAGTATCGCCGCTTTTCGGGCTTCTAAAAATCGTGTCGTCAATGTCATTTATCTATACCCGCCAATTGTCCCAGGCAACGCTCGAACGGTACGCCGTAGCGGGCTTCGCCGGGAATTTTTTGTTTTTCTATTATACAGCTTACAGTGAAATTCGCCGCAAAGCCCGCGCTTTCAAGAAGGTCGCGCTTTGAGAGGTATTTCGCCAAAAACGCCGAAGCGAATACGTCGCCGGTTCCGTGGTAATAGCCGTCAATCTTTTCGCGGAAAAAGTAGCCCGTTCCTGAATCGTTGTGGGAAGCGATGCCGAGTTTTCCCGGCTCAAACGATACGCCTGTGAGGACAACATTCGGCGCGCCCAAGCCCCGCAGACGTTTCAAAAGCCCGTCAACGTAGTCTTTATCGGGAGCCGGATTGTATTCCTCGCCCAATAAAAACGCCGCTTCCGTAAGGTTCGGGAGGATAACGTCCGCTTTAGCGCAGAGTTTAGCCATAGCGGCGGGGAAATCGCTAGAGAAACCGCCGTATAATACTCCGTTGTCGGCCATTACGGGGTCTATTATAACCACGCCGCCGGGAGCCTTGAAATCGTCGAATATCCCCGATACAAGCTCAATCTGCTCAAAGGAGCCGAGATAGCCCGTATACAGCGCGTCAAATTTTAAGCCGAGCGTTTTCCAGTGGTTCGCTATAGGCGTTATGTCGCTCGTTAAATCACGGTAGGTATAGCCCTCAAAACCTCCGGTATGGGTAGACAATACGGCGGTCGGAAGCACCGAACATTCTATCCCCGCCGCCGATATAATAGGCAGCGCGACAGTAATCGAGCAGCGTCCGACAGCCGAGATGTCCTGTATTGTGAGTACGCGTTTCTGTGTGTTCTGCATTGTTTGTTGCTCCTTATGTTTAGATATTATTAACCTGTTCTAAAATCTTTGCACAACCTTTGTAGGGGCGAGGCTCGCCTCGCCCGGATTGCGGTTTGCCCGGATTGTGGCGGTTACATATTGTCCGGGCGAGGCAAGCCTCGCCCCTACATAGATTGCATAATGTTTTTGAACACATATTTTTATATTTGATATTTGATATTTGCTAACTGTTATTTGTTAACTGGCGAAGTATTTCGTCGCCTCCAACCAGTCTTGACAGTTCCGCTTTGTGCGCTTCCGCGTCAAGTCTTGTTACCGAGGTGAACGTGCGGCCTCCGGCTTCCTCTTTGCTTATTAGGAAATGTTCGCCCGCCGCTGACGCTAGTTGCGGGAGGTGCGTTATGCAGAGCACCTGCTTATTGGCTGAAATTTCGCGAAGTTTAGCGGCAACCTTTGAGGCGGCGATGCCGCTTACGCCCGTGTCTATTTCGTCAAAAACCTGCGTATCAGCGTCGCCGGGGAGTACGGATTTCAGCGCGAGCATAATGCGCGAGAGTTCGCCCCCGCTCGCAATCTTGCTAATGCGCCCTAAGGTTTCCCCGGCGTTTGCGGACATTACGAAGCGCAGGTCCTCAAAGCCGTGTTCGTTGGGCTTTTGCAAAAATTCATCAAATTCTACGGAGAAACGCGCGCCCGGCATAGACAGTTCGGCAAGCTCCGTACAAATTTTCAAGCTTAGTTTTTCCGCGGCAGTTTTCCTCGCGGCGGTAAGCTCCGCCCCAACGACCATAAGCGTTTTGTACGCCTCCGAGGTTTCAGCCTTTGCCAGCGCAATCTGTTCGTCAAGACCGCTTATTGTCGCAAGCTCCGTCCTTGCGGTTTCCAAACGCGCGAGAGATTCCTCGACCGCGCCGTATCTGCGCTCTATGCGCTGTAAGTTCGCTATACGCGTTTCGATAGTGTCAAGCTCGTCCGGGGAAAAGTCAAAGTTTTCTATGTAGTCAGTCAGAAACTCGGCGATATCCTCCGTTTCGATACGCGCCGCCTTGTAACGCTCTAAAACATTAAGTAAGCTCTCGTCAAACCTCGCGGCGGTGCTTAGGAAACCCTCCGCGTTATGGAGCGCGTCGAGCGCGTCCGGTTTCAAAGAGTTTATAGCTCCATTAACGCCGCTGGTTAGTTTTTCAGAGCTTCGTATAAGAGCGCGTCTGCGGAGAAGCTCGTCCTGCTCGTCGGGCTTAGGGTTTACCGCTGAAATTTCCTCGATAACGCGCGTAAGTTCCTCGACGCGGAGTTCGCGCCCCTGTTCGAGCCTATGAAGCTCCTCCTCCGCGCGGGTTTTTATGAGCCAGAGTTTATAACTCTCACGGTAGGACGCTAGAAGCTTCGGCTCGGTGCCGAACCTGTCGAGGTAGGCGCGGTGGTTTGCTTCGGCTAAAAGTTTCTGACCGTCGTTCTGACCGTGTATGTCAACGAGCCACGCGCCCAAAGCCCGGAGCTGCGCCGCGCTTACGGGTACGCCGTTTACGCGGCAGGAGCTTTTGCCGTCCGCGCTGACCTTGCGCGATACGACAAGCGTTTCCTCCTCGGCTTCGAGTTCGTTCTTAGCGAGCCACGCGGTAATGCCGCCGTTGACGGAAAATTCAGCCGATACAAAGGCCGACGCGCAGCCCGTCCGCACGATTTCCTTTGAAACGCGCCCGCCGATTACCGCGCCCAGAGCGTCGATAATGATAGACTTGCCAGCGCCCGTTTCGCCCGTGAGTACGCAAAAGCCCGGGCCAAGCTCTATGTCAGCCCGTTCGATTACCGCGACGTTTTCTATGTGAAGGCTCCGAAGCAATGGTGTATACCTCTGTATGTTTAGTTACGCGTAGGCGGGGAGGTTTTAGCGCAACACTCCCGATTACCGCTTTTATCTAATGTGATACTCTATTATACCACAGCTCCGCGATATTTTCAAGCCCCTTGACAACTGCCGCGTTTTGGGTTAAACTATTAAATATCACCAAAATAACGATTTACTTGGAGGAAACAAATGAAACGCTTACTATGTCTATTACTAACGCTCATTACCGTGACCGCGCTTACCGCCTGCGTCACTACCGGGGAGACGCAGCCTGTCGCGACCGTCAAATTCAGCGACGGCGGGCAGGTTCGCATACGGCTCTACCCGGAGTTTGCGCCTAATACCGTTAATAATTTTATCTCGCTGGCGAACGACGGCTTTTATGACGGCTCGCCCGTTCACAGGGTCGTTGAATACTTCGTTATTCAAATGGGTAAGCCCGGAACGGACAGGGACGAACTCGACTACAGCATTAAAGGCGAGTTCCCGAGCAACGGCTACAAAAAAAATACGCTAAGTCACGAATACGGCGTAGTATCTATGGCGCGTAAAGTCGGCGAGCCGGGTTCGGAGAGCAAATATTACGACACCGCTACGAGCCAGTTTTTTATTTGCGTCGATAACGAGCAGAACACGCTGGACGGCGACTACGCGGCCTTCGGGAAGGTCACGGACGCGGACGACCTCGCGGAGATAATCAAAATCTCACGTATGGACGTTGACGCGAACGACGTCCCCCGCGACGAGATTTATATAACGGAGCTACGCGTCAACACCTTCGGAAAGAAGTTCGCGGAGCCTAATAAAATCAGCCAGTGATAGCACTTCGCCCCGCGTATTAGCGTTGTAACCTAAAATTTCAAGGGCGTTAACGGTAACGTCCTTCGGCACCTGCCGCCCCGCTAGGAGCGCGTTTGCGAGCGTTTTACGACGCTGCGCGAACGCGCTTTTTATTAGGCCGAATAGCCGCGGGTTATCCGGCACCGATAGCGGTGTAAGCGTTATAACCGTCGAGGTAACCTTCGGAACGGGATAGAAAGCGTCCGGCGGCACGTCAAAGTGCCGCTCGGGCGCTGTGTGATACTGCGCGAACAGGCTATAGGCTCCGTAGTCCGGCGTATCGGGCAGGGCGCAGATACGCGCCGCAACTTCGCGCTGTATCATTACCGTTATCGACGCGAAACGCTTCGCCTCTATGAGCTTTGTCAATATCGGGGTAGTAATAGCGTAGGGCAGATTGGCGCAGATTTTTACAGGCTCACCAATACCAAAATATTCATCGCAAAGTGCGTTCAGGTTAGCCCTGAGCGCGTCTGTTTTTATCAGCGAAAAGCGGCTGTCAACGCCGAACTCCGCCTGCAACGCGGCTATTAAACGCGCGTCCGTTTCAATCGCCAATAACTTTTTAGCGAGCGGCAGAAGCTCGCGCGTCAACGCCCCGCTTCCGGGTCCTATCTCCAGTACGTTAGCGCCGGAAATGCCCGCCGCGTCTGCTATTCGGCGCGGTACGGCCGTATCAACAAGGAAGTTTTGACCGAGCGATTTTGAATATCTGAACCCCTTGGGTAAGTTTTCCATTAGTATTAAATTCCTCTCTGCGGGCAATACTACTACAGTTGACAGTTAACAAATATCAAATATCAAATATCAAATATCAGAGACGAGGGTTAGAAACCCGCGCCGTGCGCGGTATCTGATATTTGATATTTGATAACTGTTATCTGAAATTTTAGGAGGGTTTGATGCACGGAAAAGTTGAACTTTCGGGGGTAAACACGTCACAGTTGACGGTACTCGGCAGCGATGAAATACAGCGCCTGCTGGAACGCTGTCACGAGGGTGACAGGGCGGCGCGTGAAAAGCTGATTGAAGGCAATCTGCGCCTTGTGCTGTCTGTTATTCAGAAGTTTATAGGCCGCTCCGGCGGCGCGTCCACTACCGCCGACGATTTGTTTCAGGTCGGCTGCATAGGGCTTATAAAGGCTATAGATAATTTTGACCTGTCGCAAAACGTGCGTTTTTCAACCTACGGAGTGCCGATGATTATAGGCGAAATACGCCGCTACCTGCGCGACAACAGCTCCATACGCGTAAGCCGCTCAATGCGCGATACCGCGTACAAGGTTTTACAGGCAAAAGAACAGCTGCAATTTGAAACGGGCGCGGAACCTACGATAGATATGATTGCAAAGCGGCTCGAAATATCGCGTGAGGAAATAGTTAACGCCCTCGACGCTATCCAGGAACCCGTGTCGCTCTACGACCCCGTATATCAGGACGGCAGGGGAGGGGATTCCCTCTGCGTAATGGACCAGGTGGGCGACAGCAAAAACACTGACGAAGTATGGCTAGAGCATATAGCCCTCGCCGACGCCGTGGCAAAACTAAACGAGCGCGAACGCCGCATACTCGCCCTGCGCTTCTACGAGGGAAAAACTCAAATGGAAGTCTCCGGTGAAATAGGAATAAGCCAGGCGCAAGTATCACGCCTGGAAAAAAACGCGATACGCCAGATACGGAGGAACGTGTGAGGTCATTAGCTTATCTCATCGAGGTACGCGGCTTCCCTCTCGAGATAAACAAGCTCTTTTTCCAAACGTTCAGCCAGCCATACTTTGATTAAACCATACACAGGTATACCGATTTTACGGGCTTCTTTATCCAGCGCGTTAAACAAGCGTAAATTGAAGTCAACCGTTACGGAACTTCTGTCCTGATTCGGGCGAATATCAATATGTCTGTCGAAATACCCGGTGATATCTTCCTCGCCCTCGTCAAACAGCTTATCAAATTCCTCAACCGTTATTTCTGTTGTTTTTATCATAGTTCTGCACCTCCTCTTTGCGGGCGCGTCTGACTGATATAATACGTATATAGTCATTACCGCGCGTAGTAATAACCGCAGTGTAATATTTATCGTCTATCATACCCGTAACAAGCCAGCGCAATTCACTGCCATAATAATCCGAGGGTTTATACAATAAACTGCCGTCGTCCCACAGCCGCTGGGCTTCGACGAAATCTATCCCGTGTTTTTCGAAGTTGCCGCGGCTCTTGCTCTTATCGTATTCGAACAAAGCTGTGTGTCACCTCCGGTTGAGTGTAGGCTAGAAGGTTAGGCGATTTCCTGTTTGACACGTTCCGCAAGCCATACTTTAAGCATATCTTGCATAGCCACTCCCATTTTTTGTGCTTCTATGTCTAATCGTTTTATAACCCAGTTCGGTAAACTTAGGGTTACGGGGCGTTCTATTAGATTAGGTCGAATTTCATTATCAGTATCAAAAAACTGAAGAACATCTTCTTCACCCTCGTCAAAAATCCTATCAAATTCTTCTACCGATATTATTTCACCTGTGTTTTTGTTCATCATAGTCTTGTACCTCCTTTTTTCTTGAACGTCTGACTGAGATAATACGTATTTTATCATCACGTTTTGTAATGACGGCAGTGTAACACTTACCACGTATCTTGCCTATAAAAAGTTGACGCAATTCACCATTAAACAAAAATGGTTCTGTATCAACATAACGTAAGTCGTCCCACAGCCGCTGGGCTTCGACGAAATCTATCCCGTGTTTTTCGAAGTTGCCGCGGCTCTTGCTCTCGTCGTATTCGAACAATTTTCACCTCTGTACAACCGGGGGAACACGGCAAGCCGCGTCCCCCCCTTTTTCAAAGTTCTAACGAACCGTTTTTACTTCGTTATCGTCTTTTCTGTTTCGTTGTCAAAGAGGTGGATTTTGCCTGTATTGAAGCTTACTTTGATTATGTCGTCCATTTTACATTTATTCGCGCTCGTTGCTATAACCGATGTAAACTGGAAGTCGCCGCTTGACAGGTAGAGGTTAGTATCCGCGCCGAGCAGCTCGGTCATTTCGACTTTAACGTCGATAATGGTGTCGGGGTTTTCCGCGACGCTTTTTTCGTCGGCGCGGATATCGTTCGGGCGAACGCCGAAGGTTACTTTCTGACCGGCATATGCTAAAACTTCCGGCTTACGTCCCTTTTCGTCCGGGAAGGCTACTTTAGCTCCGTCGCCGAATTGCAGCCAGGTGCGCTTGCCGTCGTCGATAACAGTCCCCTCGCCGGTATTCATCGGCGGGGTACCGATAAAGGTCGCTACAAAGAGGTTAGCCGGCTGTTCGTAGAGTTCCTGCGGCGCGGCGACTTGCTGAACGTAGCCATCTTTCATAACGACGATACGCGTACCCATTGTCATAGCTTCCGTCTGGTCGTGCGTAACGTAGATAAAGGTAGTCGCGAGCTTATGGTGGAGTTTAATAAGCTCACTACGCATAGCGGTACGAAGTTTCGCGTCAAGGTTTGAGAGCGGCTCGTCAAGCAAAAAGACCTTAGGGTTACGAACGATAGCGCGGCCGAGAGCGACACGCTGACGCTGACCGCCCGATAACGCCGCCGGTTTCCTGTCAAGCAGGTGACCGATTTCGAGAATCTTAGCCGCTTCGTCAACCCTGCGGCGTATTTCGTCCTTCGGCATTTTGCGGATACGCAAACCGAATGACATATTCTCAAAGACCGTCATATGCGGATACAGCGCGTAGTTCTGGAAAACCATCGCGATATCGCGCTCTTTAGGCGGTACGTCGTTGACTAAACGGTTATCAATGTAGAGTTCGCCCTGGGTGATTTCCTCGAGACCCGCAATCATACGGAGCGTTGTGGATTTTCCGCAACCCGAGGGGCCGACGAGAATGATAAACTCCTTGTCGTCGATTTCGAGGTTGAAGTCCGATACCGCGACTACGCCGCCCGCGTACTTTTTGTAGATACCTTTTAGTGAAACACTAGACATTAGTTAAGCCTCCAAAGTTTTTATTTTAGAATGTACCCTAATTATAGCACATTCAACCCTAAATGTACATTGTGAGTAACCACAATCTTTCAAACGTTTCTTTGTGCAAAATGCATAGCCGTAGGGTAGTATCAGTCAGTATAGATTAAATCCCTATTATTTATCCGTCTAGCTGTCGTATTGCAGCGGCAGGTCTCTATCGTCCATTAGGCGGGCTATCGCGTTCGGGATATTTTGGATATTTGACAGATAGACGTAGTGCGTAGCCGTTCCGTCCACTACGGCGGCGTACTGCCGCTCGTTTAGCGGCACAAGCTCTAAGCGGTGCTTTGAGCCGTTTCGCATATTCAGCGTTATCACGTAGTCCGCTTTGCCGCTTATGTCGGCGCTTACTTCGCCAACACGGCGCAGACCGAGCGTTCTGGAGTACAGACGCTTCGCGTTTAGAGAGGTCAGCTCTTTGCCGTTCAGCTCGCCCACTACGTCCTTATATTCTACTCCCGTTTCGCCTACCGCGTCAAACTCCGTGAATTTCAGCGTATATTTGTCGCCGTCAAGGTCGTAGTCTACGCTCTCGACAGTGTGAATGTCATAGCCCCATACGGAGCGGTCGAAGATGTCCAGATAGTTTACCGTCAGCCAGTCCATAGATACCGCGTCGTAGATTAACAGCGTCAGCGGTATTCCGTCCTCCACTGCGGCGTTATACTGGTCGGTGTCGGCGCAGTAGTAGTATTCGCCTCCAGTAGCGGTCGTCGCCTTTTTGCCTATGACGATATCCAGCGAATTGCCCTGCGTATCGCGCATTTGCATACGCGCCGACTTATCAAGCCCGTAGTCCTTCAGCTTTTCGCGCGTAATGTCGCTGTCAATGCCCGTGTAGTTGACTTTCGCCACTACGTCAAATATGCGCTCCATAACAAACTGGTCGTTTACGCTGGATACCAGCGGCTGTAACATAATATAGTGGCTCGCCGTTACGTTTCCGGCGATTATCATATCGTTGTCGCCGCGTATTTCTATAACCGTGCCGTCGCGCTGCGTGAGCGTTACCCAGTCGATGTTTTCGTATACCTCGTCGCCTGTGTACTTCGGGAAGCTCGCAATCTCACGGTAGGCGAACTCGTCACGCATTACCATTTCCGCAAGCCCCTGACCGATTAGGTATATTCTGTCTGAATCGTCTGTTTTGGCGTAGTAGCCAACGTCTACGGGCGTGGCGTTCCCAAGGAAAAATTTGATGGTTTTATTAGTGAATTTCAAGGTAAGCGTGAACTGCGGTTTGTCAAGCCCGTATTTAGACAGGTCGTCGGTTTTTTCCTCCACGAGTTTCATTGCCGCCATACCGCAGAGCTGATAACGCATTGTGCGGAACTTCGCCGTGTTGTAAGAAAAATACTCCGCTTTTGGCGAGAACTCGTAGGTGGCTTTGCCCTGTTCGTCCGTGCCGAAGCTGACAATGAACGCCTTGCCGTTAGCGTGTTTGGCTTCGTAGCCGGTAAGCAATTCCGCGTCCTCCCGCGTGATATAGGGTACGGCGGGGGCAGGGGTTCCGGTAGCGGTAGCGCTCGCGTTAGGGTTTTCCGGCGGCGCGACAATGTTCGCGACAGCAATCGCGCTTACACAGACGACGACTATCGCAAGCAGAATAATAACCAGGCGTATTGTCTTTTTACGTTGCATTTTGTTTCCTCAATAGTTTATTTATGATAAGAGCGGTGTATTCAAAAGGTAAAGGGTCAAAAGTCCGTCATTGCGAGCCGCGGTAAGCTTGCGATACGTAGGCGTGAAACCGGCGCGGCAATCCAGTGCCGGGAGCGTAACATACGTATCTGCGGACTGCGGCACTGGATTGCTTCGCACCTATGCCGGGTACGTATCGCAAGCGTAGCGGTGCTTCGCAATGACGAACTCTTTACCCGTCCAAATTGTCAATCTGATATTTGATATTTGATATTTGATAACTGTTATTTGTTATTTGTTATCTGTTCTTACGTCTTGCCCATACGATTATTCCGGCTATAATCAAACCTACGGGGATTGCTATAACGAATAGCCATAGGATAAGGTTTCCCTGCCATTCAAGCAGCGACAGGACTGTGGAAACGAACTCTTTGTCCTGTATTAGGAGGCCGTCGGCGTATTCTGAAATGTATTCTAAGGTTGCGCCGAGATACGCCGAGTTGAGGAAAGACTTTTCCTGCAAGGCAGGCTGAGTTGTCAGACCGCCGTTTGTAAAGAACACGTCGCTTCTGATTGGTATGCCCGCTTTATCACCCACCAAACGCTCTGACAGTACCGTTAGGTTGAAGGGACCCACAGGGTCATCGTCCGTCTGCGTAAAGCTCTGGATTGCGTCCTCAAAGGTTTTCGCGTAGCTTGAACTGCTTGACCTCATAAGCGGCTGAACGGTAATATTGCTCTTTTGGCTCGAGGTAAGCTCAATAGCGCGTGAGGCGGGCATCATAACGTACTGCCTCGGGAGGTTTGAGGTTATCCCCTCGTAGGTCACGATAGACGGCACAACGTACTGCGGGAAGCCGCTAAGGCTTTGTTTAGTGTCGTAGACAATGTTCCCGGTATAGCGTACTCCCCATTCCTCGTAGAAAAGGTCAAGGTTAGGCGTATTCATACCGTCCGGCGACATCGCGACGATTAAGTCGCCGCCGCTGTTCAGAAACTCGCTGATTTTGTTAATCTCGGCGTTTGAATAGTCGCTTTTAGGCTCATTCAGTAT
>JAISJH010000066.1 GCA_031261635.1 Oscillospiraceae bacterium
TTTGGTTATAAAAACTGTTGATTTGGTTGTAAAAAGCCATATTCAAAACGTGAAAACTAAAAAGTCCGTCATTGCGAGCGCCGCCGCACTTGCGATACGTAGAACGTCTAGGCGCGCGGGAAACCAGCGCCGCAGTCCGCAGATAAGGATGTTACGCTCCCCGCACGGGATTGCCGCGCCGGTCTCATTCCTACGTATCGCAAGCGTTCCGCGGCTCGCAATGACGGACTCTTGGCTCCCTACCTTTTGAATACACGTTCTAAATTTAACCAAATGCAGGGGGTTTTATACAATAGACCTCTCGCGAAATTGGAAGTACGACCACCCCGCCCCTGCGGGGGCACCCCTCCACAGAGGGGATAGGGGACGAGGGTTTGGACGTAGGTTGCGTTCTGCGGGGGCGTATGACTTTGCAACCCCCGTCCAAACCCCCGTCCTTATCCCCTCTGTGGAGGGGTGCCGCCCGCAGGCGGCGGGGTGGTTTCCCCGCGCCGTGCGCGGTAATTTCTAACCTTGCGATTGTAGACACGTTCACGGACAGGGTATCCCCGCGCCGTGCGCGGTAATTTTGCGGCCAATTCAACCAAACGTTGAATATTTCTCAATAACGCGGTTATTGTATTCCGGGCAAAAGAAGCGCATAATAAAGGCACAGAAAGAGAGGTGACCTATATGAACATCGGTAACAATCTGCGCCGCTACAGACGCGGGCGCGACATTACGCAGGAGGACCTTGCGAACGTTCTCGGAGTATCGTTTCAGGCAGTCAGCAAATGGGAGCGCGGGGAGGGCTACCCGGATATAACTTTGCTGCCGGCGATTGCGGCTTATTTCAAAGTCAGTATTGACGAGCTGTTTAGTATGGACGAGACGCTCAAAAACGAGAAAATCCAGGAATACATCAAAGAGGCACAACGCAAACGCGGCAACGGAACGCCGGAGGAACTCGACAGCGCGACTGACGTATACCGCGAGGCGGTTCGCGAGTTCCCGAACGAGATTTGGCTTCTGACGGAGCTTGCTAACTCCCTCAACGGCTATCGCGGCGACGAGCAGCTTTCGCCCGGCTGTCTTGAAGAATCGCTATCCATATTCGAGCGCATAATGACGCTTTCGCCCAATCCCGATACGCAAACGCAGATTGCGGCGACATACTTCCGTATGGGACAGCGTGAACGCTGTATCGCGGAGCTTGACAAGCTGCCGTCAAAACCGCGCCTGTTTGCGCTTACGTGGCTCACACGCGGCGAGGAACAGTTAAAGTGGATTCAAGCCTACATTAGCGACTGCCTGTGGGAGGTTTTCGAGCGCACACGCTTTGCCGCGCCGCCCGATACTTACATCGTTGAGGTAGACGACGACGTATTCGGCTATACGAACGAGGAGCGCATACGCATACTGCAAGCCGGCATTGACGCGGTAGAACTGACCCGCGAAGCCGGGGATTACCCGGTACACGCCCACAGGATTTCCTACCATTACCGCTCAATGGCGCATCTCGCGCTAATGGACGGCAAAACGGAACAGGCGCTTGACTACCTCGAAAAAGCCGCCGATTACGCAATTGCAAGCGACAAGCTGAATACAAACGAAAACGCGCGTTATACCTCGCCGCTAATGACAAAAATCCCAATACAAAACAACGGAGGCTACAGCGTGCCGGAGTTATACGACCGCCTGGCATTTATCCGTGGGGACGGAGACGCAAACACTACGTATATGCACGAACGCAAGCTTCTAAAAACAATTAGCAACGAGCCGCGATACGTGGCACTAGTGGAAAAGTTGGAACAAATATCAAATATCAAATATTAAATATCAGAGACGAAGGTTTGGACGGGGGTTACGTCCGCTGCGGCGGGGAACCACCCCGCCCCTGCGGGGGCACCCCTCCCAAGAGGGGAATAGGACGAGGGTTAGGCGCGGTTGTGCGGTCTCTCCGCATCTTACGTCCAAATTCCCCTCTTGGGAGGGGTGGCGCGAAGCGCCGGGGTGGTTTCCCCGCCGCGCGGACGCAACCCCCGTCCAACTCTCCGTCTCTGATATTTGATATTTGATATCTGTTATTTAACGTCAGCAGTTTACTGCTAAGACAAGGCTGGTCATATCGTCGGGGGCAGTGTTGTCCCCGGCGCGTTCTATTGCCGCTTCGAGGACTTCACGCGCGAGTTCTTTTGGGAGGTCGCTTCCTGTGTAGCTGTAGCCCGCGAGGTAGGCGCTGAGCCAGTCGTCGTCAGGCCCCGCTACTCCGTCTGATACTATTACGGCGAAGCTTCCCGGCTCTAGCCAGAGCTTTGTACATTCGGGGTCGTTCCGCGCTAAACCCGCCGAGAGGCTGTCGCCGGACACTCTGCGAACCGCGTTGCCGCGGCGAATATAGCTCGGAGCCGCGCCGTATTTATAGAGCTTGCCCTCGCCGTTGAACAGGTTGAGGCAGAGGAGGTCGATAGTGGCGCAGCCTATGCTGTCCTCGTTTCTTATTGTCATTACCGAGCCTAAGATTTTGAGCGCGGTCTCCGCCCGCACCCCGGCTTTGAGGAACCGCTCCAGTATACGCACGGCCGCCGCGCTGTCGCGTGCCGCCGGGTCGCCGCTCCCCATACCGTCCGAGAGGATTACGTGAAGCATACCGTCGTCGGTTTTGAAAAATGTTCCGTTATCGCCGCTTATATCCTCGCCGCGTTTACGTAGGCTCGCGATACCGATAGACGCTGAGAGCGGCTCACATTCGGCAAGCTCTAAAACGTCCGCGCTATTGCGTTCAGAGAGCGTCAGAAGCACCCCGGCGGCGGCTGAAATTTTATCAAGCCAGTCGTCAGTATGCCGGAGCGCGGAGAGGTCGTCGCCGGATATATCGAGGTGAACGCGCTGATTAGCGTCGCAGAACGCCGACGCGGTTAAATCAAGCCCCACGCCCGCGAGCCAGAGGTTAACGTTGCGCTCGGCGGTCAAGGGGCGGTCAAAGGCCGGAGCGCTTACGGAATCCGCAATGCCGTAGAGAACGCTTGACATATCGTCAAACTGCGAATACACGGCGTCGCGGCTGTCGCGAAGTTTTGCGCGGTACATTCTGCGAAGCAGAACGGCTTTCAGCTCGCCGTTGATTGCCGCAATGAAACTTTGCAGGTTTTCGCACCTTTCGCTAAAACGCGGGGCGAAGTCGTCCGGCGAAACGCCGCCTTTGAGCTGCATTACCGCTGTCACATCGTTCAAAATGTTCTTAGTATCCTCATAATTCGCCGACCAGCATACGGAACTGCGGCGGCATTTGCGGCAGACCGAGTCGGCGGCTACGTCGAACACCGAGCTTATATCGTTATCGTTAGTCTCGCCGCCGAGATTAGTTTTCAGAAGCTCGTGAACCTCGCTGAACGCGGCTCCGGCGTGAGCCGCTTTTTCGCGCGTATACCGCGCGGCGGCCGATAGGCCGGTAATTTTGCGTATTAGGCCTGTATCGTAGGACAGCACGCGCTCCTTGTATTTAGTCAGCACGCCGTTCGGCAATACGAAAAAGATAACGCTCGCGGCAAAGGTTTCGTATAATACCGGCTCGCGCATAGGGCTTGTCCAGTTCCAGAACGCCGATACGGCGTTGACTATTATATATGTAAGGATAAAGGGAAGCTTGCCTGTTTTAGCAAATATCCCGGCGACTAAGCCCGTAAGCGCGTAGCAGGCCGCGAAAAACGGCTCGCCGCCGAGGGTTTGGTAGCTCGCCGCGTCCATTACGGCTCCGAAGGCTACGCCCGATATCGCGCCCCAGGGTAAGCCGCCCTTATACGCCGAGAGCATTATTACGATTACCGAGGCTATGCGCCCTACCGCGAGCGTTTCAAATATTTCAATTTTAGAGAGAGCTACGCAGAGCGTTGACATAAATATCAGGAGGCTAACGCGCCGTCGCTCGGGGTTTTCAGCTTGAAATTCGGAGGCTTTGGGGGCTAGAGCCGCCTTATAAAAATACGCCGCGCCTCCCGCTAGTATTACCTCGCAAATGTAGTAAGCCGTGCCGGAGAGCGTGAAATGAGTGTCCGGGAGGTAGACGACGCCGAATATCGCGCTCACAAGCGAAACGATAAGCGGCGGGAACCAGCGTCTTTGCGCGGCGGGAACGCTCCTGAAAACGGTTAGAGCCGCGAAAATCAAGGCTCCCGCCGCTGTGTATTTAGCCGCCCAGGCAAAGCCTCCCGCCGATATTGCCCCGAGCGTTACGCCGAAGAGCGCGGCTAAGCCGCCCGCGCCGCTCCCGGCGGCGGCTATGTAGCCGAGGCCAAAGGGCGCGTAGCCGCCGAATATCTTTGCCGCGCCGAACATCGCGCCGAGTATCAGCTTCAGAGCGTAGCCGAATATACGCCGCGCTCCCGCGCTTTGCAGAAACGACAGCCGTTGCCGCGCCGTCGCGGCTTTATCCGATATGTAGTTGATAGCGTGGTTAATCATACTTTCCTCCCGAAATGGTTGACGTAACATATATTATATGCCTACAGCGGCGCGAAGTGTGTAGAAGCGGGGTAGGAGCGGAAAATAAAGTAAGGGCTTGCAATATTCGGATAAATGTGTTATACTAACGGCGTACTGTGGATTACTAAAGTATGTGAGTTGGTCTATTATGCGGAGGAGGCGTCTATGTTAAAATTTTCTAAACCTGAAATCGCGAACTACGATGAATACCGTGAAAAAGCGGAGGCGGCGTACAGGCTACTGCGGAGCGGTACCGGGAAAGGCTCTGAATTTTTGGGCTGGCTAGACCCGGACGCGGAGCAGAACCGTATTGAGGACGGACTAATCGAAACCGCCGCCGAATTTAGCGCAAATTCGGATATAACTGTCGTTATCGGTATCGGAGGCTCGTATTTAGGCGCGAAAGCCGTTATTGAGCTGCTCGTTCCCGACTGTACGCGCGTTGTATTCGCCGGAACGAGCCTGTCGGGGAGCGCGCTGGAGCGGCTTATTAAACGCCTTGACGGTAAAGAGTTTTCGCTCGTCGTCGTAAGTAAATCCGGCACTACTACCGAGCCCGCGCTCGCTTTTAGGGTGCTTGAACGGGAGCTTATACGCCGCTATGGTGAAAAGGCGGCCGCCGGGCGCGTTGCAGTTGTTACTAATCCCGAGGGCGGCGCTATGAGGCAAATCGCCGAAGCGGGTTCTTATAGGATTTTCACTATTCCCGATAACATAGGCGGGCGGTACAGCGTCCTGTCCTCTGCGGGTCTGCTTCCTGTCGCTATTGCCGGGATTGACGTTTTGGCGTTGCGCGGAGGTTCCTCCGGCTTTGCCGGGTCTGATAATATTTCGCAGGCTCTTGACTACGCGGCGGCGCGGCAGGCGTTGTACGCCGCCGGGAAAAAGTTTGAGGCGCTGTCGCTCTTTGAGCCTAATTTTCAATACTTCGGCGAGTGGTTCAAGCAACTATTCGGCGAGAGCGAGGGCAAGGACGGCAAGGGTATCCTGCCCGTATCCTTAAACCTTACCGCCGACCTCCATTCAATGGGTCAGTATATGCAGGACGGCGAGCGGACGATGTTTGAAACCTTCCTGTGGGCAGATAGCGGCGCGGCGCTGACGGTTCCCGAATCGGCGCACAACTTCGACGGCTTCAACCACCTCGCGGGCAGACGCTTTGACGGGATTAACCGTATCGCACTTGACGCTACAAAAGCCGCGCACACGGAGGGCGGCGTTCCGGCTCTCGAAATCAACGCGGGTATACCGGACGCGGCGGGAGTAGGCGAGCTATTGCAATTCTTTATGCTGACCTGCGGAGTATCCGGCTATATATCGGGAGTAAACCCCTTCGACCAGCCCGGAGTAGAGGCGTATAAGCGCAATATGAAAAAGCTGATGTGAGATTTGTGGTTTTGCGCGGCGGGACGTACCGCTAATGCGTTTAGGACGCGTATCCAAACGGTCAAGAGTAAAGAGTTCGTCATTGCGAAGCCGCGGAAAGCGTGAGATACGCAGAACGTATAGCGGCGAAGCAATCCAGTGCCGGGAGGAATAGATACGTGTCTTTGGCGTATACTACTGGATTGCTTTGCACCTGTAACACAGTACGTATCGCGGGCTTACCGGTGCTTCGCAATGACGGGGGCTTAGCTTCGCCAGTAATTGTATATGATACTATAATTTAGGAGGTAACAATGAAGCAGAATTTGTATGCCAAGATATTCGAGTCGCTGTCGGCTGTGTTGCCGGTGTCGCTTATAGTGATACTGCTGTCGGTGACAATCGTGCCTATGTCCGGCGAAATGGTTTTTCTGTTCCTGTTGGGAACGGTTTTGCTGATATTGGGGCTGGGGCTGTTTACGCTCGGGGTTGACCAGTCGATGATGATAATGGGCGAGCGTATCGGTTCCGGCATTACTAAAACGCGCAAGGTTCCGCTAATTATAATCACCTGTTTTGTAATCGGTATTTTTATCACTGTTGCCGAACCTGACCTAACCGTGCTTGCCGAACAAACCCCTATTGCTGAAAATATGGTGCTTATCCTCTCCGTAGCTGTCGGAGTTGGGCTGTTTCTGACAATAGCCTTTCTGCGTACTCTGCTGAAGCTGAAACTGTCGGTACTGCTTATTGTTTTTTATATCATAACCTTTGCGCTTGCCTTGTCGCCGTTAATCTCGCCGGATTTTATCCCCGTCGCGTTCGATTCCGGCGGCGTTACAACGGGGCCTATAACCGTACCGTTTATAATGGCGCTCGGGCTTGGGCTTACGGCGATACGAAGCGATAAGACGTCCGAGGAGGATACTTTTGGTCTGGTCGCGCTCTGTTCCATAGGACCTATACTTACCGTGCTAATACTCGGCGCGATAAACGGCGGCGCGAGCGCGGACCCGGTAGTCGCGGAGGCTATAACTCACGACAACGTGCGCCAGGTAGCGGGGGAATTTATATACGCAATCCCGGACGAACTCAAAAACGTCACTATCGCTATAGTTCCGATAGTCGCGCTGTGCTTATTGTTTCAGCTTGTAATGATAAAACTTAAACGCAAAGATTTCAAAACCGTTATGATAGGTTTCGCGATAACCTTTGTTGGTCTGGTGCTGTTTCTTACCGGCGTTAACGTAGGCTTTATGCCTGTAGGTCTGTACTTAGGTAAGGAACTAGGGTCGGGCGAGTTTAGCTGGCTGCTTATACCGCTCGGTGCGCTTGTCGGTTTCTTCATTGTAAAAGCGGAACCCGCCGTTCACGTCCTGAAAAAGCAGGTTGAGGACGTTACGCAGGGGCGCATATCGGCTAAATCGCTCGCAAACGCGCTGTCAATCGGTATCGCGGTGTCCGTTGCGCTTGCTATGACGAGGGTTCTGACGGGCGTTAGCATTATATGGTTTCTGATACCGGGCTACGCGTTTTCGCTGATAATGACGTTTTTTGTGCCTAACATTTTTACGGCTATCGCCTTTGACTCCGGCGGCGTTGCTTCGGGGCCTATGACGGCAACATTTCTGCTTCCGTTTGCAATGGGGGCGTGTATAGGCGTAGGCGGCGACCTCGCTAAGGACGCGTTCGGAATAGTCGCGATGGTCGCTATGACCCCGCTTATTACAATACAGCTACTGGGGCTTGCGTCAAGGCTCTCTACGCGCCGCGCGGACTTCGCGGCTGTCGCGGAGCTTGACGAGCTTGTTATACTCGCCCCGCACCTTTTGAAACAGGGAGGTTGACGCTATGAAACTGTTTATAACTATCGCCTCCGCAGAATACGCCGCGAAACTTGACCACCTGTACGCTAAGAGCGGTATAAATTTCCGCTTCCAGATGCCCGGCTTCGGAACCGCTGAAAACGAGCTGTTAGAGCTTCTGGGTTTAGGCGAAAACCGCAAAATCATAATGCTCGGCGCGGCGCAGCACAGCACCGTTCACGATACCTACAAGCGGCTTGAACGCGAACTTCGCCTGACGCGGGCGGGGACGGGTATAGCGTTCACCGTGCCTATGTCCGCCGCAAGCAAGGCCGTAACGAAACTTACGCCGTCTGTGAATATTAAAGAAAGAGGAGTGAAAGATATGCCGGAAGCCACCCACGAGCTAATCGTAACAATAATAAACCGCGGTTCCTACGAAATCGCGAACAAGGCCGCAAAAAGCGCGGGAGCGCGCGGCGGTACGTTAATACACGGCCTCGGCGTTTCGGGCAAGGAAGCCGCAAAGTTTCTCGGCATAGAAATTATGCCGGAAAAAGATATAATGCTATCCGTAGTAAAACAGGATAAAGCCGCCGATATAATGAACGCAATCCTACAAGCCGCGGGACTATCCACAGAGGGCAACGGCATACTGTTCTCCCTCCCGGTAGACTCGGTAATGGGTCTGACAAGTTGGGTAGACGATTCGGAAGTCAACGCAGTCGTTGAAGATTAGTTGCAAATAACAGTTATCAAATATCAAATATCAGAGACGTTTTGACAATTGATAATTGATAATGGATAATTGATAATTACGGGGCTTGGACGGAGGTTGCGCCCTGCGGGGGAACCACCCGCCTCTGCGGAGGCACCCCTCCGCAGAGGGGATAGGGGACGAGGGCTTGGACGGGGGACGCGTTTCTATTGCCCCCTTCCGTAGAAGGGGGTGGCACGCAGTGCCGGGGGTTGTTCCCCGTCCTTATCCCCTCTGTGGAGGGGTGCCGCCCGCAGGCGGCGGGGCGGTTTCCCGCGCCGTGCGCGGTAATTTCGCAAGAGGTCGATTAAATTGCACAAAATATACACACGGAGGAATACTTGATGTCGCTTGTACACAATAGCTATCAGTCGCCGCTGGCTTCGCGTTATGCCAGTTCGGAGATGCTTTTTCTTTTTTCTGACCAGAAAAAATTTTCCACCTGGCGGCGGCTGTGGCTTATTCTCGCTGAATCGGAGCGCGAGCTTGGCTACCCCATTACCGACGCGCAGCTTGACGCTATGCGCGCTCACTTGGACGATATAGACTTCGACAGCGCCGGAGAGTGGGAACGCAAACTTCGCCACGACGTTATGGCGCATATCCACACCTTTGGCGAAGCGGCTCCCGGCGCGGAGGCTATTATCCACCTCGGCGCTACGAGCTGCTACGTCGGCGACAATACCGATATCCTAATAATGCGCGAGGGTTTAGAGTATCTCGCGCGTAAACTCGCCGGAGTGATTGAAAAACTCGCGGGTTTTGCGCTTGAATATAAGGCTCTGCCCACCTTAGGCTTCACGCATTTTCAGCCGGCGCAGCTTACGACAGTCGGCAAACGCGCTACGCTCTGGCTTTACGATTTCCTCACGGATTTGAAAGAGCTTGAATACAGGCGGGCTACGCTCTTGCCCCGGGGAGCTAAAGGTACTACAGGAACGCAGGCGAGTTTTTTAGAACTCTTTGACGGCGATTATGAAAAGGTTGAACGTTTAGACACGCTCGTAGCTCAAAAACTCGGCTTTGAAAAATCCGTACCTGTAACGGGTCAGACCTATTCGCGCAAGGCTGATTACTACGTTATCAGTGCGCTTTCAGGTTTGGCGCAGTCCGCCGGGAAGTTCGCCACTGATTTGCGCTTGCTGTCGCATTTGAAAGAGCTGGAGGAACCCTTTGAGAGCAAGCAGGTCGGCAGTTCCGCTATGCCCTATAAGCGTAACCCTATGCGCTGTGAGCGTATCTGCTCGCTTGCGCGCTATATTATTACCGATACCTTAAACCCTGCTTTGACGAGCTATAACCAGTGGCTCGAGCGCACTCTTGACGACAGCGCGAACCGCCGTATAGCTATACCGGAGGCGTTTTTGGCGGCCGACAGTATACTCAATATTCTAAGCTCTGTAGTGTCCGGCATAAAAGTGTATCCCAAGGTCATTGAAAAGCACATAATGGACGAGCTTCCCTTTATGGCGACAGAAAACATAATGATGGACGCCGTATCAAAAGGCGGCAACAGGCAGGAGCTTCACGAGCGCATACGCGTCCACTCCGTAGCGGCGGGAGCGCGGGTCAAAGAGGAGGGTTTACCTAACGACCTAATCGAGCGCATAGCAAGCGACCCGGGCTTCGGTCTGAACGAGGACGAAATACGCTCAAAACTAAACCCAGAGAGCTATATTGGAGCCGCGCCGCGACAGGTAGAGCGCTTCATAAAAAACGACGTGCGCCCCGCCTTGGCGGCGTACCGCGATAAGGCGGTAGAGGGGACGGAACTTGTCGTATAATGAATAATTACGGTGGCAATTTTTGTTCGATACTTGTAGGGGGCGATGCCTACATCGCCCCGAGAATTGCACAAATGTACGTGTCACGGAAAATGGAAAAATTCGGCGGGACGATGTGGGCATCGTCCCCTACATTTGACTGTACGCGCAATTTTGACTACCCTCATTCATTCCCACGGGTTATTTTTCGAAAACAGTTGCAATGGTTTGTAAAATTTGCTATAATCGGGCTATAAAGGTTAATACTATATCTAGCGCACATAAGGAGGGAAATATGGCACTTAAACGAATCCGCCTCGTTCTTAACGGGGTCGAACGCCCGGTGATTTGCGACCCGGAAACTGATTCTCTGGCTACTATTCTGCGCCGCGCGGGACTTACCGGCGTTAAAGTAGGCTGTGGAACCGGCGTGTGCGGCGCCTGTTCCGTTATTCTGAACGGACAGGTTATCCGTTCCTGCAACCGCAAAATGAAAACTCTCAACGATTTTGACGAAATCGTCACTATCGAGGGTATCGGCACTCCGCAGAACCTGCACCCCTTACAGCAAGCCTGGATAACCTACGGTGGGGCGCAGTGCGGCTTCTGTTCGCCGGGCTTCATTGTATCGGCGTATCAGCTTCTCAAAGAGAACGCCTCGCCGAGCCGCGAGGAGGTTCGCGAGTGGTACAGGGCGCACCGGAACGTCTGCCGCTGTACGGGCTACAAGCCGCTTGTTGACGCGGTTATGGCGGCCGCCGAAGTTATGCGCGGCGAAAAGCCCGCGGAGAGCCTCAACTATATATTCGGCGAGAACGAGGACGCCTACGGCTCCTATCTCCCGCGTCCGACCGCTGTGGCTAAGGTCACGGGGCTTACGGACTTCGGCGACGACCTCAAACTCAAAATGCCGCCGGAGACGGTTCACCTCGCGCTTGTGCTATCGGAAGTCCCGCACGCTAAGATTATCGGCATTGACACGACGGAGGCCGACAAGGCTCCCGGAGTAGTCAAAGTCTTTACGTCAGCTGACGTAATCGGTACTAATAACCTGGCCTCGCCTGCCCGCGTACCGCGCCAGAAGGGCAACGGTATCACCGAGTTCCCGGTTTTCGCCCATAAAGTAATCAACCGGCGCGGCGACGTACTCGCCTGCGTAGCGGCGGATACCGAGGCTCACGCACGCGCGGCGGCTAAACTCGTCAAGCAAAATCTTGAAATCCTGCCGACGTATAAGACCTTTATCGAAGCGGTACAGCCTAACGCGATACAGCTTCACGAACAGCTTCCTAACTTCTATATGGAGGCCCCGCTTGTCAAGGGCGACGCGGAAAGCGCGTTTGACGAGGCAGAGTTTGTTGTAGAGGGCAGCTTCCACTCGCAGCACGAGCCGCATTTGCCGATTGAGCCGGATACTATGCAGGGCTACATCGGCGTAGACGGTATGGTAACGCTGCAAGGGAAATTCCAGAGCATTGACGAAACACGCGACGACGTTGTTATGGCCTGCGGTATTCCGAAGGATAACCTGCGCTTTATAATGAACCCGGCGGGCGGCTCCTTCGGCTACGCGATTAGCCCGAACGTGGCCTCGGTCGTGTGTACGGCTGTACAGGTTTTGCAGGCTCCCGTTACGCTGACGCTTCCGTATGACCAGTTTAACCATACCACCGGCAAGCGTTCCGCTACGTTCGCTAACGGCAGAATAGGCGCGGACAAGGACGGACATATTATCGCCGCAGAGTATGACGTGGGGCTAGACCACGGCGCGTATGCCTCCGTGGCGGGTAACATTTTCAATAACCTTATCAGCGTGGCGTTCCACGGCTACAATATTCCGAATATCCGCGCTTTGGCTCGCGGTGGCTCCTCTAACCACGCGTTTAACACGGCGTATCGCGGCTTCGGCGCGCCGCAGATTTATACCACTACCGAAGCGCTTGTTGATATGCTTGCGCGTAAGGCGGGGGTTGACCCCTTTGAGTTCCGCTTTAATAATCTGCTGAAACCCGGTGATACTACTATTAACCAGGTTGAGCCGTATGACTACGATTCCTACCGCCGCTTGTTTGAAAAACTGCGCCCTGTGTATGAGGCGTATAAAAAGGAAGCGGAGGAGCTTAAAAAAGCCGGGCGGCACGTTGGCGTGGGCGTTTCACAAGGCGGCTTCCTCTGCACTATCGGCTTTGTCGACCAGGCTAACTGCGCGCTCGAACTCACGGCTAGCGGCGTAACCCATTACAATACCTGGGAGGACGTGGGGCAGGGCGGCGATATCGGCACGCTCGGGCATACGCTGAAAGCCCTCGCTCCGCTAAACCTCAGACCCGGGCAGGTACGTCTTGTGATGAACGATAGCAAGGAATGTCCCGACTCCGGGCTTGCGGCGGCTTCGCGCAGTCACTATATGGTCGGTAACGCGACGCTTGACGCGGCCACGAAGCTCCTTGACGCTATGCGAAAGGCTGACGGAACTTACCGCACTTACGAGGAAATGAAGGCGGAGGGTATCGACACCTATTACCTCGGTCACTACGACCAGATGGGTTTAGGCTTGCCTCCCGGACCCGACCCGAACGAGGGCAGAGGCGAAAAGAACGCCGAATATATGTACTGCGTCAACACCGCGCTTGTCGAGGTCAACGTTGAAACGGGAAAAGTGCAGACGCTTCGCTACACCTGCGCCTATGACGTGGGAACCGTCGGGAACCGCCTCGCGGTTGACGGTCAGGGCTACGGCGGCCTGTCGCACTCAATCGGTTTTGCGCTTACCGAGGACTACGACGCGGAGAATAAGCACGGCAACATCGCCGGTTGCGGTATCCCGACGATTGATATGATACCCGACGACTACAACCTTATCTGCGTGGAAACCCCGCGCCGCTTCGGACCTCACGGCTCGGCGGGTTGCTCGGAAGTGTTCCAGAGCTCGAACCATATGGCGATAATCAACGCGATTGACGACGCCTGCGGCGCGCGCGTGTACGCCCTCCCCGCTACGCCCGATAAGGTGAAAGCGGCATATGAAGCGAAACAGCGCGGCGAGGACAATACCCCGCCTAAATACTGGCTCGGTACCGACTTCGACGAGGAAATGGACGAAATTGCCGCAAACCCGATGTAGGGTTCAGATAACAGTTATCAGATATCAAATATCAGATATTACGCGCTCGGCGCGGGACGAGGGGTTTGTCGGGGCGGGTTTCAAACCCGCCCCGCGCTGTAGAGGTTTTTTTTGAGGTTTTTTATGCAGCAAGCTGAAATTATTGCCTACGCGGAGCGTTGTTTTGGCGGCGAACCCGCCAGTTGCACCTACGCCTGTCCGTTCAGGCTCGATATACGGACGTTTTTGGAGCGCGTTTCGCGCGGAAAATGGAAGCAGGCGTACAAGACTTTTCGCAACGCGACGGTTTTTCCGGGCGTTGCCGCCGCGCTGTGTTCCGCGCCCTGCCGCGGGCGGTGCCAACGTGAGGCTTTAGGCGATGAGCCGCTCAATTTGTCGGCGATTGAGAACGCCGTAATTCGTTTTGCGCCGGATAAACGCGGCGAGCAGTACGTTCTGCCTGCTAAAAAAGGGAGCGTTGCGGTAGTAGGAGCGGGGCTTGCGGGGCTAGCGGTTGCGCTCGGGCTTGCCCAAAAGAAATATTCGGTGACGGTTTTTGAAAAGGAAAATGAATGGGGCGGCAAACTTCGCGCTAATGAAAAATTTTCATATTTTGAGGAAGATATAAATAATCAGTTCGCTTTTGACAAGCCGGAGTTTAGATTTAATACGGAAATAAAAAGTCTTGAAAATTTAGAGGAATTTGACGCGGTTTTTGTCGCGAGCGGCAAAAACGGCTTGGATTTTGGACTTTCCCGAACGTTCGATAAAAAACTGCGAAATTCTGAAAATCCGCGAATATTTTTTGGCGGCGGGATAGTCGGTGAGGACGCAATCCACTCGCTTGCGAGTGCGCCGGACAGTGCGCGTATGCTTGAGGTTTTTTTGCAGACCGGCAAAGCCTCGGCAACCTACGGAAGCTACGATAAGCGCGACTGCGGGCATTATGTCGAGCATTTTGGCGTGGAAAAAAAGCCGCTTGTGCTTCCCGCTTCGGGCGGGGAATATTCGGAAGCTGAAGCAAAAGCCGAGGCGGCGCGCTGTATGCAGTGCGATTGCCGGAAGTGCCTGGCGAATTGCGAAATGCTTGAAAAATTCAAGAAATTACCTAAAAAAATTGCTTCGGAAGTCTATACGGATATCGGCGCCGCGCCGCCGTATTCGACGCATATGATTACGCGCGAAACGTACAGCTGCCTTGACTGCGGCTACTGCGGCGCGGTCTGCCCGGAGGGGGTAAATGTCGGGGAAATTCTGCATTTATCAAGGGTTCAACGGGCTGAGGACGGGGTAGCGCCCGCCGCCCTGCACGACTTCTGGCTTCGCGAAATGACGCACGCGGCGACAGACGCGGGCTATGTTTATGCGAAAAACGATAAATGCGAATATTTATTTTTCCCGGGCTGTCAGCTGGGCGCGATGGAGCCGGAACACGTGATAAAATCTTATGAATTTTTAGAAAATAATTATAATTGCGGAATTTTCCTGGGCTGTTGCGGCGCGCCGGCATACTGGGCGGGGCGTATGGATTTATTCGGCGAAAATATATCGAACATTCGCGATATTTGGGGAAAATCCGGCAAGCCCGCGCTGGTTATAGCCTGCGCCACCTGCGAGCGAATGTTCAAAGAAACACTGCCGGAAATTCAAGTAATATCAATCTATGAGTTAATGGAAAAATCAAAAATCCAACAATTATCCATTATCAATTATCCATTATCAATTGTATTCGACCCTTGTTCGGCGCGGGAGGACAGCGCGATGAAAACCGCCGTCCGGTCGCTGGCGGCTAGCTCCGGGATAGCGCTGGAGGAACTCGAAAACCCCGGGAAATGCTGCGGAAACGGCGGCCATATCCGCGCCGCAAATCGAAAATTATTTGAAGAAATGTCAAAAAATCGCGCGGAGGAATCGCCGTTACCGTATATAGTATACTGCGCGAATTGCCGCGATGTTTTCGATGAGCGCGGGAAAGAATGTTTGCATATTTTAGATATTTTATTCGGATTAAAACCGGGTATTGCGCCGCTGATTGGTGAAAAACGGCGAAATCGTATGGAGGTGAAATTGAAAATGCAAGAAAAATTAGAGGGATTTTCAAAAGAAAATCCGCAAAATTCTATTGAGCTTG
Source organism: Oscillospiraceae bacterium (assembly GCA_031261635.1). Classification (GTDB taxonomy): domain Bacteria; phylum Bacillota; class Clostridia; order Oscillospirales; family Oscillospiraceae; genus JAISJH01. The sequence goes on from JAISJH010000066.1 coordinate 15,386, forward strand.
TAATTGAAGCGGTCTTAGCGGAGGAAATTGACAGAAAGCTGATAGGCGAGGACGAAATGCGCGAAGCAATTGAAAAAGCTGAAAAAAGCGGCGTAAAATTTATTGATTCTGAAAATATTATTCAGTGTTCGCTGGTGAAAGGTTCGCTGACGTACTGGGTGCGCTATAAATCGCTTGGAAATGGAAAATTTGAAATAAAAAACGCGTATTATCATCGTATGCGAATAGCTAAGGAGGATTAAATGGACTGGAAATGCGCGAAATGCGATATAGTTTTGAAGCTGTCAAAGGTGCAATTTACGTATTTGGGAAATACGTTTTCGCACGAGGTGCCGGTATGTCCAAAATGCGGCGAAGTGTTTATCCCGCCTGAACTTGCGGAGGGCAGAATGGCGGAAGTAGAGGAGCAGTTGGAGGATAAATGACGACATTAGCGACCGTAATCGAACGCACAAAAAGCGTTTGTCCCGAATGTTTGAAGCCGATTGACGCGCGGATTGTGCGTGTTGAAAATGAATATTTTTTACGAAAATTTTGCGAGGAGCACGGCGAATTTTCAGCCGTAATTTGGCGCGGCAATTCCGTAGATTTTGAAAATTGGTGGACTTATAAATCACCCAAAATTGATGAAAATTTGGGATTGAAAAGCGAAAATAATACCTGCTGCGCTTTGGTTGAAGTTACATCGCGCTGTAATTTGCGTTGCCCCGTTTGCTTTGCCGCGAGCGGTGAAAATTCCGCTAATGAGCCGAGCGTTGAGGAATTATTTACTGTTTTTAAGCGGCTTTGCGATAATGGAAATACATTTATTCAGCTATCTGGCGGAGAACCGACGGTTCGCGACGATTTGCCGGAGATAATTGCCGCCGCACGCCGCGCCGGAGCTGAAACCGTGCAGCTAAATTCTAACGGATTGCGACTTGGAAGCGAGCCTGGATACGCGGAAATTTTGAAAAATTCCGGTTTGTCGTTCGTATTTATGCAATTTGACGGGACGCGCGGGGAAATTTACCAAAAACTTCGCGGACGCGATTTATATTCGGAAAAAATAGCCGCAATTGAAAATTGCGGTGCGGTGAAACTCGGCGTGACGCTCGTGCCGACAATTGTACCCGGCGTTAATGTTGATAATATTGGTGAAATTTTGAATTTTGCGTTGTCGCGCTCGCCTGTAATTCGCGGCGTACATTTTCAGCCGATTAGCTATTTTGGGCGTTTTCCGTCGCCTCCGGGGGATAGCGAGCGTGTAACTTTACCGGAAATTCTTACAGAAATTGAGCGGCAAACTGACGGAAAATTGCAAATTTCAAATTTTGTTCCGTCCTCCTGCGACCACCCGCGCTGCGGATTTCACGGCGATTTTGTAGTTTTACCGCAGGGAAAATTGATGAAATTGACGGCAAAATACAATTCCGACGCCTGTTGTTGCGAAAATTCGCACATAAAAAACAGAAAATTTGTATCAAAGCGTTGGACGCGTGGAAAGGAAGCGGAAACCGCTGAAAATGATGATTTTACAAATCTTGAAATTTTCGCAAAACGCGTTAAATCGCACGGTTTCACAATCACGGGAATGGCGTTTCAAGACGCGTTCACGTTGGATTTTGCGCGGCTACGGCGTTGCAGTCTACACGCTTCAGACATTTTTGGAAAAATTCAGCCATTTTGCGCGAAATATTTAACAAAATTATGACGGATAAAACTAATCACCCCGGTGGTCTGAACCTCACTCGCCGCGCCGTGCGCCTGACGGGCGTTTTTCCGCCCGCCCGCGTACTTGATATTGGTTGCGGCGAGGGCGCAAGCGTCAATTTTTTGAAAAAATTAGGATATCAGGCTCTAGGCGTTTCAGAAAACGCTGAAAAATTGCCTTTTGACGCTGAAACTTTCGAAATTGCGCTGTTTGAATGTGTGCTGTCCTGCATTGAAAATTCCGAATTTGCGCTCTCTGAAGCGTTTCGCGTTTTGAAAAATGACGGTGTAATTATTATAAGCGATATTTTTAATAGAAATTTTATCGGCGAATTTTTGGAAAAGCTAAAAAATTGTGGTTTCGAAGCATTTTTTACCGAGGACCATACGCCCGCACTGGTGACTTACTTCGCGGAATTGCGAGAATTTCCTCGGGAAACTTATTACTCCGGGAACCTTGAAAATACCGGATATTTTTTAATTCTAGGAAGGAAAATATGAATATTTCGCCGCTTAACATTATTGCCGCGCGTGATATTGGCGCCGTTCCAAGTAGTGCGGCTATTGAAAATTATCAATTAAAAAAAATACAAGAAACTATTAAATATGTTCGTGCCAACAGTCGGTTTTATAACAAAAAATTACAAAAATTTTCTGAAATCAGCAGCTTTTCAGACCTCGAAAAACTGCCTTTTACGTATCCTTCCGATTTATCCGCGGAACCTAACTCATTTTTGTGTCTGCCGCCGGATAAAATTGCGCGCGCAGTAACGCTCGCGACCTCCGGCACCACCGGGAAGCCCAAACGCGTATTTTTTACCGCGGAGGAATTAGAGCGCGCGGTTAATTTTTTTGCGCTCGGAATGACAGCGATAGCCACTCCGGAGGGGCTGACGGCAATTTTATTACCCGGTCAAACTCCTGCGTCCGTAGCGGATTTACTTTCCGTCGCACTCGCGCGAAGCGGGCGAAAAAGTTTAATTTTAGGCCCGGTAATTGATTGCGCGGAAATTTTACAAAAAATTAACGATTTTCGCGCTGATTGCGTCGTCGGATTGCCTAGTCAAATTTTTGCGTTAGCCCGAACCGGAGTTGCGAAAAATGTAAAACGCGTTTTGCTAATTTCAGATTTTTCTGCAAATTCATTAATGAAATCTATAGATAATTTATGGAATTGCAAAGTTTTTACACACTACGGCTTAACTGAATCGGGCTACGGAGGAGCGGTGATGTGCGAAGCGCGAAGCGGAAATCACATACGCGAAACAGATTTATTTATAGAAATTATAGACCCCAAAAGCGGAAAAACGCAAAAAAACGGCGAATGGGGCGAGGTAGTTTTCACAACTTTGAACCGTGTCGCGCAGCCCTTTATTCGCTACAGAACCGGCGATATTTCCAGAATTTTACCCGGTATTTGCAATTGCGGAAGCGAATTGCGACGCTTAGACCGTATTCTCGGACGGTCAAAAAGCGGCTTTACTTTTGAAAACGGTGAAAAAATTACTATTACTGAACTGGACGAAATTTTATATGAAATTTCAGAAATACGAGCTTTTGAGGCAAGTGCAAATAATCGAAAATTATCTATAATTATAGACGGTGGAAACCCTGAAATCGCGTTAGAAAAATTGAAACAAATGCCACAATTACAAAATATAAATATTAAAATTTCCGAAGGCAACGTACGTTTCAACGGCGTAGCGAAACGTGAAATCAGGAGGGAATTATGATAATTTCAGCGTCGCGCCGAACGGATATTCCCGCGTTTTATTCCGAATGGTTTTTTAACCGTTTGCGCGAAGGTTACGCTCTGGCGCGAAATCCAATAAATCCTAGGCTTGTCAGCAAAATAAGTTTACTGCCGGAGGACGTTGACGGCATAGTTTTCTGGACTAAAAACCCGCTACCGCTGCTTGATAAAATTGAAAATTTCAAGGATTTTCAATGCGCCTGGCAATTCACGCTTACGCCATACGGACGCGATATTGAGCCTAATGTCCCGGATAAAAACGCCGTAATTATCCCCGCTTTTCTTAAAATATCTGGAATTTTTGGTAAAGAGCGGATTACTTGGCGTTATGACCCGATTTTAATTAACGCGCGATATACTTTTGATTATCACGTTCGCGAATTTGAGAAAATTTGCAAAATTTTGAAAAATTATACAAACCGCGTAACAATTAGTTTTGTGATAGAATACAAAAGTATCGCGCGAAATATGAGGGCGTTAAATATCAATAAAAGCCGCGAGGAACAGCTTCAACTTGCGGAAATTTTGCCAAAAATCGCACAGTCAAACGGCCTTGAAATATGCGCTTGCTGCGACCCGGAATTATCGCACTTCGGAATAATCCCGGCGAAATGTGTCGACGCGGAGCTTTTTGGTATAGACGCCAAACGCGACAGAAACCAACGCCCCGGCTGCAATTGCGCGGTCAGCGTTGACATCGGAGAATACGCTACCTGCCTACACGGCTGCCGCTATTGCTACGCAAATCACAGCGCCGCTTTAGTCTCGAAAAAATACTCCGCGCACGATAAAAATTCTCCAATTTTAGTCGGCGAATTACAGGCGGACGATATTGTTAAAATTCGGAGTTAGCGAACGGACATCTATCACCTATACACTCGTCGTTTTTAGTTGAAAATTCGCAAATTATTCTTTCACCACCCAAATTTACCCCAAAATTTTCGCGCAAAAACGCAGTGGTTTCGCGAATCGCTAAGGCTACATTGCGCTTACAGCAGCGCGGACCGCCGATTTCACCTATCGCGGCTAAACAACGCGCGGTCAAGCGGTTGCACAAGCCGTGGGTTTCCGTTGCCAGAGGCGTAGAATTAGTCACTGCCGCGAGGAAAATTCCGGCGCCTATAGCCGCTCCGCAGGCGCCCCAAAATCCGCAGGTTCCGCCCGGAACTTTTTTACCGCGCTTTTCGATTATTTCTAAATATTTTTCAAAATTTTCGTAGCTTTCGCTTGCGTTACAATATGCCGCGAGTAGCGCGGAACCGACGATTATATGGTGCTCGGGACCGTGCGTTTCGACTGCCGGAGAGCGCATTATTTCACGCGCAATTGCCCACGCGTCGCTGGTTTGTGCGCTCTTGCACACCGCGCGAATTACGTATATCGCGCCCTTGCCGTGGCAAGCGTCGCAAACGTAATGCCCGCCGAGGCAAAAAGCGTCCGCACTGAAAATATTTCCACAAATTTTACAGCGTTTTCGCTTCGTATTTTGCACATATAACAGCGGTTTTCCGCAAATTAAACAACCTGACATTTATTCCTCCAAATATCGCGCTCCATACAGACGTTAAGTCCGCGCGCTCCCGCCGGTTCAAGATTAAATTTTGTATAAATTTCTCCAAATAAATCAATAACCCGCCTATAATAATCAACGCCGGGCGCGCTCATTGTCCCGCGCACAGGCCGCCCCATCGGCAGCCATACTGACGCGGCGGGGATTATTCCGCGCTCCGCCAGATATTCCGCGCCTTTTTTCAAACTTTCAAACGGCTCAATTCCTATAATAAAATTAGAAAACGCAGCGCCTTTTCCCTGCTTTTTTACTATATATTCAAGCGCGTTTAAATATCGCTTCCGCGTGGTAAAAGCAATTTTCCCCGGAGTAATTTCCCGCGCCAAAGCCTCGTCCCAAACCTCCAGACTAAAGCCAATCCGCGTCGCTCCGAGCGAAAAATATTCATCAATTTGTGAAAAATCATTAGGCGGCGTGATATACAGTAATATTTCATTTATTTCACTAATTTTCCCCTTAATTGTCTCTAAATAACCGCGAATATATACTGCTTCCGAATTTCCCGAGAATGTCGAACCCCCGGTAATTTGTATATTTTTTGCTTCGGTATTTGCAAGAGCGTAATTTACAATTTCCAAAAATTCTTCTGTTTTTACAGCTTTCGGCTGCGGTTTTCCCTTGCCCGCGAGCGTCTGACTTTCAGCTCCAGAATAGCAAAATTCGCAAGGTTTTCCGGCCGCGGCGTACTCGCAGTGCCAGAGATATTGGAACGAAACCCAGTCTAAACCCTGCAAAACCGCGTTTCCGATAAAGGGAAGCCCCGATTTAGTCTTTTGCTTATAAAAATCGGTATATTCAGGAAATGTTACAAAATCTATAAATTCATTTTCATAAAAAACCGCCGCTTTTTCCTCAAAAATTCGCAGACGAAATGGCGTACCAAGCTCCGAGGCGTAGCGCAAAAGTTTCAAATTATCCCACGACAGCGCACCGTTGAGATAATTCAAATGAAATTTCATATCCGTCATTTGAACAATCGTCCCGTCTGAAAGAATGAGGCAATTGCAGGTCAGAGGGCTAACGTCAAGGCGAAAGACCCGAGAAAATCTGCGGTAAACTTCCCTATCCGCGCGAAGCCCCCGCGACACAAGCAGCGCTTTTAGCTCAATCGAACTGACCTCGCCGCCGTTAAATTTGTAATAATTCATTATAAAACCTCTGTTGATGTTCTTATAATTTTATATAAAATTCCACTGTCTTTAATTCAGCAAAATAATTTCGTGAGCGAATTTTTATTAAAACGAAAAAATAATGCCCAAATTTTCATAACGCGTTTATATTTTCATTATTATATCACATACGCAAAAAATACGCAAGGGGGAAAATCGCGTAGGGAGCGAACAAATTACGTAGCGGCACGTAGGGGCGGGTTTCAAACCCGCCCTTTCCGCGCAGCGCGCGGACGTAACCCCGTCCACCGTCCCGGCGCCTTGCGCCGGGACAGGGCAGGGCTTCGCCCTGCCCGTGGTGCGCCCTCCGGCGCACCGTCATTGCGAAGCCGCCGCCGCACTTGCGATACGTAGTTGGTGATATGCGGCAAAGCAATCCACGGTTGACGTAGTATTCTGCGATACGTAGTCCGTATATTACGCCCCCGGCACTGGATTGCCGCGCGCCTATACGTCCTACGTATCGCAAGTGCGGCGCCCTGCCCGTCATTAGGGTTGTAACGAAACGGTTAGGCGCGCGATTTCTCGAAATTGACGATGCCGCAAATCAGATTGAACCTCAAATGCAGTCGTTTTCGATGATTGCGGTACTTTTCGGCGACAATTTTAAAAACCTTTATCCGCCCGATTATGTGCTCAATTTTCATACGAATGCTCGA